>NZ_JAPWBZ010000002.1:0-230759 GCF_041433685.1 Gemella sp. 27098_8_92
CAGTTGCCCCTGAAGCTCCAGGAACTATTAATATCCCAGGAAATAAAGTACCAGTTGGAAATAAAGAAAACTTAACACCAGAAGAAATTGCAAAAGTTAAGGAAGAAGTTGAAAAAGTAAATCCAGGAAAAACAGTGGCAGTAGATGCAAAAGGAAATGCAACAGTAACAGATCCTAATACTAATTTAGTATTAGTAATTCCAACAGAGGAATTGGTAAAACTAAAAGAGCAACCACAACCAGCTCCAACGCCTTCACCGATTATACCTTCTGATAAATTTGAAGTAAAAGTGCCAACTGTAAAAGTACCAGTTGCTGATTCTAAAAACTTAACATCAGAAGAAGTTACAAAAGTTAAGGAAGAAGTTGAAAAAGTAAATCCAGGAAAAACAGTAGTAGTAGA
The DNA here is from genome assembly GCF_041433685.1 of Gemella sp. 27098_8_92. Lineage (NCBI taxonomy): Bacteria > Bacillati > Bacillota > Bacilli > Caryophanales > Gemellaceae > Gemella > Gemella sp. 27098_8_92. The sequence goes on from NZ_JAPWBZ010000002.1 coordinate 404, forward strand.
TGCAAAAGGAAATGCAACAGTAACAGATCCGAATGATCCTACTGCAAAACCAGCAATAATACCTGGAGATAACTTAGTTGTTGAAAAAGAAAAATCAGAAGAAGCTAAACTAGTAACACCAATAGTAGTTAATGTTCCAGGAAACAAAGTACCAGTTGGGAACAAAGAAAACTTAACGCCAGAAGAAATTGCAAAAGTTAAGGAAGAAGTTGAAAAAGTAAATCCAGGAAAAACAGTAGTAGTGGATGCTAAAGGAAATGCAAAACTAACAGATCAAAATACTGGAAAAGTAGTAGTAATACCAGGAAGATCATTAGTAGAGCAAAAAGCAACACCACTACCAACACCAAAACAATCTGAAAGCATAAAAACTCCTTCATTAACAATCGTTGAGAATCCAAGAAACTTAACTTCAGATGAAAAAGAAAAAGTTAAAAAAGCAGTGAAAGCAGCGAATCCAACAGCTACAAATGTAGAAGTAGGAGCAGATGGAACAGCAACAGTAACATTCCAAGACGGTTCAGTAGCGATATTAACGCCTGCTCAAACTATTTTACCAAAAGAAGTAAAACCTTCTGATAATAATAAAAATGGGGATGGTGTAGATGACGCAAATTATAAAGCAACTGATAATAAAGGCCGTTTATCTTCAACAGGTCTAAATTCAACAGAAAGTTCTGTATTAGGTTTAATTGGATTATTTGGTGGTATTGCGTTAGCAACAAGAAGACGAAAAAAAGAAAAATAATATTTATTTCAAAAAAAAAATAAAATTAAATGATTAATAGTTTTCTAAATAAATAACGCTTTATTAGCTAATGATAATCTCTAGGGAAGATAATTTCTCTAGAGATTATTATTGTTTTAGCAATTCGAAGAGGGAGATTTAGAAATTAATAATTATACTGAAATAAAATAAAAAGTATATTAATCATTTTTGATGTGTAGTTGATTTATAAAACATAGAATGATATAATTACGTATATAAGAAACGATAATATTAAAATATATCATACTTTTTTGAATAAAGAAATTCATAGTACATTTAATTTCTTGGAGTTAAAGTTAAATATTTTTTTATAAAAGAAAAGTTCAGTGGGATTTAAAAGGTAGGATATTCTTCCTTTTTATATACAGAATATGGTGGACAAGGAGAATAACATGACAAGTTTTTTTGAAAAATTAAAGGAAAAATTTTCTGCTAAAGAAGAGCTAAATGAAGAACTAATTTCGCTTGATGAATATGAAGAATTTGTCGAGACTCAGTTAGTAACAGAAAAATTTAAAAAAGGTTTGAAAAAATCACGAGATAGTTTTTCTAATGCACTTAATAATTTGATAAGTTCATATAGAGAAATTAACGAAGAGTTTTTTGAAGATTTAGAAGAATTATTAATTCAATCAGATGTTAGCTATAATACGGTATTGGAATTGGTAGACTATCTAAAAGAAGAATCTCAACGAAGAAATCTAAAAGAGCCAGGAGAGCTTCAAGAGATGATTATAGAGAAATTGGTAGATATCTATATGGAAGGAACTGTTAAAGCAGATTTAAGGTATGCGCCAGAAAAAGAACTATCAGTATTCCTATTTGTAGGAGTAAATGGTGTAGGAAAAACTACTTCTATCGGAAAGCTAGCACATAATTTGAAAAAAGAAGGTAAAAAGGTTTTAATAGCTGCTGGAGATACATTCAGAGCGGGAGCTATTGATCAGCTTGACGTTTGGGCAAAAAGAAGTGGAGCTGATATTGTAAAATCACATGAAGGTGCAGATTCAGCAGCAATTATTTTTGACGCTATTCAATCAGCGAAAGCCAAAGGATATGATGTCCTGCTTTGCGATACAGCTGGACGCCTGCAAAATAAAGACTATTTGATGAGAGAACTAGAAAAAATAGTCAGAGTGATAAAAAGAGAAATTCCAGAAGGACCACATGAGGTGCTTTTAACGATAGATGCTACTACAGGGCAAAATGGTATACTTCAGGCTAAAACATTTAAAGAAGTAAGTGATGTTACAGGTGTAATTCTTACGAAGTTGGATGGTACAGCAAAAGGTGGAATAGTTATAGCTATTAAAAAAGAACTAGACATTCCTGTAAAATTAGTTGGTCTTGGAGAAAATATTGATGATTTAGAAGTATTTGATCCAGAACAATATATATACGGGCTATTTTATAAAGAAAAAATAGAAGAGGAAGAATAGAACTAGAAAGAGGTCGGTACAAAGTGGGACCTCTTTTTACTATAATGTATATTTTTAAATTAATTATGCAATATGCTTTAAAACAATTGAAATATAGGCTAGAAAAGTATATAATAGATATATTAAAGAGGTTATATATATGGAGGATTGTAATGGGATTTTTATCTAAATTATTCGGAAAACAAGAAGAAAAAATAGAGGAATTAGTAATTAACTCTTATATGAAAGGGAAAGTAGTAGATATTACTGAAGTACCAGACCCAGTGTTTTCTCAAAAAATGATGGGTGATGGATTTGCAATTATTCCAGAAGAAGGTAAATTAGTATCACCAGTAGCTGGAGAAATAATTCAAGTATTCCCTACAAAACACGCTTTTGGTATTAAGGCAGGAAATGTTGAATTGCTTATTCATGTTGGTTTAGAAACAGTATCTATGGAAGGTGAAGGATTTGATGTTAAAGTTTCTGCTGGAGATAAAGTAGAAGTAGGTCAAACTTTGTTATCATATGATTTAGAATTAGTAAAAGAAAAAGCGAAGGATACAATTACTCCTTGTGTAGTAACAAATATGGATGTAGTTGACAGTATTAACGTATTAAAATTAAATGAAACTGTTGATTTTTCACAAGAAGTAGCAAGCGTAAAACTTAAATAGACAAAGTCTATTTAAGTTTTACTATTAGTATAAAAGTTATGAATGACAAAAAATTTTGGAAAATTATTTATTTATATATAACAAAATATAACTATAATATTTTACATTACCGACCAGAGAAAAAAGATGTTTGGCTTATAGATGAAAATAATGAGTTAGTGAGATTTATATATAGCGATAGTTTTAAGTCCTCAGAAATAGACGGTATTGTTTCTAATATCATAAGAAATGAAGAACGACTAAAAAAAATGTTTAAACTAAGTTGTTTAAAAATAAAAATTTTGTATGTTTCTCCAGATTTTGATAGTGCTGTAGTTGATTATAAAAAATATAGAATTTCTTCAAGTTTAATGATTGAAAGAATGCTCTACAATGATAAGAATAGAAAATTATTTATTAAAGAAGCAGATGTTAAGTTTATAGATAATACTCCAGATACTCTTCGATATAAGAATAGAGTTGTAGAATTATACAAAAGACAAACATTAGATAGAAATATTTTAGATATAAAGTATAGTGGTATAGCAATTTTTTATTTGATAACATTTATTCTAAACTACTTACTGATTTATTTCTCAAATAGGGGAATTTCTTTATATCAATATTTGAATTATAACTATCAAAAAATAATAAGTGGTCAATTTTATCGCTTTTTTACGAGTGTTTTTGTAATAGAGAATGTAAAGAGCTTGATCGTGATATTACTTACACTACTAGCAACTTCAGTATTATTCAATAAGACTCTCAATATGCTTAAGTCAATTAGTATATTAGTAACTATTTCGTTGGTCTTTAATTTATTTTTGATTTTTGGATATTCTGGCAATTTAGATATAGCTGTAGTATCTAATTTTGGATTGTTAGGGTCTATATTTATAAATCAACTTACAAAGAAAAATGATAACCTTAAATTTATATATAGTGGAAGTCTGTCGATTATATATTTAGTAGGTGCAGTTATATTCTTTGATACTACGTTGATCTTATTTATATTTGCTTTCATTTTAGGTGTGTTTATACAATTATTCTTAGAAAAGCAAAGAAATATATATATAGTATTATTGAATGTTATAGTAATTGTTGTTTTTGGTTTTGTAGTTTTATTTACAGGACTTAATACTAAGGGACTTATAAATAACTACCGTGTAAATAAAGTTGAAAAAAGATTATTAAAGCAGCCTTCAGATGATGATGTTTTTAACCTAGAAAAAGAACTAGTTTCAAATAATAAATCGGTATTGACTTATTACGAGTTAGGTATGATTAAGTTGATGACATCATCTAAGCAAGATGCTAAGAAAGTCTTTTTGGAAGGTTTAAATTTTGATAATACATTTGCGCCTATGTATTATAATCTGGCTTTAATAGAGCGTCAAGAAGGAAATTATAGTAAAAGTAAAGAATATGCTCAAAGGGCGTATGAGTTAGAAAAAGTAGAGAAATATAAAAATTTGGTAGATGAGTTGAATAATAATTAAAAGAGGAAATTTCATGGAAAATTTTTATGATTTACAGCAATTTTTAAAAACTTTTGGTATAATAATATACATGAAGGATAGAAAACATACTCTTAGTATGGTAGAATATGAAGTAAGAGAATTACGTCGTATAGAATTAATTTCCAAGGAAGAGTTTTTGAGAGCAATGCTAATAATAAAACAGGAAGTTAATTATGAATTATCAAAAGGATAGGTGAGAGGAATTGGAAAACAGTCTTATATTTATTAAGGTAAGAAAAAGAATAGAAGAAGATGTTATGCAAATTGAAGATATGATTAATGCTTGTTTAACTATAAAAGGACAGAAAAAATGTCCACTTTATCAAGATGTAATAGACACACAAATTTATGGATTGACAAAAGAGATTAATCTGGCGGTTGAGATAGGGTGTATATCATATAAAAAAGGTCGTGATATTTTGGCTAGTTTAGAAGATAAAACAAGTGCCATGTACACAAATTCAGATTTAGAGAGTAAAGCGAATTAGGCATGATTAAAGAAATTAGAAAATCTATAAAGCATGAACGTAGGCATGTAAGAGTCGATTGGATGGTTGCATTAACATTATTAATCTTGCTGATATTTAGTTGTATTATGGTTTATAGTGCAAGTATGATTGGTAACAAGTATGGGACATTCACATCTTCTAATCCGGTAGAGGCTAGTTATTTTCTAAAAAGGCAAGCAGCTTGGGCAGTATTATCTTATGTAGCATTTTTATTTTTTAGTGTAGCAGTACCGCATGAGTTTTTCAAAAATAAAAAACTATTGCAATATGGCTTTTGGATAATAGTATTTTTACTTATTATCCCCTTATTATTACCTGCTATAAATGGTGCCCACTCATGGATTCGACTAGGACCTTTAAGTTTCCAACCGTCTACCTTGGCACAGTTATTTATTATAATATATATGGCTTTTATATTGGAAACAAGAAAAGTTAAACTTCGTCAGCTCTGTACTAGTAGCGAGCTGTATAGTATTTTTAGTATACCGCTAATTTTAATTGCTGTAATTGCATTGCAAAATGATACAGGGATGATTTTAATTACTTTATCGGTTATAGGAATAATGACATTGTGCTCTAATATACATTTTAAAAATATAAAAAAAATACTTTCGCTTGCAATAATAGGAGCCACACTACTTATTATGTATTTAGTAGTTAAGGGAGTTTTTTCAAGTGGAACTTCTTATAGAACGAACCGTCTAAAAGTATTTTTAAATCCTTTTTCAGAAAATTTAAGTGCGGCTGCTGATCAAGTTATTAATTCATATATTGCTTTTGGAAATGGAGGCTTAGTAGGAAGAGGATTAGGAAACTCTATTCAAAAGTTAGGATATTTACCAGAAGCACATACTGACTTTATATTAGCTATTATCGCAGAAGAATTAGGGCTTATTGGAGTTCTATTTGTAATAGCGTTACTAGGGCTTCTTATAGGAAAAGTCATTTTTGCAGGTACTAAATCAAAAAATACATTTTCAGCAATGTATGCACTTGGGTTTGCTAGCTTGCTAATAGTCCAAGCTGTTGTAAATATTGGTGGTGTAACAGCCTCAATACCTATGACAGGTGTACCATTACCTTTTATAAGTAATGGGGGTAGTTCACTACTTATTTTGAGTGTGGGATTAGGAATAGCGACAAATGTTCTATCACATGTAAAATATTTAAGAGAACAAAAATAAAATAAAGTAAATAGAGATAAAGTTCGACTTTATCTCTATTTTTCAATAAAAAGAATGGATAAACTTGCGAAGTTATCTTATTCAAGCTATAATAGTAAAGGTAACTTTTAAAGGAGATATTACATGAAATTAGAACAGTTTGATTTTTATTTACCAGAGGAATTGATTGCGCAGACCCCTCTGTTAAAAAGAGATACTAGTAAATTACTTTGTATTGACAAAAAAGAAAATAATTACGAGCATAAAACTTTTTCAGATATTATAGACTATTTTGAAGCAGGCGATACCTTAGTACTTAATAATACAAGAGTAATGCCAGCACGTCTGTATGGACAAAAAAAGGATACAGGTGCAGCGATAGAAGTATTATTATTAAAAAATGAAGTCGATAATATTTGGGAATGTCTAGTAAAACCAGCAAAAAGAATAAAAATAGGAAGTGTAGTTTCATTTGGTGATGGAATTATGGAGGCAATATGTACAAGAGTACTTGATGATGGTTTTAGATATTTTGAATTCAAATACGAAGGTATTTTTCAAGAACGTTTGGATGAGCTTGGTACGATGCCATTACCTCCATATATAAAGGAAAGATTAACAGATAAAGAAAGATATCAAACGGTATATTCAAAAGAAGTAGGTAGTTCAGCGGCTCCAACAGCAGGACTGCATTTTACCAATGAATTGTTAGATAAAATTAAGGCTAAAGGAGTTAATGTTGCATACCTAACTTTACATGTAGGGCTTGGAACATTTAGACCGGTTGCAGTGGAAAATATTGAAGAACACGATATGCATTCTGAATATTATACATTAGATGAAAAAACTGCAGAGATTATTAATAAAACAAAAGAAAATAATGGTAGAATTTTTTCTGTTGGAACAACAACTACTAGAACGCTAGAAACAATCGCAAGAGATAATAATGGCAAAATAGTAGCTGCATCTGGTTGGACAAATATTTTTATTTATCCAGGATTTAAATTTAAATGTGTTGATGGGCTAATTACAAATTTTCATTTACCAAAATCTTCGTTAATAATGCTTGTAAGTGCATTTTATGAAAGAGAAAAGATTTTAGATTTGTATAAAATAGCAGTAGAAAATAAATATCGCTTCTTTAGTTTTGGCGATGCGATGATAATAGTTTAAGAAAGGAATTTATTAAAAGATGAGAGATGTAAAAGAAAATGCAGTTTGGTATGAACATATCAAGACCTGTAAACAATCTGGAGCAAGGCTAGGGATAGTACATACACCACATGGTAGCTTTGAAACACCAGTATTTATGCCAGTAGGAACACAAGCAACTGTAAAAACTATGGCACCTGAGGAAGTCAAAAGTATGGGTGCAGATATAATTTTATCTAATACATATCATTTATGGTTAAGACCAGGGGAGAAGATTGTTGAAAAAGCCGGTGGGCTACATAAGTTTATGAATTGGGATGGAAGTATTTTAACGGATTCTGGAGGTTTTCAAGTATTTTCATTAAGTGACTTTAGGAAAATTGAAGAAGAAGGGGTTCACTTTAAAAATCATTTATCAGGTGAAAAATTATTTTTATCCCCAGAAAAGGCTATGCATATCCAAAATTCTTTGGGATCGGATATTATGATGGCATTTGATGAATGCCCAGATTTTAATCACGATTATAAGTATATAAGACAATCAGTAGAAAGAACAAGCCGTTGGGCAGAAAGGTGCCTAGAAGCACATAAAAATCCAAGGACACAAAGTATTTTTGGAATAGTTCAAGGGGCAGGTTTTAATGATTTACGTGAACAAAGCGCTAAAGATTTAGTTAGTATGGATTTTCCAGGTTACGCCATAGGAGGATTGTCGGTAGGAGAACCTAAGCAAGAAATGTATCGAGTGCTAGAGTATGTAACACCATTACTTCCTGCTAATAAGGCGAGATATCTAATGGGAGTTGGTTCTCCAGATGCATTATTTGAGGGTGTATTACGTGGTATAGATATGTTTGACTGCGTGTTACCTACACGTATTGCGAGAAATGGAACGTGTATGACATCTCAGGGGCGTGTGGTAATAAAAAATGCTAAATATGCAGAAGACTTCACGCCATTAGATTCAGAGTGTTCTTGTTATTGTTGTAAAAATTATACAAAAGCATATCTTCGTCATTTATTTAAAGCAGATGAAATTTTTGGAGCACGACTTGCAACAACGCATAATATTCACTTTTTAATTAATATGATGAAAGATATTCGTCAGGCAATCATGGAAGATAGATTACTAGATTTTAAAGAAGAATTTTTTGAAAAATATGGGTTAAATGAGAAGAATCCTAAAAATTTCTAAAAATTTATAGTAAATGGTTTATTTTTCTACGTCAATATAGTAGAATAATATAGTAAAGAAATAAATGGAGGTATAACATGCAAGGTTCATACATTAATATATTAATGATTGTGTTTCTTTTTGGATTTATGTATTTCATGATTATAAGACCACAATCTAAAAGAAATAAAGAATTGAAGCTTCTTCAAGATTCATTAAAAGAAGGAGATAGAATTGTTACTTTTGCTGGAATCTATGGAGAAATCGTAGAGGTAGGGACACTAACAATAAAATTAAGAATTGCACCAAAAGTGGAAATTGAATTAGATAGAAATGCTATACGTAGTCTAGTGTCAAAATAATAGGAAATACAAGAAACTAAGAATAAGACAAGTCTTATTCTTAGTTTTTTTAAAAAAATTTATTCCATGATATTGGAGTTTTCTTGTGTAAGTAGTATAGTAAGATAATATAAAAATTTATTTTTTGCTTAGATAAAAACAACAAAATTTTATATTATTATATATTATTAATAAAGGTAAAATTAATTTTTCGATGAAATAAAGAGAGATATTTAATGTACATAACATATAAAACATATATAAAACTTCATAAAAAAGAAAACTTTTATATTATCTTAAATAGTATTTTAAATATTTATTTAATGTTGTAAAAATATAACTTTTAATTTATAATTAGAATATTCTTACTATGTAAATAACTTATTAGGTTAAATTATTTGCATTTGTTAAGAGTGAATTTTTATAAAAATAAAATGCTAAATTTTACAAAAGGAAAGAAAGAAGACAGATGAAGAATTTGGCTTTTTCAAGGAGAAATATATGTTTAAAAAGACAGGTATATTAAAATATGGAATAAAAAAATTAACAGTAGGTATTGCATCAGTAACAATAGGCGCAATTATTTTTCTAGGTAGTAATGCGCAAGCAAGTGATAATGAGATTAAAGAAACAGTTAATCCAGTTTCAGTGGAGAGGGTAGATTCTACATTAGCACCTAAGGAAAATAAAAAAGAAAATACAGAAGTTGTTGAAAAGAATAAAAATATAGAAATTACTAAAAATGAAACAGATTCTAATTTAGTAAAAGCTCAAGAAGAACCTAGTACATCAGAAAAAATATTAAATGTTCTTGATAAACGTACAACAGATAGTACTAATATCAAAGACTTATTAGTTAATATAATAAAAAATAACGAAAAAGCAGCAAAATCAGACAAAGATAAAGAAGTTGTTGTAGAAAATATAAAACCAGGTGTACAAATAATTTCACGTTTAACTTCTGAATATGCTGAAGCAATATCGAAGGGATATATTGGTCTAGAAGGTGGAAAATATGATAGTTTAATTTATAAAAATGTCGTGTTAAATCCTGATGGTGATGATGATGGTGATGGCATCTTGAATAAAGATGAACTATATATTTATAAAAAAGATGGAAGGACTTATTTGGGATATGATGTTCATCCAAAATTAGCAGATACTGATGGAGACGGCCAAAACGATAAAGAGGATAAGGATAAACTTATTTGGAATATATCAGCAAGGGATATGGCTTTACTAATGAATCTTGTATATGAAAAAGATGATCAAATAAAAAGTATTTTGGATCCAAATACAAATGTGGCATCACTTAAGAAAAAAGAATTTCAATTTATGCATAATGAATTGGCACCATATTGGACTGTTAAGAAAACTTTTCACCAAGATAATGGCTTAGACGCAGTGCTATTTGAAACAAAAGCTAATTATCCATTTTTGAAAAATAGTACAATACAAGTTTTAGCAATTCAGGGAACTAACGTAAAACAATCAGGAGACATGCGTGCAGATGCAGCTTTAGTACTAGGTAATGAATCTAATCAAAGTATAGCGACAAAAGATTTAATAAAAGCATTGAAAAATGATAAAAGTATAACAAATCTATATATTACAGGGCATTCGTTAGGAGGATACTTAACTCTACGTGCTACAGCTCAAGCGGAAAAAGATAAAATGGAAGCTTTCAAAGGGTCATATACATTTAATGCTCCCAAAATTTATTCAGGCTTATTTAATTTCTTTGGTGGCGGAGAAATGAAAAAAGAAAGTGATCTTACAGATAAGTTAGCAACATCTGGAAAAATCACTAACTATTATACAGATAATGACAATGTTATTCCAGGATTTTTAAAACCAAAACATGTTAAAAGTATTGGAAAAAGTGCAGGGCAACATAGCTCTACATCATACTTTGAGTCAAGAATAAACTCGCATAAAGATTTTAATTTTGGTAAACGACAAGGAGTAGATGGTGTAGGATATATTGATCCAAATTTAAAAAAATTGAAGATTGTTTCTCCAGAAAAAGGAACACTAAGTTCTACATTCTTACCAACATTGATAGATAAAAACCCAGTGTCTATTATGATGGGGGAGAGCCTTAAGGACAAAGATATCTTTGACAAAATTGATAAAACGAAACTACCGGTGAATATATCATTATCATTATTGGAAAAAGTAGACTTATCAACTTTAGGAAATAAAAATGCTAAGGTTAAAGTCTTATACTTAGATGATAATACAACTAATGAGATTGATGTGCCAGTTTTAGTTAATGAAGCTAACAAAGTGCAATTAAATTCAGTAGTTAATGCCGCACAAAGTTTAGTTGATGCTATAGTAGAATTGAATGATAAAACTGAAAAATCGGCTGCATTGTATAAGGAAAGTAGAGTAGTATTATCTAATAAATTAAAAGATGCTGAAGAGGTTATAAATAATAAATTGGCTTCAATAAATACGGTAACAGCTATAACTAAAGAAATTGCTAATCTTGGATTAGATTTAATAGCTAAAAAAGAGGCCTTAGAATTATTAGATTATGCGAAATATGATCCACAATTAAAAGAAAACAAAGTAAATTATGTGAAACAAGGTGAAAACTTAAACTTATTAGAGGTTATTCAAAAAATAGCAACAACTGGCTTGCCTGCAGAAACAAAATTAGAAGTAGAAAGTATTTCTAATTTTGGTAATATCGGTAGAGTAAATGTCGTTGTAAAAGTTACTTATCCAGATAAAACTGTAGATAGAGTAGTAGTTCCTTATGAAATTTACACTTCTGAAAAAGGTGAATCATTAGTTCAAGAAGCATTACCTGAGTATATTACTGAAGCAGAAAAATATACACCAAAACTAATAACAGCTAATACAGTCAAAGTAAGACAAGATAAAAAATTATCAATAGATACTATACTAAAAGCAGTTAATACTGAAAAATTACCTAAAAATGTAGTTTATGAGTTGGTAGAAGATAAACTAAGTACATTAGGTGAAAATTCTGTTACAGTTAAGGTAATATATAGTGATAAAACAGAAGATATCATAAAAGTTCCAGTTTTTGTATATACAGACTCTAAAGGAGAAAGTGCGGTGCAACCAGCATTAGAAGAATATCCAGAAGATAAGATTCCTAGTGATTTATTAATTAATGGTGATGTTCAAGTTGATTTTGGAAATGCTGGATTAAAAGGATTGAACCTTGGTGTAACAGAGATTGATGATGTTAATGTAGTAGAAAATATAAAAACTAAATTAGGAGAAGTAATTTCTGTTCGAATTTTGGATTTAAAAATTTTGAAAAAAGGTCAAGTAGAAAATTTAGAAAAAGAAAGAACAGTTCGCATCGCATTATCAGATGAGGGGGCTAATGATGTTAATGTATATCATGTTTTAGAAGATGGAACGTTGGTTAAGCTCTCTTCTAAAATAGTAGGTGGAAATATAGAATTTAAGATTAATCATTTTAGTATGTTTGCTGTTGTAAGTAAAGTAGCTAATAGTGTTGTACCAAGTGTAGAATTCACTAAAAATAGTAATGATACAGAGTATGTGGTTGTTAATAAACCGAGTTCTAAAAATACTACTATAAAAAAATTACCTAATACAGGGATTGATAACACAAAAACAACAGGAATAATAGGGATGACATTGTTAATAGGAGCTGCTTTAGTTAGAAAAAAATTAAAATAACCAAATATAATAGTTTTGCGTACAGCACGACTATATATTAATATAAATTTTAAAGAAGTAATTACTTAGATTCAAGTAATTACTTCTTTATTAAAATAAACAGGTATTTATTTAGAAAAAACATTTTTCCATTCAGAACGTTTTTCTAAGAATTTTTTCGCTTCTTCTTGTGCTCCTTCTAGAGAGTGAGAAGCAGCCCAGCCACATTGTACTTCATTACAAGCAGGAACTTCTGTTGCAACAAGAACATCTTCTAAAGTTTTAGCAAGGGCTTCTTCGATATTCTCATAGCTATCGTTATTTATTACAGAAAGATAGAATCCTGTTTGGCACCCCATAGGCCCAAAATCAAGAACATTATCAAGATGATTTCTAATAAGTTCAGCGATTAAATGTTCAAGTGAGTGAAGGCTTGGCATTTTTAGATGTTCCTTATTAGGTTGACAAAATCTAATATCATATTTATAAATTTTATCCCCGTTTTCTCCACTATAAACACCGACAAGGCGAATATAAGGTGCAACTACTTTAGTGTGGTCAAGATTGAAACTTTCAACGTTCATTTTTTTCTCAGTCATGATATTCTCCATTTCTATTGTTGTTAAGATTATTATACTATATTTAATTAAAATAAAAAAGAAGAAGAGATGAGTTTGAATTCATCTCTTCAAGCTTATTTAATATTTCTCTATTGGAATTAGTTTGTTCATAATAATTGCCACAATAGCGCCAACTGCGATTGGAGAACCGATTAAATATTGTAAAAATTGTGGTGCACTAGCTTTAAGGCCAGCAGGGATAAATAATAATCCAATAGTGAACATTAAAGGAACACCGATAATATATAATTCTCTTTCAGAAAAATCAAGGTTTTTAACAACTCTAAAACCGTTAAGTAGAATAATAATGCATACTACTGCAAAAACTCCTCCAATAACAGCAGCAGGTATAGAATTGATAATTGCTGAAAGTTTTCCTAAGAATGATAGAACAATAAACCAACCAGATGCAACAACAAAAACTTTTCTACTTGCGACACCAGTAATAGAGATAATACCAGCATTTGTAGAGTAACCTGTAACTGGAGTTGCTCCGACTAAAGCGGCTAGAAGACATCCAATACCTTCACCAATAACTCCTCTGTTGATTTGAGTGTCGTTAAGAGGCTTAACCATAACAGAGCTTACTGCGTACCATGTACCTGTTGTCTCAGCAAGTAGTACCATATAAATAATAATCATAGTAATAATTGCAGATGCTTCAAAATGTATATCATAGTCTAAAAATAAAATTTTTGGCATTGAGAAAAAACTAGCATCCTTAATTGACTGAGTACTAAAACCACCCATTAAATAAGCACAGAAAGTACCTATTCCTAATGAAATAATAACAGAAGAAATTTGGAAAATACGTTTAAACCTACTTGTTATATAATTTCCTAAAGATGAAAAGAAAATTAATGAAGCTGCAGTGATAAATGCAAGTAAGATATTTTGTTTCATAGTTAATCCATTTCCTTCAATGTAAATGTTGTTGACAAACGCAGAAGGCAGAAGTGTTAATCCAACAATCATAATAATAGTACCACTAACTATAGAAGGTATAAAGTTTTTAACGATATATTTATAAATACCAGAATATCCAAGAATAATAATTAAAATAGCTCCAACAATACTCGCGCCAAGAACGGTTCCCAGGTTCTTAGAACCCATATAGATTCCTATAATTGCTCCAAGCGGTATAAAAGATGGACCTTGACAGACAGGTAATCTAAGATAGAATAAAACCTGAATTAAAGAGGCAAGTCCGGCTCCTAAAAATGTAGATTGAATAAGCCCTGCAGCATCACCAGGTGATAATGCAAGTGCGGTTGCTAAAATAAATGGTGGTACATAAACGTCCATTGCTAAAACGTGCTGTAACCCTAAAATTGCGGATTGAGAAAATGGAATATCTTCATCAACTCCAATGGTAAGATGTCTATTTTTTTTCGACATAAAATGAAACTCCTTAAAAAATTTATTTAATAATCGAGTATAACTGCTCGTTCAGTTTAATTTTAAAATTTTACAAAATTAAATATAGTAATTAATAAAGACTAACTTTGTAAAGTGATTAAAATAACATTAATTATTTTTTTAAAACTCTTTTACCTTGAATCCAAACTTCACGAATATTTTCTTTTGTAGAAAGATAAAGTATTTTTTGTAGTAAATGTTTATCTTCTTCATTATCTAGGTAATTAGGTAGTTTATTATTTGGTGTGTTTATATCAATAACTTGAAAATCGCAAATGTAACCTTTTTTAAATATACCAAGCGGAAGTTTGAGTGCTTTTCCACCGCCGTGAGTTGCAAGATAAAATGCTTCAAAAATAGATACTTTCGAGTTGTTAATCCCACGTTGATTAGAAGGTAGATTATTATCAACTCCATCATTTAATAGGCGACTAGACATAACGGTTTGTTTGATATTATCATATAAACTTGGAGAAAAACCACCCGATATATCAGTTCCTAAACAAATATTTACACCTTCATTTTTAAGTTTGTTTACTGGTAGAACGGCGTTAGCAAAGTATGAGTTTGAAATAGGACAGTGACAAACAGATGAGTGATTATGTGAGAAAATTTTTGCATCGCTACTGTTAATAAAATTTCCATGAGCCATAACTGCTTTGTCAGTTAAAAGACCAAAACTAGCCAATACTTTAGTATCACGACGACCAAATCTTTCAGAAACAAAATTATGTTCCCAATCACTCTCACTACAATGACTTTGAATGTAAGTATTATATTTTTTGGCTAAAACACCCAATCCTTTTAGTGATTCATCAGTACAACTAGGAACAAAGCGTGGTGTAATGACTGGATAGACACCTTGAGGCACGTTTTTCCCTAGTTTTATAACATCTTTTATGAACTGTTCAGTATTTTTTAATGCTTCTTCTGTTGAATAATCACGATAAAAATTTGGGTTCATAGTTTTATCATCCATAACGACTTTTCCAACGAACCCACGTTGACCAAGGTCAGCGCAAATTTTTGCAAGTTCAAGTGTTGCTTCGTTATGGATAGTACCGAAATACATAGCAGATGTAGTTCCGTTAGCAAGTAGAGTTTTTACTAAATCGGTATAAACTTCTTTTGCATAATTAACGTCTTCGTACTTAGCTTCTAAAGGGAAGGTGAAATTATCTAACCAACAACTAAGTTCATCATCAAGTGCTAATCCTGCTTGTGGCCATTGAGGAGCATGGATATGTAAATCTATAAATCCTGGTAAAAGTATCTTATCCCCAAAATCATAAAAATTTTGATGAGAAGAATATTCAGTTAATTTTTCCACATAATTAGGATCATTATTTCTTATAACTTCATTAATAATTCCATTTTCTAATACTGTGATGATAGCATCTTTTAAAAATTCGATTTTTCCGTAGTGAATGCTATGAAAAAGAGATGCTTTAAAAATATTTTTTATAGTCATATGTTTATATCTCCTTGTAAGTTTAATAAATATACCACAAGAACCGAACTATGTCAATGTAAAATTTTCTAAAAGTAAATAAAAATAGATTTTACGAAGAATTAAATGTGTTTTTAGAGGCTAACGTTCGTATTTTTCAAGGAAGAGAATAGAATGGAATTTTTAAAATATAAAAAACCGAAGATATGTAATCTTCGGTATAATATTATCTAAATTCTTTTCTCTTTTTTGAAACCAGCATATCCACTCTAGTTTTTGCTTCTTCTAAGTAATTTTCTCCATTTTTAAGGAGTGAGCAGATAATATCTGTTATTTCTATAAAATCCTCTTCCATATAACCTTTAGTAGTCATTGCGGGAGCACCTAAACGAAGACCACTAGTTTTCATAGGAGGTAGTGTATCAAAAGGAATACCATTTTTATTACATGTTATATTAGCTTTACTCAATAAAAGGCTAGCGTCATGACCAGTTACTCCATAAGTAGAGTAGGTATCGATTAGACATAAATGGTTATCACTACCATCGCTAATAACAGGAATATTATTTTCTTTAAAAGTATTCACCATTACTTGAATGTTTTTAAGTACTTGTTGTTGATACACTTTAAATTCTGGTTTTAATGCTTCTGCAAAACAAATTGCTTTGGCAGCCACGATATGTTCTAGTGGACCACCTTGAGCACCTGGGAAAATCATTTTATTGATTTTTGTTGAAATTTCTTCATTATTTGTTAAAATAACTCCACCACGTGGTCCCCTAAGAGTTTTATGGGTTGTAGATGTTACAACATCAGCATAAGGAAGAGGGCTAGGATGAAGACCAGTAGCGACAAGCCCAGCTATATGAGCCATATCAACCATAAGATATGCACCTACCTCATCAGCAATTTCTCTAAATTTAGCAAAGTCAATTATACGAGAGTAGGCACTAGCCCCAGCAATAATCATTTTAGGTTGGTGTTCTTTGGCTAATTGTAAAACTTCATCGTAATCAATAGTATGAGTGCCTTTTGTTACTCCATAAGATACAACATTATATAACTTTCCAGAAAAGTTTACACGGCTTCCATGAGTTAAGTGTCCACCAGCATCCATACTCATACCTAAAACAGTATCACCAGGAGAAAGTAATGCCATATACACCGCGATGTTAGCGCTAGAACCTGAATGAGCTTGAACGTTAGCAAATTTTGCACCAAATAATTCTTTAAGACGCTCGATAGCTAAGCTTTCAATTTCATCAACAACCTCACACCCATCATAATATCTTTTACCAGGATAACCTTCAGCGTATTTGTTAGTTAATATACTTCCAGTAGCTTTTAAAATATCTTGCGATACAAAGTTTTCACTAGCTATAAGCTCGATATTCGTATTTTGTCTGTGTTGTTCTTTTTCAATAAGTTCAAAAATTTTATCCATAAAAACACTCCTTTATAAATTATTTTAAGTGTAAGAAAGTCTATAATCTAATTATAACAACTTATAAATTAAGAAGTAATAATTTAGAGATTATATGGATTGTAATAAAATACAAAAATACTTTTTACCTTATTGTTTTATATCATAGCATAGTATATAGAAAAAATAAAATAATTATCTAAATTTTTTATTTTCTATAAACTATTTAATAAATAAAATTTGTTACATCTTAAATTTTTTTATTTTTATTGTGACTCTACTAAATTTAGTAGAAATTAGAAAATATTTATGCTATAATAATAAGCGGGATACGTCTGTATTACTATCGAACCAAAATTTTAAGGAGAAAATTTAATATGCTTGTAGATAAACCATTGAAGCTGTTTTCATTGAACTCTAATATTCCATTAGCGAAACAAGTAGCAAAGTCACTAGGAGTAGAGCTAAGTAAATGTAGTGTTAAAAAATTTAGTGACGGAGAGGTTTCTATTAATATAGAGGAAAGCGTACGTGGATGTGAAGTTTTTGTTATTCAATCTACTAGTGGTCCTGTAAATGATAATTTAATGACTTTATTAATTATGATTGATGCATTAAAACGTGCCTCTGTAGATACTATTAACGTTGTAATACCTTATTATGGGTATGCACGTCAAGATAGAAAAGCGAGAAGTCGTGAACCAATTACAGCAAAATTAGTGGCAAACTTATTAGAAACTGCAGGAGCAAATCGTATTATTGCTTTAGATCTTCATGCATTACAAATTCAAGGATTCTTTGATATTCCAGTAGATCACTTGATGGCAGTGCCTATTATTGCTGAATACTTCAAAGGTAAACTTTCTAATATGGAAGAAGTAGTTGTAGTATCACCAGATCATGGAGGAGTTACTCGTGCAAGAAAATTAGCTGATGCTCTTAATACACCTATTGCAATAATTGATAAGAGAAGACCTAAACCAAATGTTGCTGAGGTTATGAATATTGTTGGAAATATCGAAGGGAAGATTTGCATTCTTATCGATGACATAATTGATACAGCAGGTACAATTACTTTAGGTGCTCAAGCACTTAAAGATAGAGGGGCAAAAGAAGTTTATGCAAGTTGTTCGCATGCGGTATTAAGTGGACAAGCATTAGAAAGAATAGAAAATTCTCCAATTAAAGAATTAGTATATGCTAATACAATAGATATACCTGAAGAGAAAAAATTAGATAAAATGGTTCCACTATGTGTTGGTGATTTAATAGCTAAGGCTATTTATAGAATACACCATAATGAACCAGTAAGTGTTCTTTTTGAATAATTTTAAAAAATAAAAATAAAAGGAGGCAACGAGTTCGTTGCCTTCTTTAAGTAGTTCTAATAGAGTCGATAGTAAAATATATATTGAAAGAGGCAACAAATGAAATTAATAGTAGGATTAGGAAATCCAGGAAAACAATATGAAAATACAAGACATAATATAGGTTTCATGATTTTAGACAAACTTGCAAAAGCGTGGAATATAAATTTTGATAAAAATAAATTTAATGCTGATTATGCAATAACGTACTACAATGGAATTAAATATTTACTTATAAAACCGACAACTTACATGAACCTTTCAGGTGAAGCGTTAAGAAAATTTTATGATTATTTTGAAATTGACATAGAAGACATTCTAGTAATCTATGATGATTTAGATACAAAGACAGCTAACTTTAAATTAAAAGCTAAAGGAAGTAGCGGTGGTCATAATGGTCTCAAGAGTATTATAAGTCACCTTGGAACTGAAAAATTCAATCGTCTAAAAATAGGAATAGATAGACCAACTCCACCTATGAAAGTAGTAGATTATGTGCTAGGAAGATTTTCTAAAGATGAAATGATAGATATTGAAAAAATTTATTCAAAGAGTATAAATTGCATAGAAGATTTTTCAAAAATGAGTTTTGTGGAGTTAATGAATAAATATAATTAGTATAAAAGCAGTGATAAAAAATGAGTAGGAAACTTGTTTTGAGTCCTGCTCTTTGTCATGAAAAGATAAGGAGAGAGCATGTTAAAACAAGAATTGTTGAAGATAGTAGATTTTGATTATGACAAAAAAATTAATAATATTGGAATTTATGGACAAAATATAACAACAAAAGCATTAGAAATTTATAATGAATTTGTTAAAAGCAATAAGAATGTTGTTGTAATTACACAAGATAAAGCGGAAGCAGAAGAACTTTTTTCATTGATTACTACATTAGAAAAAGAAACATATATTTATCCAGAAATAGATATTTTAAAAAGACACACAGCTAAAAGTAATGATTTAGTACAAAATTCTATAAAAGTCCTAGAAAACTTAGTTTCAAAAGTTCCAAGTATAATAATTATTCCTATTGAAGCAAGCTACAGAACATTAAAAGATCCTGAGAAATTTTTGAATACTACATTTGAAATTAATATAGAGACAGTAATAAATTTTGAGGACTTGCAGAAAAAACTAGTTGATATGGGTTATAATCGTGTTGACAGTGTCGATGTAGTAGGAGAATTTTCGAAAAGAGGAAGTATAGTTGATATTTTTAGTCCATTAAATGAAAAACCTATACGCTTGGATTTTTTCGATGATGAGTTAGATAGTATTCGTACTTTTGATGAAATTACGCAAAAATCTCTAGAAAAAGTAGAAAATGTGACTATATATCCAACGAATGACTTTTTCTTAACGAATGAAGAAAAAGATATTGTCGTAACAAAAATATTAGAACGATTGAAAGATGAAAAACTTAAACAAGAGGAAAACTATAAGGATATTAGTGACTATTTACAAGAAAAAATAGAAATATATAGAGCTACTGGGGATTTTAGTGAATTAGAGAGTTTTTCTAATCTAATATATGAACATACTTTTAGTATTGTAGATTATTTTACAGAGGATGTTGTTATTTTCTTTGATAATTATCATAAAATCACAGAAAAAGTTGAAAGTTTGCGTCAGTATTTTTTAACAAATTTACAAGAAATTAATAGAACATATATTCACCAAAATATTATTGACGATAATGCATTTGAAAAAATTCAAAATAAAAAAGTGAGAAAGTACTATTTATCTAATTTAAAATTAAATGAAAAAATTATAGAGAAAAGCTATAATATAGATATTACGGACTTGGTGTATTATGTTAATGAAGAATATTTAACTAAAGAAATAAGAGAAAAGTTAGATAATGATTATAAAGTTTTAATTTCTTTAAATACCCAAAAACAAAGACATTATGTTGAAAAGATTTTATTTGATAATTATTTTTATGATGATATTTATTACGGAATAAAAAATGGGAAGATTTTCATTGACGTTAATAAATACCATTTGAAAGGTTTTGAAGATAAGAAAAATAAAATATTTTTATTAACACCGCGTGAATTATTTACAGAAGAAGAACGAAAAAAACGCCGTGTAAAATTTAAATATACAAATTCTGAAAAAATAAGAAATTATCAAGAATTAAATATTGGTGATTATATTGTTCATATAAGCCACGGTATTGGTCTTTATGAGGGAATAGAGAATATCGAAGTCAACGGAGTGCATAAAGATTTTTTAAAAATAGTTTATGATGGTGGAGATGTTATTTATGTTGATATTAACAATATGAATTATATTCAAAAATATACTGCTTCAACAGATAACAGAAAACCACAACTAAATAAACTTGGAACTAAAAAATGGCAACAAGTAAAAAATAAAGTTCGTCGTGAAATTGAAGATATTTCAGAAGACTTGATTAAATTGTATATAAAACGTGAGTTAAGTTCAGGATATGCATATAGTTTTGATAGTAGCTTGCAACAAGAATTTGAAGATGACTTTTCTTTTATACCTACCGATGACCAATTAAAAGCAACTGAAGAAATAAAACGAGATATGGAAAAACAACGTCCTATGGATAGACTCTTATGTGGAGATGTAGGTTTTGGGAAAACTGAAGTTGCCATGCGTGTTGCGTTTAAAGCAGTTATGGATGCAAAGCAAGTAGCAGTTTTAGTACCAACAACACTTTTAGCTGAGCAACACTATGAAAATTTTGTTAATCGTTTTGCAAACTTTCCTGTTAATATAGAGGTAGTTAGTCGTTTCAAAAGTGCAAAAGATATTACAGAAATTTGCAAAAGATTACGAGAAGGGAAAATTGATATTATTATCGGAACACATAAACTTCTTAATGATAAATTTAAATATAAAGATTTAGGTTTATTGATTATTGATGAAGAGCAACGCTTCGGTGTTAAACACAAAGAGAAGATAAAACACTTAAAAAATACGATTGATGTTCTGACACTAAGTGCAACACCAATACCAAGAACATTACATATGAGTTTGATAGGTATTCGTGACTTGTCAGTAATAGAAACCCCACCAAGTGAACGACAACCGATTCAGACTTTTGTTACCGCACAAAATAGCATGATAGTTAAAGAAGCGATTATGAATGAAGTTTCTCGTGGTGGGCAGGTATTTTATGTTTATAATAGAGTAGATAGCATAGATGAAAAATATTTGGAGTTGAAAAGATTATTACCAGATATAAATATCGCATACGCACATGGTAGAATGACACAACGTGAACTTGAGCGTATTATGTCTGATGTAATTGATAGAAAATATGATTTATTAATTACAACTACAATAATAGAAACAGGAATTGATATTTCTAATGTTAATACTCTTATTGTAGAAGATGCAGATCGTTTTGGTCTCAGTCAGCTATACCAACTTCGTGGACGTGTAGGAAGAAGTAGTAGAGAAGCTTATGCTTATTTAATGTATCAGCCATTTAAAGCTCTTACAGAAAACTCTGAGAAAAGATTATCCGCAATTAAGAATTTTACAACTTTAGGAAGTGGATTTAAAATTGCTATGCAAGATTTATCAATTCGAGGAGCGGGAGATGTTCTTGGTGGACGTCAACATGGATTTATTGACTCTGTAGGGTATACATTATATTCACAAATGTTAGAGCAAGAGATTCAAATGAAAAAAGGTATATTAGAACCTATTTTGGAACGAGATAAAACACAAGATGCAGAGTATTATGAAAATATAATAAAAGAATCCGCTCCAAAACTTCAAAAAGATCTTTTTGAAGCAGAAAATGATGATTTTGAGATTAAATTAAATGTAGATGCATTTATTCCAAAAGAATATATTAGTAGTGATGCAGACAAAATAGATTTTTATAAACGATTAAATAGTGTTATTACTGATGAGGAGATTGATAGTATGGTAGAAGATTTAATTGATAGATTTTCTGATTTTGGCACAGAGGTTACTAATTTAATTGATATTTGTTACTTAAAAGTTAAAGCAAAAGAGTCGAGAGTTACAAGTGTCAAAGAACTTGCAAACAAAGTAATTGTAACTTTTGAAAAAGATATAGTAAATAAATTAAAAGGAAAAGAATTGTTTGCTGCCTTGATGCCACATAAAGATGTGAGAATTATTGCTAAAGATGGGTTCTTTTTAGAAATAGATAAAAAAGAGCGTTACAGTATTCGTCGTATTAGAGATATGATAAATCTAGTAAAAGAAAATATGGAGGAAACTAATGACAAAGATTAGATGCCCATGGGCAAAAGGAGAGTTAGATACAAAATATCACGATACTGAATGGGGAAAAAAAACTCATGATGAAAGAGAGTTGTTTGAATATTTAATTTTAGAAGGAATGCAGGCTGGACTTAGTTGGTCATTAATTCTAAAAAAACGAGAAAATTTTAGAAAAGCTTTTGATAATTTTGACTATAATATTTGCGCGAATTATAGCGATGACTATTTAAACTCTTTACTAGAAGATGAGGGTATTATTAGAAATAAGTTAAAAATATATGGTGTGAGAAAAAATGCATTAGCCTTTTTGAAAGTAAGAGAAGAATTTGGAACTTTCGACAACTACATTTGGCAATTTACAGATTTTAAAACGCTTAGTTCAAATCTGAAATCTTATAAAGATACGCCTAGTAATACTGAATTATCAGATAAAATAAGCAAGGATATGAAAAAAAGAGGATTTACTTTTGTAGGAAGTACAATCATATACAGCTATATGCAAGCGATAGGAATGATAAACGATCACCAAGTAGACTGCTTTTGTTATAGCGACTGTAGGTAGATAAGTATTAAAATAAAATTTGTATAATTGTATTAAAATTTAACTATAAACTTTACTTTATATCGAATAACGTCTATAATAATAAAAGTGTTAAATTTTATGATAGGATTTAGTATGAATAAGAGAACTGTTAGTATTGAAGAAATTATAGAAAACAAAAAATACATTAAAATATTCGATGATGAGATAAAAAAAATAAGAGAAATTCCTAAAATGCCCAAATGTGAATTTATCCATATCGGAGCAACAAGTACAACAGATGTTATTGGGGAAAAAATAGTTGATATACTTGTTGTTGTAGAAAATTTACATGAGATAACAACATTTGACGAAAAAAGATTAAATAATATAAGTTATCATAGAATAGCTCATAATGGTACTAAGGGTGTAATTAAGTATGTGAGACTTACAGACTATTTTTCTATGAGCTATGATGTAATATTATATGTAGTTCAACGCGGGACAGAAATACATAATGATTTTTTAAAATTAAAAAAGGTGTTTGAAAAAGAGGAATTAAAGGCTGAGTATAATGAATTTAAACTTATTAATAAAGAATATACGTTTAAAGATTACTCAAATAAAAAATTAGAGTTTATAAATAAAATGTTAAAGAAGGTAAGAATAGATGATTAAAGCACAAGGTATAGAAAGCGTTGTTCGTAATAGTGAAGTATTATTTAATGAACCGCTAAAAAAATACAGTTTTACTAAAACGGGAGGCAATGCTGAGGTTTTAGTACGTGTAAAAACAGAAGAAGATTTTCAGAATATAATCAAATATAGTTATGACCACAAAATAGAATTGACTATTTTAGGAAATGGATCTAATGTTTTAATTTCTGATACTGGAATAAGTGGAATTGTTGTTATAACTAGTGATATGAATAATATAGAATTATCAGAGGAAAATATATTATCGTGCTATGCAGGAACAACATTGAAAGAACTTACTGATTTTTGTATAGAAAATAGTTTGACTAATCTTGAATTTTCATGCGGTATACCAGGAAGTGTAGGCGGTGCAATTTTTATGAACGCTGGAGCTTATGGTGGTGAAATGAAAGAAGTAGTAGAAAAAGTAGAAGTTTTTGATAGAAAAGGTAATAAGAAAGTGTATTCTAATGAGGACATGAATTTTTCTTATAGACATTCTGTAATTCAAGAAACAGGAGAGACTATTTCTAAAGTTTACTTTAAAATGATAGATGGAAACAAAGAAGAAATAATAGCTAGAGTTAATGAACTAAATAAAATGCGTGAAGAAAAGCAACCATTAGAGTATCCTTCATGTGGTTCTGTTTTCAAAAGACCGGTTGGTTATTTTGCAGGGAAATTAATTCAAGATGCTGGTCTTCAAGGATTGACTGTGGGAGGAGCTCAGGTTTCAACAAAACATGCTGGATTTATGGTGAATATAAATAATGCTACTTGTGAAGATTATAAAAATTTAATAAAAAAAGTTCAAGAAGAAGTATTTAAACATTCTGGCGTTAAACTAGAATGTGAAGTTAAAGTTCTAGGAGAATAGTAAAAACGTTAGTCATAATTTTATGACTAACGTTTTTTTATATAGGAATGCGCTAATATGTTTAATAAAATTATTTTTGATTATCAATAAATTTCTTATAGGCACTAAGATTTTGCTCGTTTTTATTATTTGTTTTCGGCGTGTAAAATGAAGAATCTACCAAGTTATCAGGTAAATATTGCTGTTTTACATAGCCATTCGGATAAGAGTGGGGATATCTATAGCCGACTCCACGATTAAGTTTTTCTGCTCCAGAGTAATGACTATCACGTAAGTGGTCTGGAATAATAAACTTAGGATTACGATTTGTTTCAGCTAAGGCATTATCGATTGCCATAATTGCACTGTTTGATTTTATCGAAAGTGCCAATTGAATAACAGCATTTGCTAAAGGAATACGAGCTTCAGGAAGACCCAGCATTTTTGCACTTTCTACCGCAGCATGAACGAATGGACCAATATTCGGATTCGCAAGCCCGATATCTTCATAGGCTATAACTGTCATTCTACGATAAATAGTATCTAAATCACCACTATCAATTAATAACGCAAGGTAATATAAAGATGCATCAACATCACTTCCTCGAATAGACTTTTGAAAGGCGCTAATAATATCATAAAAAGCGTCGCCATCTTTATCATAGTTTTTGAATTTTCCTAGTGATAAACTCAGAAGTTTTTCCTTTGTTATATGTTCATCCTCGTTGGATAAGTTATATAAAATTTCAAATGTATTAAGTGAAAATCTTAAATCACCTGATGAATTAAGTGCGATAGCTTTAAAGACATCATCATCAATAGAAAGATTTTTAGAAAATATTTCGTTGTTTCTTGCTATTTTCTTTAGATAATTGTAAATATCATCTTCATTAATTTGTTTTAGTTCAAAAATCATAAGGCGAGATCTTATAGCAGGATTAACAGTATGATAAGGGTTGTTGGTAGTACAACCGATAACATAAATATTATCATATTCAATTTCAGGAAGAAGAATATCCTGCATAGGTTTTGTTAGTCTATGGAATTCATCTAAAAGTAAAAGAACTTTTTTAAATCGTTTAGATTCTTCAATAACCGTAGTTAAATCCTTTTTAGAACAGTTTACAGCATTCAATATTTTGAATTTATAATCTAATTCGTTAGCTAATGCATTTGCTATTGAAGTTTTACCTGTACCAGGAGGTCCATATAAAATAAATGAAAACATTTTTTTGCTTTCTACTATTTTTGTTAGAACTTTATTTTTTCCAATAAGATGTTGTTGTCCAATTATATCAGTAATTTTTTTTGGACGAAGTTCATTAATAAGTGTTTGCATATTTACCTCCCAATTTTTTAATTCAACTTGATTATACCATACAATTTTAAATTTTACATAATGTAAATTTTATGGTAAAATAAATTCATCATCAAAACGGGGATGTTTAGGATTCGACAGGGATGCTAGTCTTCTTGGTGGCATGTAGGAGGGTTGGCTCCTTTAACAACACACTCAGTTAAATATAACTGGCGAAAAAACAAATTACGCTTTAGCAGCTTAATAGCTAAAGGCTGATTACTTTGTTCGACTGTGGCAAAGCTAATCGGTTCATTATAAGCAGTCTACGATTTTTTACTTCCGTTTGTAGTAAAAAATAAGAGAATAATCAAACTCGTTTTTCATTGCCTGTTTATCGGCTTAAGTGAAAAATTAAATTTAATAGGTAAACTAAACATGTAGAAGCTAAGGGGAGGTTTTCTTGGACGCGGGTTCAAATCCCGCCATCTCCATACTGTTGCTAGAGTAGAAATACTCTAGTATTTTTTTATATATTAGTCAGCGAAATTAATTTTTTAATTTTTTTCTTATAAAAGTTAATTATAATTATTTGCTAATATAAAGATTTATATAGTATAATAATGGTGTAGAGAAAAAATATCTTGGGAGGCGATAATTATGATGAAATTAAAGTCAGTATTTAAATTTGGTGATTTAGACAACCAAGAAGAAGTTTATAATGGCGGTGTAATATCTATACTTCTAGCGATAGGTAGACATTTATGGTTAAGCATAACCAATATTGTTAAAGCATTAGGATATACTTTATATCTAGTAACTTGGTTGATATATATAATGACGGTAATAATCGCAATAGGATTTGTGTTGTACTATATTTATTTAGTAGCATTAGTATTATTTTAAGAGTATACATTATAAAATAAAAACAGCTGTAAAGGAGCCTTTAAATGCTCTTTTATAGCCATTTTTTGTAAGAAGACAAGTTTGTAAATAGTTATCAGTTATGCTATAATATACCTATAATCAAAAGGAAGTAAAAAAGGATGCTAATTAAATTCTCAGAAAAGCTTTATTATACAAAACAACGATATATGTATTTGGAACCAACCATCGGTTATGTAAAAGGAGAAAATTTTTCTGTCATGCTTGATGCAGGAAATGGTCCAACCCAAGTAGAGATGTTTTTAAAAGAACTTGAGGAGAATTCTTTGCCTATGCCAAGTTATGTTATTCTTACCCATCATCATTGGGATCATAGTTTTGGAGCGGGATACCTAGATATTCCAGTAATTTCTACAGAACGCGCAAAAAGTTCTTTAATAGAATTATCTAAGTTAAAATGGGATGATGAAAGCTTATATAAAAGAGTAGAAGAGGGAACGGAAATAAAATATAGCGCAGATGTATTAAAAAAAGTTTATGAGAATCATGAAATAAAAATAAAAATTCCAGATATGCCTAAACGTGCAGATTTCACGCTTAATTTAGGTGGAGTAAAGATAATCTGTTTCAATAATGATAATTCGCATTCTGATGATGCATTTTTAATTTATATTGCTGACGAAAAGGTATTATTTTTAGGAGATAGTCATGCTAAAAATTATTATACACAGCCAATGAGTTATAATAAAATCAAACTTCACGATTATATCGATAAGATTAGTAAAATTGATTTCGAGTATGCAATTCCAGGACATGGAAATATTTTTACGAGAAATGAGTTACTAACTTATTTAGAAAAAGAATATATAAAAATGAGGTGATTAAATGGCAAATTTATATTTGTACCTTGATTGGATTCTTTTAATCTTAATGTCACTTACATTTTGTCAACAACTATTCTCAAAAAAATTTAATTTTTATGGAGTACTTTCCATTCTAAGTTTGGCAATATATATTGCTTTACATTCTTATTCAACAGGGTTAAGTATTTTTGTATTTGTTCTTTTCCTTGGAGGAATAGCACTTATTGGCTTGGAAATGTTTATACCAGGAGGAATAGTTGGGACTGTAGGTATAATTACCTTGATTTATGCAATAATTTATGTTAATGAATCAACTTATAATATTGCATTCATCATAATTGTATCATTTATGTTAGGCGTAGGTTTATATTTATTTAATAGAAAAATGTTAAATAAAAAATTAACTTTCTTAAATCAACTAGTGTTGAATGACGCAATTTCTACAGAAGAAGGTTATGTTGCAAGTGAGAGCCGAGTAGATTTAATTGGTAAAAAATTGCTAGCGTATACTGACCTTCGTCCAGCGGGAGTAGCAGCTCTAAATAATGAAAAATTTGATGTAGTTACAGATGGGGATTTTGTAGAAAAAGGTAATGAAATTGAAGTTATACGTGTCGAAGGTATGCGTATAGTTGTAAAAAAAATTTAATAATTTAAAGGAGGAAATGTTATGCCAGAATTAGTTTTCACAGGTATAATTTTAGTGGTAGTACTAATTGTATTATCAATATTTTTCACTTTCTTTCCGCTTGGACTTTGGATTAGTGCTATAGCAGCTGGTGTTAAAGTTAGTATCTTTACACTTGTTGGTATGCGTTTAAGACGTGTTATTCCAAGTAGAGTAATTAATCCGATGATTAAAGCTCATAAAGCGGGATTAGCTGTAACAATAAACCAGCTAGAAAGTCACTATTTAGCTGGGGGGAATGTAGATAGAGTTATTAATGCTCTTATTGCTGCACACCGTGCAAATATAGTAAGCTTAACGTTTGAACGATGTGCCGCTATTGATTTAGCAGGACGTGATGTGCTTCAAGCCGTTCAAATGAGCGTTAACCCGAAAGTTATAGAAACACCTTATATTGCAGGGGTAGCTATCAACGGGATTGAGGTTAAGGCCAAAGCTCGTATTACAGTTCGTGCAAATATTGAAAGACTTGTTGGGGGAGCTGGGGAAGAAACAGTTATCGCTCGTGTAGGTGAAGGTATTGTATCAACTATTGGTTCATCTGAATCACACACAGTAGTATTAGAAAATCCAGATAGAATTTCTAAAACAATTCTTGATAAAGGTCTTGACGCAGGTACTGCATTTGAAATCCTATCGATTGACATTTTAGATGTAGACATCGGCCAAAACATTGGTGCAAACTTACAAACAGAACAAGCTATTGCTGATAAAAACATCGCGCAAGCTAAAGCTGAACAACGTCGTGCAATGGCGGTAGCAGCTGAACAAGAAATGAAAGCAAGAATTCAAGAAATGCGCGCGAAAGTAGTAGAAGCAGAAGCACAGTTACCACTTGCTATGGCAAAAGCATTCCAAGATGGTAATTTAGGAGTTATGGATTATATGAATTATAAAAACCTAGAAGCAGATACAGGAATGAGAGATTCAATCAAACGTATGTCTCAACCAGATGTACAAGAAAAATAATAACTAAATAAAGGAGGGGCTAAAATGACATTTTTAATTTTTGCCGTACCAATAATAGTTATCATATTTTTAGTTATTTTTGTTACAGTTTTGGCTTCAGATAGTAAAAAATATCGTAAAAATTTAGATAATTCTAAACAGATGGAACTAGATCGTGCTAGAGAATCTGCACTAAAAGCTGTTGAAGAAATGCGACGTATAAAAGAAACTGCTGCTCCAGAATATGAAACAAGTAAGCAAGTATCAGTACAACAGGAAATAACCGAAACTGCGTCTAAACAAAATGAAAAAGAAATTTCACGTGAATTAATACAACAAAAAGCTCAAGCACGAAAAAATATAGTTTCAGTAGAAAATAGGACAAATAAAAATACTATTAACGAATATCAAAAATATTATAATGACAATTATAATAAAGGAAGAAGTAAATTCAATCAACAGCGAAATTTCAGACAACAAACATTTAAACAAAATAATATACCTAGGTTAGAATTTTCTAGAGAAAATCTGGTAAGAGGTTTAATTGCAAAAGAATACTTGAATAGGAAACAAGGTGGTAAAGTATGAATACAGCAATATTTTTTGCATTAATTGCATTAATTTCTTTTGTTTTAGATAAAATGAAAGATGGTAAACCTAAAAAACAAAATACCCAAAATACCAGAAAGCTAAAGAAAAACCCAAAAGCTTCAGAGAAAAGTTCTCAAGAAATTAAGCGCTCGAATGAATTTAAAAATAGCCCTAAAAAAAATACTCGTGTAATAGTAGATAGAGAAAAAGAGATATATTCAAACTCTAAAATTATCGATAAAGAAAAAATTGTGAATGATATAATTTTTTCGGAAATTTTGTCAAAACCAAAAAGTAAAAGATAAAAATTAGGAGGTATAATTATGAAGAAAACTTTTAACTATATAAGTTATTGTATATATTCATTTATACCTCTTTATTTTGTCCTGTTAATTTATACTATAATAAAACAGGATCTGATAGATACAATATTATGCTTAGTTCTTATTTTATATTCTATTTTTTCACTAATTTTATTAGTTTGTTCTAGACCTAGCGATATTTTTGTATGCTCAAATAAAGAATTAAAAAAACAACGAGGAATTGATTATGGATACTTGATTTTAATGATTATTATGACATTTTCAATTATAAATGAAAAGCTGTATTTTAGTTTTAAATTAGCGTTCTTATTAATTATATTTTTTATTTTATTTAAAATTTTATTCAAATATAAAAATTACAGTTTAACATTATTAGGATATAAAATGTACTTTATTCGTGATAAGATAATCTATAGCAAAAAAAATGAAGAAGAATTAAATAAGTTTTTGAAAGAAAAGAAATTTTTACAGATTATAAAGATATCTGATAACATATTTTTAGAAATCGATAAGTATGGAATGACAAAATATTATTGTAAAGATTGTTAATTATAGTTTAGGATATGAGTATATAATAGATTATATATTAAAAACATATTTTATTTTAGCAGAAATTATAATAAGAATTTAGAGGGAGTATAGTTATATGATTACTCCTTATTAAGTCGTGAAAATAAAAGGAGATTACTATGAGAGCTGTCGATATTATAGATAAAAAAAAGAAAAGGCAAGAACTAACTAAAGAAGAAATAGATTTTCTATTAGAGGGTTATCTAGCAGAAACTATTCCTGATTATCAAATGAGTGCTTTTTTAATGGCTGTGTATTTTAACAATATGACAAAAGAAGAGCTAACGTATTTTACATTAAAAATGCGCAACTCAGGGGACATTATTACTTTTGATAATCTTGATTATTACTTGGTTGATAAACATTCTACTGGGGGAGTTGGTGACAAAGTTACAGTTGTCTTAGGGCCAATTTTAGCAGCTTTAGGAATGGCTACCGCAAAACTTTCTGGGAAAGGGCTTGGGCATACAGGAGGAACTATTGATAAATTTGAATCAATAGAAAATTTCAAGTTTAGCTTAACAAAAGAAGAGCTGGTAGAAGTAGCAGGTAAAACAGGAGTTGGACTTATGGGATACAGTGATAACATTGTACCATTGGACAAAAAAATTTATGCGTTACGTGATGTTACAGCAACAGTAGATAGTATCCCGTTAATAGCCAGCAGTATTATGAGTAAAAAGTTAGCCATACAATCTGACTTAATAATACTTGATGTGAAAGTTGGTGATGGGGCTTTTATGAAGACCATAGAAGATGCACGTGAATTATCTCGTCGAATGGTTGAGATAGGTAATAGTGTTGGTAGAAAAACTATTGCTGTTCTTACTAATATGGATGAACCATTAGGATATAATATAGGTAATGCTAATGAGATAAAAGAAGGTATCGAGGCGCTAAAAGGTCATTGGTCGGCTGATTTAAAAGAAGTTGTTTATGAAATTGTTTATATTGCACTTAAACATAAAGGTGAAGTTGAGACTTTTGAAGAGGCTAGCGAAAAAATAGATGAAGTAATAAAAAATGGGAAAGCTTTAGAAATTTTAAAAGACTTTATCTCACTTAGTGGTGGAGATGGACAGGTAGTTAATAACTATAAGTTGTTACCATTGCCAAAATCAATATCTGGAGTTTATTCAACTAAAGATGGTTTTGTAGAAAAAATTAAGGCTGAGGAAATAGGAAAAGCAGCTATGGTTATAGGTGCTGGACGCGCAACGAAAGAAGATGAAATAGACCATGCAGTAGGAATATTACTAAAGAAAAAAGCAGGAGACCTAGTAAAAAAAGGTGATTTAATAGCAGAAATTCATTATAATGATGATAAAAATATAGAACAAAGCAGGGCTATGATTATAGATGCATATGTCGTTGGTTCTAAAGAACAAAAAGGTATAAAAAATATTTTAGAAATAATAGAATAGAGGTAGAAATATGGAATTAAATAAATATATTGATCATACTATATTAAAAGCAACAGCAAGTCAAAAAGATATAGAAAAATTATGTGCAGAAGCGACTGAACATAAGTTTTATAGTGTTTGTGTCAATGGTTGCTATGTGAAAAATGCTAAAAAATACTTGGAAGGAACAGATGTGAAAGTTGCAGCTGTAGTTGGATTCCCGCTAGGAGCAATGACAACAGCAGCTAAAGTTTTTGAAGCGAAAGAAGCAATAGAAAATGGTGCTAGTGAGATTGACATGGTTATAAATGTCGCTAAGTTGCAAGATGGAGAATATGGATATGTTGAAGAAGAAATCCGTCAAATAAAAGAAGCTATAGGAAAAAATGTTTTGAAAGTTATAATAGAAACATGCTACCTTAGTGATGAAGAAAAAGTTAAGGCTTGTGAATTATCATTGAAGGCAAAAGCTGATTTTGTTAAAACTTCAACTGGGTTTGGTACAGGTGGTGCAACATTTGAAGATGTTAAGCTTATGAAAAGTGTTGTAGGAAACAACGCAAAAGTAAAAGCTAGCGGTGGTGTAAAAGATAAAGAAACTGCTGAAAAATATGTTGAATTAGGTGCAGAGCGTTTGGGCACAAGTTCAGGTATTGAAATAATAAAATAATTAAGATAATAAAAAGGTTAGCTTAGTGTTTGAATTAATGATTAAGCTAACTTTTTTAATTGTTTTTTATAGCTTATTAGCGGTATTTATTGTATAATAGAGAATGGTTTATTGTGTACATCAAATACTAGAGGAACTTAGTATTTTAATATTTGAAACGTGAATCTTAAGAAATTCACAATGGAGATAAAAATAAAAAGGAGATTTTTTATGTTATCAAAGTCATTTGAACAATATAAATTTAATGAATTTGTAAATAAAGCAATAGTAGATTTAAAATTTGATAATCCTACAAAAATTCAAGAGAGAGTATTCTCACCTGTATTAAAAGGTAAAAATATTGTGGCAAAATCACAAACAGGAAGTGGGAAAAGTCACTCTTTCCTATTACCAATTTTTAGTAAGCTAAATGTAGAAAAGAAAAAGACTCAAAGTATAATTTTGGCGCCAACACGAGAATTATCTCGTCAACTTTATGATATGGCAGTCCATATTGCAGAGTTTAGTGAAGATGATATAAAAATTACGCTATGCATTGGTGGTCAAGATTTGAATCGAGATATAGAAAGAGTATCAAATGCACCACACATTATAATTGGAACGCCTACTCGTGTTTTAGAATTAGATCGTGCAAGTGCTCTTGCTGTTAAAGAAGTAGAGACTTTAGTTATCGATGAATGTGATATGATGATTGATTTAGGATTTATGGAAGATATTGATAAAATTTCTAAACGTACTGCAGAGAACTGTCAATTCTTAGTCTTTTCAGCAACTATTCCTACACAAATGCATCATTTCTTAAAAAAATATTTGAAAAATGCTCAATATATCGAAGTTGATAATGCAAAATTTGGAAAAATCGAATATATTTTAATTCCAGAAAAAAGTTCAACGCGTTTAGAAAAACTGTATGAAATTACTACTGTAATCAATCCTTATTTAGCACTTATTTTTGCAAATAAGAAAACAGAAGTTGAGGAAGTAAGTAACTACTTAATTTCAAAAGGACTAAATGTTGGAGTTCTTCACGGAGATTTAACACCGCGTGAACGAAAACAAATGCAACGTCGTATTAATAATTTAGATTTTACTTATGTAGTCGCTAGTGATTTAATGAGTCGAGGAATCGATATTGAAGGTGTTAGCCATGTAATTAACTATAATATTCCTAATGATTTAGACTTCTTTATTCATAGAGCTGGACGTACAGGACGTGCTGGTTTAAATGGCGATTGTATTACAATCTACAATAATAAAGATGAAGAAAAATTACAAATTCTTGAAAGCCGAGGAATAGAATTTAATCACCAAGATATAAAAAATGGTGAGTTTATTGAAACTAAAGATAGAAATAAACGTCAAAGTAGAAAAAAAGTTGTTGCTGATCATAATTTAACGGAAAAATTAAAATCAAAAGTGCGTGTTTCTAAAAAAGTTAAACCAGGTTATAAGAAAAAATATAAATATAAAATGGATAAACTTAAACAAAAAGAAAGAAGAAAATTCGCTAAAAGAAGTAATAAAGCAAATAGAGGTAAATAATGAAAAATTTAAAGATTGGATCTCATGTATCAATGTCTGGAAAAGACATGATGTTAGGCTCTGTTAAAGAAGCAGCGAGCTATAGCAGTGATACATTTATGATTTATACAGGTGCTCCTCAAAATACGAGAAGAAAACCTATTGATGAATTGCGTATTGATGAAGCACATAAGGCAATGGAAGAAAACAATATTAGTGATATAGTAGTACACGCTCCGTATATAATTAATCTTGCTAATACAATAAAGCCTGATATTTATCAGTTAGCTGTTGACTTTTTACGACTGGAAATAGAAAGAACTGAAAAAATTGGTGCTAAAAATATAGTTTTACACCCAGGTTCTCATGTTAAAGCTGGTGCTGATGTTGGTATAGCTAGTATAATAAAAGGACTTAATGAAGTTTTAACAAAAGATATGAAAACAAATATCGCTCTTGAAGTAATGGCTGGTAAGGGTAGTGAGTGTGGACGAACATTTGATGAAATTGCAAAAATAATCGACGGTGTAACTTTAAATGAAAAGCTTACTGTTACTTTCGATACATGCCATGTCTTTGAAGGTGGGTATGACATAGTAAACAACCTTGATGAAGTACTAACTGAGTTTGATAAAATAGTAGGGCTTGATCGTATTCAAGTTTTACATATCAATGACAGTAAAAATACTTTAGGAGCACATAAAGATCGCCACGAAAACATTGGTTATGGTGGAATTGGTTTTGAAGCAATTAATCATATAGTTCATTTACAAGAGTTCACTAATATTCCGAAAATCCTAGAAACACCATGGTATGGTGAAAATAAGGACATAGCACCGTATAAAGATGAAATAGCTATGTTAAGAAGTGGAGAATTTATAGATTTCAAAAAATAAATTTTGGAGGTTATTATGACAACAACAGAAGAAAAAGTTGATAAAATCATGAAGCTTTTAAAAGAAAAAGGATATAAATATACAGATAAAAGAAAGTCTATGGTAAAGTTGTTAGTAACTGAAGATAGATATATAAATGCAAAGTTTGTTTCGGAAACCTTAGGAAAGGTTTATCCAGGGTTAAGTTTTGATACGATATACCGTAACCTAAGTACTTATGAAGAACTAGGAATTTTAGAAACTACAGAGATAAAGGGTGAAAAATATTTTAAAATAGGATGTTTAGAAGAAGATCATCACCATCATCATCACATTTGCTTAGGGTGTGGTAAAGCAAAAATTATCCATATTCATGTCTGTGATAATCTACAAATTGATGAATTAAAAGGATATAGGATTGATGGTCACAAATTTGAAGTATATGGACTGTGCCCTAAATGCTTAGAAAAAGAGGAAAATAAATAATGTTTGAGGGTATATTGCCGATTTATAAGCAACGTGGAGTAACTAGTCATGATGTTGTTTTCAAAGCAAGAAAAATCCTGAAAATGAAAAAAATAGGCCATGCAGGTACGTTAGATCCAGAAGTAGATGGAGTGTTACTACTTTTATTAGGAGGAGCGACTAAAGTTAGTGATTACGCTATGGATTTGGGTAAAAGCTATCGTGCGGAAGTATGTTTAGGTATTAAAACAACCACTGAAGATTTGACCGGAGAAGTCTTAGAAGAATGTAACGTTAGTGATATAGATATAAATAAAATAAAAGATGTTTTACAAACCTTGATAGGAGAAATTGAACAAACTCCACCAATTTACTCAGCTGTAAAGGTGAAAGGTAAAAAACTTTATGAATACGCACGCGCAGGAAAGTTTGATGTAGAAATTCCGTCAAGAAAAGTTAATATCTATGATGTTGAGTTTATTGAGGGTAGTGATTATTATAAAGATAATAAATTCTATTTTTCTATTAATATCTCTTGTGGGAAAGGAACTTATGTCAGAACTATAGCTACTGATATTGGTAAAAAATTGAATTTACCGAGTACAATGAGTAAGCTAACAAGGACTCGTAGTGGGAAAATAGAATTAGATAATTGTTTAACACTTTCAGAAGTAGAACAATTACTTGAAAAAAATAAGCTAGAAGAAAAGTTATTAAAAAAAGAATATGCCTTAGAGGAATATCAGTTTGTAGAAATTCCTAAATTTAGGGCGCAACAAGTTATGAATGGACTTAGATTTAGAAAAAATCAATTCCCAGACTATGATTTTACAGATGGAATAGTATTCACATATGAAAACGAGGCCATAGCTATTTATTATCTGAAAAATTCAGATGATGAATTATTATATGTGAAAACTACATTTCCAAAAATAATAGAGTAGGTAAATAAGAAATGAAAATTTTTAATATTTCTGATTACAATATAATAGAAAAAAGTAATAAAAAGAGGGTAGCCGCATTGGGCTTTTTTGATGGGGTTCATAAAGCTCATCAAAAGATAATTTCTGAAATGGTATCAGAAGCCAGAGAAGGATATGTACCAACGGTAATTACACTAGATAAAAGTCCAAAAGAATATTTTGCAAAATCTAAAGAAGAATCTTTAACACCATTAAAAAAGAAATCTAAAATTTTTGAAGAACTAGGTGTAGAGGAAGTTTATTATTTGGAATTTAATGAACAATTACAAAATTTAGAAGCAATAGAATTTATTGATAAAATTTTAAAAAAATTAAAGGTTGAAAAGGTCTTTTTCGGGTATGACTATAAATATGGTGTAAAAGGTTCGGGTACGCCAGAAATGATTCTAGATTCTGGAATAAAGGTTAGTATTCACGAAAAGGAAGAGATAGAGCATCATAAGATATCAACAACAACTTTAAAAAACTTTGTCATAAATAATGACTTTGTTTCATATATTAAATTTTCAGGTAGAGCATATTCTATTGTTGGTACAGTAATAAAGGGTAAACAATTAGGTAGAACAATTAATTTTCCAACAGCTAATCTAGATTTAACAGAAAATTATTTATTACCGAAAACGAATGGAGTTTATCTGACTAAAACTATGGTTGGTAAAAAAATATATAAATCATTAACAAATATAGGATATAATCCAACTGTATCAGGCATTAAAGATAAAAAATCTATAGAGACTCATATTTTAGATTTTGATGAAGATATTTATGGAGAAAAAATAGAAGTATATTTTTATGAGTTTCTCCGACCTGAAAAAAAATTTGATAGTTTTAATCATTTAAAAAAACAACTGCAAATAGATAAGGATGTTTGTGAAAAAAAGATATTTTAAAATTTTTCCACTTGAAATTAATAAAAAAATAGTGTACAATAACTAAAGTTCCTTATTCGTGGTCTAGAAACACTCCAGATTCTATACTAGGATTAAGGGGAAAATAAAATTATATGGAGGAAATTGCAATGGCAGCAATTAGTCAAGAAAGAAAACAAGAAATTATCGCTAAATTCCGTACTCATGAATCAGATACTGGTTCTCCAGAAGTACAAATCGCAGTATTAACTGCAGAAATTGATGCTTTAACTGAGCACTTAAACACTCATAAAAAAGATCACGCAGGTCGTCGTGGATTACTTAAAAAAGTTTTCCGTCGTCGTCACTTACTAGACTATTTAATTAAAAAAGATATCCAAAGATACCGTGAATTAATTAAAGAGCTAGGATTAAGAAGATAATTTTTTTATAGATTGGAGAGGTTTAGAAACTTCTCCAATTTCTTTAGAAAAGTATTGACATAATATAGAAATGTTGATATACTATTAAGGTACTTTCATTAAGTACTAATTAAATAATGTCTCAGTAGCTCAGCAGGATAGAGCAACGGCCTTCTAAGCCGTCGGTCAGGGGTTCGAATCCCTTCTGGGACGTCTGAAAAAGCAGGGTAGTTTATCCTGCTTTTTTTTATGTGAAAAATAAACATCAAAATAAAAAAAGATGAGGGATTAGACAATACTCATCTTTACTTCAATAACTTTATTCACTTCTGGGATTTTTTCTTTTATGGTTTTTTCTATAGCAAATTTTAGAGTGATTTGTGAAAGTTCACAATGTGCACATTCTCCTAAAAATCTTATTTTTAAAATACCATCTTTATAATTAATAAACTCAATATTACCACCATCTGCTATTAATTTAGGTCTAATTTTTTCTAGTTCTAATTGGATTTTATCCACCGTATCATAATATTTTTTATCCAAAATATAAACACCTCGCTACACCTAATTATACTTGTAAATTTTAAAAAAATCAACTTATTAAATAAATTAATAAAAAGTAAGCAAGTTACTATTCTTTTATTATAAAAATGAGTATAATAATATATAGAAAATAAAATAAAGAGGGAAAATTCTATGACAAATACAGGAGAACAATTAATTATAATAACAGATGTAGCTGTATCTAAATTTCAAGAAATGTTATTTGATGCCGACAAGCGTGATAGTTACTTGAAAATTTCTATAGCTTTAGAAGGCACGCAAATGCATTATGCTATTGATATCAAAGACGAATTAGAAGAAGGAGATAAAGTCTATAACTTTGGGGAACTAAAAGTTCTTGTAAATGAAGAAGACGAACTACTTTTAAAAGGTCTTGAAATTGATTATGTACAGGATGAATTTGGAAGTGAGTTTACGCTTCACAATCCTAATATGATAGAAATATATGATGATGAAGAAGGCGGTTGCTGTGGAAGTGGTTGCTGTTGCTAATAACAAATAATAAAAAGGAGAAAAGTATACTATGAAAAATGTAGTAATTTTAGGTGCTGGTTATGCAGGACTAACGACATTAAAAGGATTAAAAAAAGCTGCAAAAGCTGGAGAGGTAAAAGTAACATTAGTTAATAAAAACTCATATCATTATGATACTGTTAACTTACATGAAGTTTCTGCTGGGAATATTCCATCACGTGATATTTGCATTGATATTAAAGATGTAGTAACACCAGGTGTTAATTTTGTTCAAGATGAAGTGATTAAAATTGATACTGAGAAAAAATTAGTATTAACTAAAAAACATGAAATTGATTATGATGTATTAGTAATCGGATTAGGATTCCAACCAGAAACATTTGGTATTGAAGGAATGGCGGAAAATGCTATGCCAATAGCAGATGTATTAGCAGCAGAAAAAATTGCAACTACGTTAGAAGATAACTTCAGAAAATATGCAACTAGTGAAGAGAAAGATGTTAAAGATATCTCTGTTATCGTAGGTGGTACAGGTCTTGCTGGTATGGAATTCTTAGGCGAATTAGTACATCGTAAAAAAGAATTATGTTCTAAATATGGAATTGATGAAAAATTAGTAAAAATCTATGGATTAGATGCAGCTCCAACGTTACTTCCAATGTTCACTAAAGAATATAGCGATTATGCTAGAAAATATTTAGAAGATAATGGAATTGAAATTATTTTAGGTGCAGGAATTAAAGGTGCCACTGCAGATAGCTTTATTATCGAAGTTGATGGAGAAAGAAAAGAACTGAAAGCTAGTACATTAGTGTGGACTGCAGGAGTTCGTGGTAATAAACTTATGGACGAAACTTTCCCAGAATTATCAAAACGTGGCCGTTTAGTAACAACTCAACAATTAACTGTTCCTGGTATGGAAGATATTTATATTGTGGGTGACTGTGCTGCATTTATTGAAACAGGTCAAGAAAGACCATATCCAACTACAGCGCAAATCGCTAACCAGATGGGAGCTTATGTAGGTGCTCGTATTAGTGGAAAACAAGTTGGGGATTTCAAATATGTTAATCGTGGAGTTGTATGTTCTTTAGGACATAAAGATGGTATTGCAGATGTTATGGGTGGAAAAAAATCTAAAGGATTTAAAGCTGCTAAATTGAAAAAAATCATTGAAGCAAAAGCTATTTATGAATTAACTGATTTTGTAACAGCGCTAAAAAATCAACGTATTCTTTAATTTTATCAAAATAAAAAACTCAACTTTTGTTGGGTTTTTTATTTTTTAGCTTAAATAATTAATTATAAAATGCAGTTTCCTGACAATAATAAATTTTGTCTTTAATAAGTTTTATAGTATGCGTAATTGAAAAATAGTTATAAATATGGTAAGATATAGTGTAGGGAAAATTTAACCAAATAAAGTTATGAGGAAACATTATGATATATAAAATAGCGAATACACAAGAAGAATATGAACAAATTTTCAAATTAAATTATGAAACATTTGTTGATGAGATTCCTCAGCACAAAAAAAATGAAACTAAGAAATTAAAAGATAAATTTCATGATAAAAACATTTATATAATAGCTAAAAAAGATAATGAAGTAGTAGGAATGATTTCATTATCTGATACACGTCCGTTTTCTCTGGATCAAAAATTAAATAATATAGATAAATATTACAATGGAGAATATAGAAAACCTGTTGAAATTAGATTGTTATCAATAAAACATCAGTATAGAAAAACAAAAGTATTTACAGAATTAATACAAAGAACGTTTAATTATATTATTCAAAATTCATATGATATTGTTTTTATTTCGGGAACAGTTAGACAAAAAAAATTATATAATCATATAGGGTTTGTTCAATTTCATGAAAATGTAGGTACAAAAGATGCAGAATATATGCCGATGTATTTAGATTTAACCGCTGAAAACAAAATTCTTAATAGGCTTGCAGTAGCTCAACGTATAAATTTTTTGCCAGGCCCAGTAGATTTGTTAGATGATGTTGTTGCGAAATTATCTAAGAAACTTTATTCACATAGAAGTAACGAGTTTGTCACATTGACAAAAGATACTTTATCTAAGTTAGAAAGAATTCTTGATGTTGAGTGTGCAACAATACTTCACGGTTCAGCAACTTTAGCTAATGAAGCTATCATGGCTCAGCTTAAGGGACGTGAA
This sequence comes from Gemella sp. 27098_8_92, assembly GCF_041433685.1. NCBI lineage: Bacteria > Bacillati > Bacillota > Bacilli > Caryophanales > Gemellaceae > Gemella > Gemella sp. 27098_8_92. The sequence goes on from NZ_JAPWBZ010000002.1 coordinate 41,954, forward strand.
CTTTACAATGGGTTGGTTCTTGCAAATGGAGAATTCGGAAGTAGACTGATACGTGAAAGTAAACGCCATGGGTTAAATATAGATGATTATACCGTAGGTTTTGGAGAGAGTTTTGATTTAGAATTATTAGATAGAAAGTTATCTGAGGACAATTATGACTTTGTCTATTTAGTTCATAATGAAACTAGTGCTGGAATTTTAAATAATTTACAAAGAATTACAGAAATTGTGAAAGAAAAACATAATAAAGTTTTAGCTGTTGATGCTGTATCAGCAGTAGGAGCAGTAAAGTATAGTTATAGAAATGTAGATTACGTTGCGTGTTCATCAGGAAAAGCATTTTGTTCTGTAGCAGGACTTGCTATAGTAGGTTCAAATTGCGAGTTGGTTCCATTAGAAAATACGCCATTATATTTAGATTTACATTATGCTAACAAGATGGTATCTATACCATTTACACAGCCATCAATTTTAATGGAAGCTCTAAATACAGCTTTAGACTCTTTTGAAACTGATGAAAGATATGAAAAAGTCCAAAGTAAGTATACTTATATGAAAGAAGGATTAAAAGCTTTAGGACTTCCAATTATGAAAATTAAAGATAGTGAAGTGTCACCGGTCATAATAACTGTTGAACTTCCTGAAAGTATTTCTTCGCTTAATGTAGGAGCATCTCTTGCGATAAATAATATATTTATTCATTATAAGAGTTCATACTTATTAGAAAGAAATATAATTCAGTTCTCATTTATAAATATAAACACAACTAAAAAAGAAATAGATTATACACTAAGTATATTAAAAGAAATGATAGGAGAGAATTAATGCCAGTATTTAAAGTATTTTATCAAGAAAATTCAAAAGAAATTCCAGTAAGGGAGAATACACAAGTATTATTTGTAGAAGCTGATGGTGTTCCTGAGGTTAGAAAATACTTGGATGACAGAGATTATAATATAGAGCTTGTTCAAGAATTAAGTGACGCATATTTAGAATTTGAAAAACAAGTGGAAGATTTTAAAGTGGAGAAAGTTAATGGATAAAATCATTAAAAAAAATGAAGTAGGTGTAGCTGCCATTGGTGGATTAGGCGAAATAGGGAAGAACACTTACGCTATTCAATATCGTGATGAAATAATTATTATTGATGCAGGGGTAAAGTTTCCTGGAGATAATATTTTAGGAATTGATTATGTAATTCCTGATTATTCGTATATTGAAAAAAATATATCTAAAATAAAAGCCTTAGTGATAACGCATGGGCATGAAGATCATATTGGCGGATTGCCATTTTTACTAAGAAAAGTGAATTTACCTATTTATGGCGGACCACTTGCTATTGGGTTAATAAGATCAAAATTAGAAGAACATAATTTATTGGCAAGAGCCGAATTAAATGTTATTGATGAAGATACTATTTTAGAGTTTAAATATTTAAAAGTGTCATTTCATAATACAACGCATTCTATTCCAGATTCTTTTGGGGTTATAGTTAATACACCACAAGGAAATATTGTTCATACAGGAGATTTCAAATTTGACTTTACTCCAGTGGGACAAGGTACAAACTTACATAAAATGGCGGCGATTGGGGCTGAAGGTGTACTATGTTTACTTTCAGACTCAACTAACTCCGAAAGAGGAGAGTTTACTCAAAGCGAAAAAGAAGTAGGAAAAACAATTTCTAATATATTACGTAAAGAAAAACACCGTGTAATATTTGCTACATTTGCTTCTAACGTTTATCGTGTAAAACAGGTAGTTGAAGCATGTATAGAACATGGAAGAAAAATTGTTGTTTTTGGTCGCTCAATGGAGAAAGCTATCAAAATTGGTACAGAATTAGGATATATTAAAGCTCCAAAAGATACTTTTGTTAATAGTAAATATTTAAATCAAGTTGATCCAAATAAATTGCTTATTTTATGTACAGGAACTCAAGGAGAAGAACTTGCAGCCCTTAGTAGAATTGCTAATGGTACGCATAAAAAGATTACTATTATGCCTACAGATACGGTAATTTTTGCAAGTTCTGCTATTCCTGGAAATACCTTATCTATTAATAAAAATATAGATTTACTATCAAAACTTGGGGCAAATGTAATTACATCTAGTGTAAATAATGTTCATACATCAGGGCATGGATCAAAAGAAGAACAGAAGTTAATGTTTAGATTGATTAAACCTAAATACTTTATGCCTATTCATGGTGAGTATCGTATGCAAGTTATTCATGCTCAAACTGCCGCAGAATGTGATATTCCTCTAGAAAATTCATTTATTATGGAAAATGGAGAGGTCCTAGCGTTAACAAGCGATAGTGCTCGTATTGCTGGAAGATTTGAGGCATCAGATGTATATGTGGATGGACTTGGAATTGGAGACATAGGAAGTGTAGTTATAAAAGATAGAAAAGAGCTTTCAGAAGAGGGTGTCATTGTTGTATCTGTAGCTTTAGATTTTAAAAATAAAAAATTACTCAATAATCCAGATATAATAAGCCGTGGTTTTGTTAATATTAATGAATCTATGGAGTTGTTTGGTGCGTGTAAAGGTGTAGTTAAAGATGCAGTATTAAACACACTTTCTGATGAAGAAATAGGGGTATATCAAGTGCGTCACCAAATAGTAGAGAAATTAGGACAATTTTTAGAACAAGAGATTGGAAGAAAGCCTGTGATACTGCCTACTATATTGGAGGTATAAATATGAAATATAGAAGTGTATTTGATATTATAGGACCAATAATGGTTGGTCCATCAAGTTCACATACAGCTGGAGCTGTTAGAATAGGATTACTTACTAGATATATATTTGGATATCAACCTGAAAAAATAAAGATTACTTTATATGGTTCTTTTAAAGAAACATATAAAGGACATGGAACAGATATAGCATTAATAGGGGGACTATTAGGGTATAATACCTCAGATAAACGTATAAGAACTAGTTTAGAAGATGCCAAAGAAGCAGGGATAGATTTTGAATTTATAGAAAGTGAAGTTGAGCATATTCATCCAAATACTGCTAAATTAGAAGTGGAAGCAGGTAGACATAGTTTGGACTTAGTTGGGAAATCAATTGGTGGAGGGAAGATGATTATTTTTGAATTATTAGGATTCGATGTAAATCTTTCTGGAGATTTTCCTAATTACTTTATTTTTTATAAGTTTAGTGAAAGCAATAAAGTGCAACTACTATTAGAGGTAGAAACTATATTTGGTAATAATAAAGTAAGTACTAATTTTTCTGATTCAATATTAGAGGGGGAAAATCTTTTAGTAGTTGAGACTCTAGAAAAAATTAGTGAGGAGCAGTTAGAAAAAATTACTAACTTAGAATATGTTAATGAAGTAAAATTTGCAGATAAATTATAGGGGAACCGTTATGTTTACAAGTTTAGAAGATATAGTGGAAAAATCAAAACATGAAAAGAAACCTGTTTCGGAGCTTATGATTGAACAAGAAGTGGAGTTGAATGGAGTTAGTCGTTCTGCTGTGGAAAAATTAATGAAACGCAACTTATCAGTAATGATGCAAGCCGTAGAAGAGGGCCTAGCAGGGGTAAGTTCAAAGACAGGACTTACTGGAGGAGATGCTAAAAAATTACAAAATTATATAGAAAGTGGCCAATCAATTACTGGTGGTGATTTTTTGACAGGAGTTGCGGCAGCTATAGCAACTAATGAAGTTAATGCTTCACTAGGATTAATTTGCGCAACACCTACAGCAGGGTCAGCAGGGGTTTTACCTGGATGCGTTCATGCATTAAAACAAAAGTTTAATATAGATGAAGAAACACAACTCAGAATGTTATTTACAGCAGGGGCTTTTGGTTTTGTTGTAGCCAATAATGCATCTTGTTCGGGAGCAGAAGGTGGATGTCAAGCTGAAATAGGTTCAGCTAGTGCAATGGCTGCAGCCGCGATAGTAGAGGCTATGGGTGGTGATGCAGAAACAAGTGCGCATGCTTTCGCAATTGCTTTAAAAAATATGTTAGGTCTTGTTTGTGATCCTGTAGCAGGATTAGTTGAAGTTCCCTGTGTAAAACGTAATGCTGCAGGAGCATCTATAGCAATGATGGCAGCAGATATGGCACTTGCAGGTATTAAGAGTCGTATACCTGCAGATGAAGTATTAGAAGCCATGTATAAGATTGGTTTAGAAATGTCGACAACACTAAAAGAAACTGCCAAAGGTGGGTTGGCGATTACAAAAACTGGAGAAAAATATAGGAGTTTATTATTCGGTAATGATTAATATATTGGAAAAGTCAGTAGAAACTATAAAAGGTGTGGGAAAAAAATATCTACAAACATTGAATGAATTGGATATATATACTATTCGTGATGTCTTGTATAATATTCCTTACAGAGTGTCTAGTTCTACTGATTTTTCTATATCTGTGAAAGATAATGAAAAAGTAGTAGCAACTGGGAAAGTAGAAACGCGTGTAAGTACACAGTTTTATGGAAAGAAAAGAAGCCGTTCATTTTTTTCATTGTTAACGGCAACAGGTAGTATAAAAATAGTATTTTTTAATCAACATTACCTTAAAAAAAATCTTTTAGAGGGACGTGATTTAGTTGTTAAGGGGACGTATAACAGAGCTAATAATACTATAACAGCTTCTAGTATTTCCTTTGGAAAAGAAGAAAAAAAGGACAATAACGATAAAATTGAGGTTTTCTATCATTTAAAACAAGGAATAACTCAAAAACGATTTGTAAAACTTGTAGAAGAAGCATTTAATATGATTGATGAAGAAAATGTTATTTTAGATTTAGTTCCTGAAAACTTTAAAGGAATTTGGAAATTAGAAAAAATCTTATACACGCTTCACTTTCCAAAAGATATTGAGCAGTTTGATAAAGCCCGTAAGATGTATGCTTTCCATGAGTTATTTAATTATCAGCTGAAATTACAGTTGCAAAGTATAAATAGAAGGATAGAAGATAAAAAATATAGTATTTATATTAATGATAATGAAATTAATACGTTTAAAAAGCAACTGCCATTTAATTTAACAAATGCACAGAATAGGGTAATAGATGAAATTATTGCAGACTTAAGTACACCTTATAAAATGGATAGGTTACTTCAAGGAGATGTAGGAAGTGGGAAAACAGCTGTAGCAGCGGCTACTTTGTATGGAGTTATAAAATCTGGCTATCAAGCAGCTATTATGGCGCCGACAGAAATCCTTGCTAATCAGCATTTTGAAACATTTTTCGAGTTTTTTAGAGAATTGAATATATCTATAGCGCTTCTTACTAGTAATACACCTAAAAAAGAACGTAATAAAATTTTAAGTTTACTTGAAGTAGGAGAAGTAGAATTATTAATTGGGACACATTCTTTAATTCAAGAAGATGTCAAATTTAAGAATTTAAAATACGTAATTACAGATGAACAGCATCGTTTTGGTGTTAGGCAACGTAAAATTTTAAATAATAAAGGAGAGGCAGTAAATTCATTGATGATGACAGCAACGCCAATCCCGCGTAGTCTAGCAATAACATTAATTACTGATATAAAAGTATCAACAATAGATGAGCTTCCAGCAGGACGTAAAAAAGTCCAGACATATAAAGCAAATAATAAAAGTTTTTATAAAGTCTTGGATAATATTAAGATGGAACTTGAAAATGGAAAACAAGGTTATGTTGTATGTCCATTGATAGAAGAATCGGAAAAAATAGATCTTCAAAATGTGGAAGATACATATGAGAAGATAAGAGGCTATCTATCAGATTCTTATAAAATAGCCATTTTACATGGGAAAATGACTAATAAAGAAAAAGATGAAATAGTAGAAAAGTTCTTAAATAAAGAGATACATATTTTAATTTCAACGACCGTAATAGAAGTAGGAGTGAATGTTCCTAATGCAACATTTATGATTATAGTAGATGCGCATAGATTTGGACTTGCGACACTTCATCAACTTAGAGGACGTGTAGGAAGAAGTAAGTTTCAATCGTATTGTATCTTGATAACTGATTCAAAAAGTGAGAGAATAGATATTATGTGTTTGGAAAATGATGGATTTAAAATTGCAGAATTTGATCTTAAACAACGTGGCCCTGGTGACTTTTTTGGTACGAAGCAAAGTGGTGTTCCAAGTTTTAAAGTTGCAGATTTAATTAATGATGTAGATCTTATGTATTTAGCTAAAAAATTAGCTTTAAAAATTATAGAGGTAACAGATAGTAAAGAGCGTTTGTTAGAGTATATAGGTTTAAAGGAAACAACAATGTAGGAGGAATAAATGAGTAAGAAGTGGAAAAATAGATTAATGAATATTCTTATTGCGGTATTATTGCTTACTTCGGTGGTACTTATTTTTAAAAATCAAATAAGAGAGTATTTAACAGGAAATGCTAATAATAAAATAATAACTGCATATAGAAATGGTAAAGGAGAGGTAGATATACCTTGGTGGCAAAAATTATTTACTGATAATGCATCTAAAATAAAATTAACTGATTCAATGTTAGGAATTTTAAAAATTGATTCTGTAAATATAGAAGAGCCAATATTTCAAGATGTAACGGAAATAAACTTAATTAATGGTGTTGCAACGGCACAAGAGCCATCAACACTAGATGCTCAAAATGTTGTTATAGCTGGACACAGTGTCCAAGGAGTAGGTATAAGATTTAATAATCTTAATAAAATAAAAATGGGTGACAAAGTTCAGGTTATTTCAAAGGATAAGTTGCGTACATATGAGGTAAGTAAACTATATGATGTGGCTGCAACACAGGTAGAAATACTAGAGCAACATAAAGATCAACCTAAAAAACTTACATTATTCACTTGCGATAATTATAATCCTAAAACAGGAGAATGGGAAAGTAGATTTGTTGTAGAAGCTAAATTAGTAGGAGAAGAGAGTGCATAATATTATGAAAATAGGAATAGATATTTTAGGGATAGATAACCCAGAAAGAATTATTAACTTTGTAAATAACTATAAAGACAGCGAAGCAGAATTATATGTTTATGGATTGGAAGAAACATTAATAAAAGTAACAAAAACTGAAAATATTGTAAAAAATGTTTGTACAGAAGAAGTATATATGTCAGATGATCCGGCGCGAGTTCATAGAAAGAAAAAAGATGCGTCTATGATTAGAATGTTAGATGATTTAAACAATCAAATAATAGATGTAGCTATTTCTGGAGGAAGTACAGGTGCATTTATGGCAAGTTCAGTATTTATGATTGGTCGTATCGAGGGTATTTCAAAACCAGGCTTAGCTTCTCTACTACCAACAAGGTCAGATCATAAGTTTTTATTAACAGATCTTGGGGCGAATGTTGAGGCAAAACCGGACGATCTACTTAATTATGCAAAACTTGGTCAATTGTATATGAAGTACATTTATAATATAGAAACACCGAGCGTAGCATTGTTGAATGTAGGTGTTGAAGAAAGTAAAGGTAACAAAGTTTATAAGGATGCACATAAGCTTATGAAGGCCGAAGTAGCAAACTTTAAGGGGAATATAGAAGGTCGAGAAATATTAGAGCATCAATTTGATATAGTAGTGGCTGAAGGCTTTGCAGGAAATGTTTTATTAAAAACTATAGAAGGAGTTGCGAAGTCATTAGGAAAAATGATAAAAGGAATTTTCTTACAGAACTTAAAAACTAAAATAGGGGCATTATTAGTAAAAAAAGGTATTAATGCATTTAGGAAAAAATTTGATTACAGTGAATATGGTGGAGCATTTTTACTTGGAATAAAGAAACCTACAATAAAAGTTCATGGTGCTGCCGATGAAAATGCACTATATTATGCTGTTCAACAAGCAAAACAAATACACAAAACAAAACTTTATGATATAATGATAGAAACAATGGAAAAAGGAGAATAAAAAATGGCAATTTTAGAAGAAGTAAAAGAAATAATTACAAGATATGTAAAAATCGAACCAGAAAAAATCACATTAGAATCAAAACTTAATGAGGATTTAGATGCTGATTCAATTGATATCGCTGATGTAGTAATGGATATTGAAGAAAAATACGGATTTGAATTTTCTGATGAAGATGCAGAAAATATTGTTGCTATTAAAGATTTAGTAAGAGTAATAGAAGAAAGAAAATAATTTAAATTAAAAATTATATAAAGAATTTAGTTTTGTATTATCTAAAACTAGATTCTTTTTTTTAACATTTATACTTTTTACATAATACTGATTTCTTGATTTTTTTAAATGAAAGAATTAAAATTAATATGTTAAATTATGAGAAATCATAAGTAATCATAAATTATGGAAAAAGGAGAATATAAATGAAAAATTTTTTTGGAGAAAAATATAGTAGGTTTGCTATTAGAAAATTTACTATAGGAGTTATTTCGGCTACTCTTGGAATGTTTGTATTAGGAAATATAGAAATTAATAATAATTATGCTAAAGCTGAAGATAAATTAAATATACATTATAGATATGTTAGTGATGATGAATTAACACAAAAAGAAAAAGAATTAATAGTAAAAGAGCTTCCTAAAGTTGCAGAATCAAATGAAGAAATTTATTATTTAGTCTATAAACCTTCACAAGAAACGAAGATAAGTACTTTGCCTAATACAGGAATATATACTGGAGTAAATGGTATTTTACTTGCTGGAGTAGTAGGTATGTTAATAATAGCTGTTACTCGAGGAAAAAATAAAAAGTATAAAATATTATCGGTAATGTTGGTTACAAGTTTAGGAGTAAATACTTTACAAATCCCTGTTATAGCAGTGGATAGCTCAAAATTATCAATATATAATACAGATTTTAGTGTATTTAAGAATGGAAAATTACCGAATCCAATAGAAATTCCTGGGTATAATTATGTAGGATTTGTAAAAAATGAATATAGTAATTTTAAAATAAATAAAAATGATAAAGAATTAGAAGATATAAGAAACAGTAATTCTGGTGAAAGTTCAAAAAATAGGAATATAATTAAACCAGAGTATGTAGGAAAACAATCAGGAGCAGTAGTAAAATCTGAAAAAGAAGAAAAAACAGAATATACAGGAGAACAATCAGGGGCAATAGTAGAACCAGAGAAATTAGAGAAACTAGAATATACAGGGGTACAATCAGGAGCAATAGTAGAACCAGAGAAATTAGAGAAACCAGAATATACAGGAGAACAATCAGGGGCAATAGTAGAACCAGAGAAATTAGAGAAACCAGAATATACAGGGGTACAATCGGGAGCGATAGTAGAGCCAGAGAAATTAGAAAGACCAGAATATACAGGGGTACAATCAGGAGCAATAGTAGAACCAGAGAAGTTAGAAAAACCAGAATATACTGGAAAGATTGAACCATTAAAACCTGAAACAGATAAATTACCAAAAGAAAATATTATGGAAAAGAATGCTAGTGCAATGCTTAATATGAGATTTATATCAAACAATATAGAAAATTCAGGTGTAGGTTCAGCAACTTTTATATCGCCTAATGTACTCTTATCAGTAGCGCATAACTTTATTACTAGTTCTAAAGATAATATGACAGGGGAGCTAATAGGATCTGAAAAAGAAAATATTTATGAGTGGATAACACCAGATGGGAAAAAAGGAACGTTTAGTGCAAAAGATATTCATTTTTATAATAAAAAAGAGTATCCTAAAGGATATATTAATGATTTAGCTGTGATAAAACTACCAAATGTTAATAATAACCAGTATGTTAGTTTGACTTCAAATTATAATAAAGTTAATGTTGGGGATAAATTAAATGTTTATGGTTATCCTAAAGGAAAATATACTCATCTTAAAGATGTGTCAGTAGAGTTAGAACAACAATATGCAAAAAATACATATGGTGTACAGTATCAAGGTGGGGCACCAGGTATGAGTGGAGGAGGAATACTTAATGATAAAGGAGAAGTGATAGGTATTCACCAAAATGGGGGACAAAATCGCTCAGGTGGATTAATTCTATCTCCAAATCAATTAGAATGGATTAAAAGCATTATTGAAGGTAAGGAGATAACTCCAAAATATGATGAGATAGAACGCCCCAAAGAAGATAAAAAAGAAGAAAAATATCAAAATTAAGAGCACTCTTAACTTCATATTAAATAATTAGAGAATGTAGAAAAAACAAGAAATATTCATTTTAATACTAGTAGAAAATGAATATTTCTTGTTTTATTTTTAATAATTAACATAACCTATGTTAACAAGTTTCGCCACCTCAAGAAGAACCAGCTCCAGCTGTACAACCGTAGCAATGCATACCTGTTCTAATTCTACGAACACCAATATGTTCTTTGGTAAGTTGGCTAACATGCTGTATTTCTCCAGAAACGTTTAGTTTTTCAATTAAATTAAAATCACAATCATAAAGAGAGCCGTCTGGACCAATAGAAATCATATTACGACACATAAGTCCAGGTAATGTAGCTGGATTATATGCTCGAAAAAGTTTATTCATATAGTCTGCATATAAATCCTCACGATGTAAAAATTCAGAAAAACGCCCAATAGGGTTATTTGTAATTGCAAATAAGTTATTAAATACAATTCCAAAGTTATCAAAAAGTTTTTTCTTATAAGTTTTTTCTAGAGCTTCTTGTTTTGGTGGTAAATATGCTCCATTTGGATTGTAGACTAAATTAATAACTAAATCTTCTTCTTTACCATAACCAAGTTCATTTAGACGTTGTAATACCTCTATAGATTTAGGGAAAACTCCTTTACCACGTTGTCTAGTAACAACTTTTTCATTATAGTAGGGGAGAGATGCGATAACTTGGACTTTTAAATCACGATATAATTCAGGAATATCACTATATGCGGGTACAGCTAAAATAACTAAGTTTGTTCTAACCATAACTGTTTTTGCGTATTTTGAAATTTCTTTTAAAAACCATCTAAAGTTAGGATTCATTTCAGGAGCTCCGCCTGTTATATCCATAATTTTATAGTTACCAACTTTGAATGCTTCAATAATTTGTTCGAAAGTCTCACGAACCATATTATTTTTCCTGTGAGGCCCACCATCTACGTGACAGTGACTACAAGTTATATTGCATAAACTCCCGACATTTATTTGCATTGTATCAGGATATTCTTCGGCAAGTAAGTATTGTTTGTCTTCTACCATATCGAAGAATTTAGGAATGTTTAACTCTGACATAATAGTTCCTAGTTAGTAAGTTTGTCAGAAAGCTCTTTACTTTGAAGACCGTGTACTAAAGTAATTCCTGCTTTCATAGCTGCTGCAACATGAATAGCCTCAGCGATTTGATCTTGATCACAACCTTCACTTAAACAAGTACTAGTGTAGGCGTCTATGCAGTAAGGACAAGCTTCAGAATGTGCAACAGCAAGAGCTATAAGAGCTTTTTCACGTGATGTTAATTCACCTTCTGCCATTACATTACCGTAATAATTCATAAAGTTTTTCCAATGTTCAGCAGCATCTTCACCGAATTTACCTTCTCCAAACTCTATTAAATGTTTCTTTTTAAAATAATCAGCCATATTTATTCTCTCCTTTAAAAAATATATAATTTCATTATAAATCAGAATAGAAAAATAATCAAAGAAATGACAAATTATACATAAAATAAAAAAAATTTCTTCTCAATTAAATCGGAGAAAATCTTTTATTAAAACTTACCTTATATCACGATACATCTTGGCGATTTCTTCTACAGGTACACCACGACGGTACATTTTTTGATATTTTTGCATTTGCCACATAGTTTTTTTTACATGCCCTTTATAGCGACGTGTAGAGGTTGTCACAGAAGAATCGATAACTGTAATTTTATATCCATTAGCGCTTAAATCTTCTGAAATTCGATAATCTTCCATAATTGGCATATCTTTATATCCTCCAACTTTTTTAAAAGCTTCTCTAGAAAGAAACAATGCTTGATCCCCAAAAGCTAGGTTAGTAATACTTGCGCGCATATTAGAAACAATAGAATTAACACGCATAGGAAAACTATTTGGATAAAATTTAATCTTTAAACAACCAACCTCAGTAGGACAATCGATAACTTTTTGTATAACATCTTTTTGAAGAACACTATCGGCGTGAACAAACCAAAGTATATCACCGTGAGAAATTTCCGCCCCAAAGTTCATCTGATTTGCACGCCCTTTCTTGGTAGAAATATAGTATGAATATCCAAAATGAGAGAGTTCTTCTAATATGTCTAAAGTTTTATCTTGGCTACCACCATCTACAAAAATAACTTCATGTTCTTTAATATTACGTAAGCAATATAGATTATAAATAAAATCTCGAATAATTGTTTCTTCATTGTAAATAGGAACTATAATAGAAATCATAAAATTCCTCCATAAAATAATAATTAACGTATATATTATAGCATATATCTAGTTATAAAAAAATAAAATCTCCATAATAAATGTTTTTAAAATAATATTGACAAATAACTGTATCTATTGTATAATCACAGTAGATACAAGAGAGGTGGGAAGATGAATATAAAAATTTCTAATTTATCATCAATGCCAATCTATCAACAAATTGCAAGTGGAATAAGAAATAAGATTTTATTGGATGAGCTTAGTTCCAATACACAACTTCCTTCAATTCGAACATTGTCTAAAGAACTAGAAGTAGGGATTATAACTATAAAAAAAGCTTATGAAGTGTTGTTACAGGAAAATCTTATTTATTCAAAAGGAGCAGTAGGATATTTTGTAAATGAGATAAATACAAAGGAAATACGGGAGATTAAAAAAAGAAAATATTCTAAAGAAATAGAGAAGATAGTTGAAAAAGCACTTGATGATGGTTTAACAAAGATAGATATAAATGAAATTATGGAGATAGTATTGGGGGAGAGAAACTATGGTACTAAAGATAACTAATTTAAAGGTGCAAAAAGGGAATTTTAAACTAGGGGTTATTGATTATACTTTCAAAGAAGGCTATGTTTATGCAATAACAGGAAATAGTGGCAGTGGGAAAACACTATTTTTGCAAAGTATTTTAGGAAGTATAGATATAAAAAAAGAAATGATTTTATATAATAACTTAAATTTTTATGAAAATGAAGTAGAGATAAAAGCAAAGTATTCCTATGTAGCCGATAACCCTTTATTTTCAGATAAATTAAGTGTGGAAACTATCATAAGTAAAATTTCAAAATTAGATTCTAGGTTTAATAAACAGAGTTGTTATGAATATTTAAAAAAATATAATATTTATAAATATAAAAAAATTTATGAATTATCTCAAGGAGAAAAAAAGATTTTACTGTTTGGTATAGGCATTTTTACTAACTCACAGGTTTTAGTTTTAGATAACCCATTAGCAGGAGTAGGATTGATAGCTAAAAAAGAGATGCTTTCACTGATCCGAGAGTATATGGATGAAAATAGGATTACAATTATAGTTACCGAAGAACCTAGTGTGATTCAAAATTTAGCAGATTATATACTTGTACTAGAAAACGGGCAACTAGTTATAGATGCCGATATAGTAGAATTACAAGATAGCTATAATAATGAAAATATTGAAAAGATTTTAATTTCAATATTAAAAGGAGTTGGGAGAAATGAATAAAGTAGAATATAAAACAAAATGGGGAGCTTTATTAAATATTATCTCGAATAGAAATTATTCAACACCACAAATTTATAAAATTTTCTATTTTGGGTATTATTTTTTAACAATAATAATAACACTTATCATATTATTGAATAAAAATTATGTAATATTAGCAATTTTATCTGCAATAGTATTTGTAGTAAATGGGAGAAAATATGAGGATAGAGAAAGGCTTATAACAGAATATTTGCCAATTCCATTTAAGGAAAGAGTAAGACAAATATATTTAACAACATATATATTTCTAATACCTTCAATGGTCATAGACTTTATATTTCACTATATTTATTATAAAGTAAATATTATAGAGTATATATACGTATTATTGATAGTGATAATAATATCAAATTTAGCTATTATTCAAATGATATTAACTAAACGTTCATTTTGGAATTTTATAGCAATGGATGTACTAATATATGCATTAGCTATTAAAATAATATCAATAATATTAAATGGATTATACTTAACAACATTTGATAATGCAAAATTTAATTTAGTAAAAATATTAATGTTGGTGGTATTAGCAGTAATATTTCAAATATTTAGTACACAATTCATAGTAGATTTAAGAAGAAAAGAAACTATAAGTAGGAGCTACAAATTAATATTTATAGTTGCCATAACATTAGCATTGGTACTACAATTATATCAAGGTATATATTGGGGTAGAAGATAATGATAATAAAAGCAGAGTAAGATATTTTGAATGAAGAGGAATATCATTATTCTGCTTTTTAACTCATAATGGACTGAGTTAGTTGGAAAATAAAAAAGAGTACTTCCACGAAGAAATACTCTTTAAATTAAATTCTTATTTGAATTCAGCTGTATTAACACGAACTCCAGGTCCCATAGTTGTAGTAACAGCTACAGATTTGAAGTAAGTACCTTTAGCAGCAGCTGGTTTAGCTTTAGCTAAAGCTTCTTGAACAGCTTTGAAGTTTTCTACTAAATCTTCAGTAGAGAATGAAACTTTACCGATTGGAGTGTGAACAACACCAGCTTTTTCAGCACGGTATTCAACTTTACCAGCTTTGATTTCATTAACTGCTTTTGTAACGTCCATAGTTACTGTACCAGTTTTAGGGTTTGGCATTAATCCTTTAGGTCCTAATACACGACCGATTTTACCAACTTCTCCCATCATATCTGGAGTAGCAACGATTACGTCAAAATCAAACCAACCTTGTTGGATTTTAGTGATATATTCACCTTGTCCTACGTAGTCAGCTCCTGCTGCTTCAGCTTCAGCTGCTTTATCACCTTTAGCAAATACTAACACTTTAGCAGTTTTACCAGTTCCTTTTGGAAGTACAACAGCTCCACGAACTTGTTGGTCGTTTTTACGAGTGTCAACTCCTAAACGGAATGCAACTTCTACAGTTGCGTCAAATTTTACTGTGCTTGTTTTTTTAGCTAATTCGATTGCTTCTACTACAGAGTATAGACTAGAAGAATCTACTAATTTAGCTGCTTCAAGATATTTTTTACCTTTTTTTGCCATTATAATTATCCTCCTATTCTCCTATTAAGATACCCATACTTCTTGCAGTACCCTCAATCATACGCATAGCTGCTTCTAGAGAAGCTGCGTTTAAGTCAGCCATTTTAAGTTCAGCAATTTCTTGAACTTGAGCTTTTGAAACTGTAGCAACTTTGTCACGGTTAGGGACAGCAGATGCTTTTTCAATTTTAGCTGCTTTTTTAAGTAATACTGGAGCAGGTGGTGTTTTAGTAATGAAAGTAAATGAACGGTCTTCATATACTGAAATTACCACTGGGATAATTAATCCTGCTTGGTCTTGTGTACGTGCATTGAATTCTTTACAGAATCCCATGATGTTTACACCAGCTTGACCTAACGCTGGACCAACTGGTGGAGCTGGGTTAGCTTTACCTGCTGGTACTTGTAATTTAACTACTTTTATAATTTTTTTAGCCACGATAAAACCTCCTAATATATTTTTTCGTGATGTGGTCATTTGAACGTTGTATAAATTTACGTTCTCCCACTCAATCAAGTTTTGTATTTTTACATACCTGAATATGATAACATACCAACAATTATATTGCAAGTATTTTGTTGATATTTTTGTGAAAAATATTTAATTTTAATTCAGAACTATTAATTAATATATTATGTGATTAATAACACAGAAATAAGTTTTGAAAGTTTGTCTTGTATTGACTTTTTAGTGTCAGTAGTGTAGAATTATATTTATGGTGTATTAACCGTTTTATTGAGTATAGTTTTAAATAAAATAATTTAGTATATCATAAGAAATTTTTTCAATAGAAAGAGGTTGCAAAATGATTTATGGAATAATCAGTGTTGCAGCTTTACTTGTTGGACTTTTATTTGGATATATTATTTCAAAAAATTCGATTCAAAAAAGATTAGAATTATCTAAACAAGATGCAGAACATATTATTGGTGAAGCGAAAAAAGAAGCAAGATATATAGTAGAAAAAGAAACTACTATTGCAAAAAAAGAAGCTGAAGAGATAATTAATATTGCAAACAAAGAAGTAGAATTTAAAAAGCAAGATATTCAAAGACAAGAAGATAGAATTCTTCAAAAAGAATCTTCATTAGAACGTCAAACAGAACTTTTAAACAAAAAAGATGAATTGCTAAGTTCTAGAGAGATGAAATTGGAAGAAAAGTCTCAATTACTTGATGAAAAAAGTAATGAGGTTGGTCAACTTAAGATTCAACAAGAAACAGAGTTGCAAAGAATTGCAAACTTAACAGAAGAACAAGCTCGTGAAGAGATTATGGCTACAGTGGAAGCTGATATGGCCAAAGATATGGCAATCTATATTAGAAATAAAGAGTTAGAAGCAAAAAGTACAGCGGATAAACGCGCTAAGGAACTTATTGTTCAGTCATTACAACGTTTTGCTACAGATGTTGTTAGTGAGACAACAGTATCAGTAGTAGATCTTCCAAGTGATGACATGAAAGGACGTATTATCGGGCGTGAGGGAAGAAATATCCGTACTTTAGAAACTTTAACTGGGGTAGATTTAATTATCGATGATACCCCAGAAGCAGTTATATTATCAGGATATGATCCAATTCGTCGAGAAGTGGCTAAATCAGCTATTAAATCACTTATTGATGATGGACGTATTCATCCTTCTAAAATTGAAGAAGCTGTAGATAAAGCAAAAAGAAATATTGATCAAGTAATTCGTGATGCAGGAGAGCAAGCTACATTTGATTTAGGTATTCATAATATGCATCCTGATTTAGTAAAAATAGTAGGTAAGTTGAAATATAGAACAAGTTATGGACAAAATGGACTTCAACACTCAATGGAAGTAGCTTATATTTCTGGGCTTATTGCTGCTGAATTGGACTTAGATGTTGCATTAGCTCGACGTGCAGGACTGCTTCATGATATTGGTAAAGCGCTTGATCATGAAGTTGAAGGTTCACACGTAGAAATTGGTGTTGCGTTAGCACTTAAATATAAGGAAAATGCAGTTGTAGTCAATGCAATTGCTTCGCACCATGGAGATACTGAACCAACTAACCCTATTTCGGTTATAGTTGCCACTGCAGATGCACTTTCAGCATCTCGTCCAGGAGCAAGAAGAGAGTCATTAGAACATTATATTAAACGTCTACAAAAACTTGAGGAAATTGCAAATGAACATAAAGGTGTTGAGAAAACATTTGCTATTCAAGCCGGTCGCGAGATTCGTGTAATTGTAAATCCTCAAGAAGTTGACGATACAAAAACTTATAAAATTGCCAAAGAAGTAAAAAATAAAATCGAAGAAACGATGCAATATCCGGGTAATATTAAAGTCAATGTTATTCGTGAAGTAAGAGCTGTTAAGCTAGCAAGATAAAAATAAAAAAGTGGTTGATTAAAATTCAATCACTTTTTTATTTTTATTATTTTAATAATTATATATATAGTAATGGTTAGAATTTAAAAATCTAATAAATCATAAATATATGTAAAATTTTATTTATAAAGAATTAAAGATATTGTTATATAAATAATATTGAATTATTAGCAATAGGATAATATTTGTAAATGTTTTTTCATAATCCGTATAGAATAAAGTATTATAAAACAGTTTGAAAAAAACGTTTTTATAATGTATAATAATTTATATAAATAAATAAGGAGAAAAATTATTATGGCAAATATGACAAAAACATATCTAGAGCCGCAGGAAATTTATGAATATACTAGTAAGAAAGGTGTTGCAAAAGCTACTGCTAATCTTAAATATATGCTTAGTTTAGGTTTCTTAGGGGGAGCATTTATTTCAGTTGGTTATCTGGCATATATTCGTGTAGCAGGGACATTACCACATGAATGGGGTGGATTAGGAACTCTTTTAGGGGCAGCTATATTCCCTATTGGACTTATATGTATTTTAGTAGGTGGGGGAGAGTTAATTACAAGTAATATGATGGCCGTTACGTTATCTGTATTTGATAAAAAATTAAAACCTTCGTTATTATTAAAAAATTTAATTGTTATTACACTAGCTAACTTAGTTGGGGCTTTATTTGTTGCTTATTTTTTAGGACATCTAACAGGTCTTACAGAAGGAGCAGTTTTTGAAAAAACTGTACATACAGCAGAGGCAAAGATTAATGCAAATTATATTCAAATGATTTGTTCAGGAATAGGTTGTAACTGGCTTGTTGGAATGGGAGCTTGGCTTGCATTCTGTGCTAAAGATACGAGTGGAAAAATTATAGGTGTTTGGTTCCCTATAATGACATTCGTTGCTATTGGATTCCAACACGTTGTGGCAAATATGTTTGTAATTCCGGCAGCTATGTTTGGAGGAGCAAACATTACTATGGGACAATTTTTAAATAACATGGTAGGTGTATTTATAGGAAACTATTTAGGTGGAGCTATCTTAGTAGCGGGGCTATATACATTAGCATATAAAAAGAAAAATTCAGAAAATAATAGTTAATTAGATGTAAGATTAATTTAGTATCTATAATAAAAGAGGCTTGGAATATTTTTCTAAGCCTCTTTTATATATTATTCTTCTACTTTTACTACCCAACCAAACTTATCTTCAACTTTTCCAAGTTGGATTCCAGTAAGTAAGTCGTAAATTTTACTTGTCCATTCACCTGGGTTACCATCTTTTATAATTTCTAATTTTTTAGTTCCATCGAATAATTCACCGACTGGAGCAATTACAGCGGCAGTACCACATAAGAATACTTCATCAAGTTTACCATTGTCATACGCTTCGTAAACTTCGTCTAAAGATAATTTTCTTTCTTCTACTTTTTCTCCAAGTGATTTAAGTAATTCGATTACTGATGCACGTGTAATACCTGGAAGGATAGATCCATTTAGTTCTGGTGTAACGAACACTCCGTCAATTTTGAAGAAGATATTCATAGCACCACCTTCTTCAATATATTTTTGCTCAACTCCATCTAACCATAGTGATTGAGAATAGCCAAGTTCTTGTGCTTTTTTCTGTCCTTTAAGAGATCCAGCATAGTTACCAGCAGTTTTAGCAAAACCAAATCCACCACGTACAGCACGAACATATTCATGTTCAACAAAGATTTTATTAGGTTGTAAACCGGCTTTAAAGTAACTTCCTGATGGAGATAAAATAATAATGAATTTAACTTCATTATTTGGATGAACACCTAATGCTTCTTCAGCTCCAAAAACAAATGGTCTAACATATAAAGATGTTCCTTCAGATTTAGGAATCCAGTCTTTATCAATAGAAATTAATTTTTTCAACGCTGCTAATGCAAACTCTTCGTCAAGTTCAGGAAGTGCAATACGATCAGCTGATTTATTTAAACGTTTGAAGTTTTGTTCTGGACGGAATAAAACAGGTTCTCCGTTAGCCATATATGCCTTCATACCTTCAAAGATACTTTGACCGTAGTGTAGGACATTTAGAGCTGGAGACATAGGAATTGGACCATAAGGAACGATTCGAGGATCATACCAACCTTTTTCTGGAGTCCAGTCCATAATGAACATATGGTCTGTAAATACTTTCCCAAAACCTAATTTATCATCTGGTGTTTTTTCTTTTGGTGCAGTAGTAAGTTCTACGCGGATATCATTTACTGTTAATTTTGTCATATATAAATCTCCTTCATGTGCCTTTTAATTTATTTTTATATGTATTATAATACCAAAAAAAGAATTTTTCAATACTTTTTATCAAATTTTCTGAAATTTTAGATGAAAAATCGGATATTTATTTAGTGAGAATAGAAAAGTAATTATAGAAATAGATTATTGAAAAAAATTAAATTAGTTGGTAGCATTTTTATTTTTAATTAAAGTATGTTACAATATTATAACTGATAAAGATAATAATGTTTAGGTCATTTAAACATATATTGAAAGTTACATAATAAAAATTATAAAGAAAGTTTATGGTTGTAAATAATATATAAAGAAAGGTTAAGACTAATGAAAGGAAAATTCATAACTGTGGAAGGCTCTGATGGGTCAGGAAAAACTACATTTATAAATTCTGTAACAGAATACTTAGTAAAAAAAGGTTATAAAGTAATAACTACTCGTGAACCTGGAGGAACAGAATTTAGCGAAAAAGTTCGTGAGCTCTTGTTTGATAGTTCAAATGAAATAGATGCTAAAACAGAGAGTTTACTGTTTTGCGTAAGTAGACGTGATCATATTATAAAAAAAATAATTCCATATGTAGAAGAAGGATATATAGTTATTTGTGACCGTTTTGTTGATAGTTCTATAGCATATCAAAGCTACGGTAGAGGACTTAATAAACAAGATATAATTGATATTAATAAATATACTACTGATGGTTTAGAGCCTGACCTAACTCTATATTTTAATGTAGATGTAGAAATAGGGTTATCTCGTACAAAAGGTCGTGATGAAAATAATCGAATGGACAATGAAAGTTTGAAGTTTTATAAAGATGTAAAACGTGGATATGATGAACTTTCTAATGATTATAAAAAACGTATAAAGGTTATCGATGCAAATCAAGATTATGAAAAAGTAGAGAAAGACGCATTTAAAATATTGGAAGGATTTTTAAACAATGAATTTTAATAAAGACGATATTGCTGTAAAATCTTTAACAAATTCATTAAAAAATAATAAACTATCCCATGCCTATCTAGTAGTAAGTGAGGATAGTTTATATTGTGATGAGTTTATTTTACAATTTGTTAAAGCAGTTTTTTGTTTAGATAATAATTCTAAAGACTTTAAGAATTGTGGAAAATGTAAAAACTGCATTAGCATAGAACATAATAACTATGTAGACTTCTATAAAGTAGATACTGAAACGTCAATAAAAAAAGAAGAGATACAATTATTAAAAAAAGAATTTAGTATTAAGTCCTACTATGGAAAAAAGATATATTGGATAAAAGACATAGAGAAAATGACTGATCAAGCAGCTAATAGTCTGCTTAAATTTTTAGAAGAGCCAGAAGAAGACATAATAGCTATTTTGAGTTGTAAAAATACAAGTGCAGTTTTACCAACAATAATTTCACGTTGCCAGCAAATTAAACTTGTAGGAAAAAAAGAGGAAAAACTAGAAGGTAAAGAATTTTTAGAAAAAATAATTTTTGAATTTAAAAATAAATTTGAGTATAAAAAACACTTTGCAAATATTTATCTTTTAAACGAATTAAAAAATAAGGAAGAGATACTTGATT
Source organism: Gemella sp. 27098_8_92 (assembly GCF_041433685.1). NCBI lineage: Bacteria > Bacillati > Bacillota > Bacilli > Caryophanales > Gemellaceae > Gemella > Gemella sp. 27098_8_92. The sequence continues at coordinate 63,275 of NZ_JAPWBZ010000002.1, forward strand.
TTTTTGAAACAGTTAATAAGAAAATAGAAATTAGCTATACTATGTCCTCTTCTTTAGAAAATATAAAGAATATCAGCCGAGTTCATGAAAAAGTGTTACAGGCAATTTATGATATAAAAGCTAATGTAAATTCAGTATTAGTGTTAGAAAAATTTTTATTTTCACTTATTCTTGATGAGAATAGATTAGATTTTCTTGGAGATTAGATTAAATGATTGAGAATATAAGAGAAGATATAGTATCTAAAAATTATAAAATTTTACAGAAGATAGACCATTACAGTATGTCGACAGATTCTTTCTTATTACCTTATTTTGCCAATGTCCCTAAAAGTTCTAAAAAGAACATAATAGAACTTTGTAGTGGAAATGGAGGGATTTCTATTATTTTACGTGAGAAGAGTCAGGCGCAGATAGAAATGTTAGAAATCCAAGAAGATTTGGTGGAATTAAGTAAAAGAAGTATTGAGCTTAATAATTTAACGGGAATAAATGTTAGAAATGGTGATATAAAAAAAACAAAAAATTATTATAAACCGTCATCTTTTGATTATGTAATATGTAATCCACCTTACTTTCCAGTGAAAAATATGCCTAACCAAAGGGAAAAGTTTAATCATAATATATCACGTCATGAAATATTATGTAATCTTAGTGATGTTATACAAGCTATAAAATATTTGTTAAAGCAAAATGGGAAATTTAGTTTAGTTCATCGTACTTATCGTATTTCTGACATTATATCAGAATGTGAGAAAAATGGTTTGGCTATAAAGCGAATAAAGTTTGTTTATGGTAAAGAATCTAGTAATAATAGTAAAATAGTTTTAGTAGAGGGAAGTATTTCTAATGTAAGTGATATAAAAGTAGAACAACCGTTATACATTTATAAAGAAGATGAGACATATACAGAAGAAATGAAGAAGGTGTATGGAATTGACAGTTAGTTATATATATGTAGTTGAGTGCGCTGATAGAAGCTTTTACACAGGATATACTACAGATATAGTACGTAGAATAAAATTGCATAATGCTAAAAAAGGAGCTAAGTACACTAGGGCAAGAGGCCCTGTCACTTTGGTATATTTTGAGGAGTATGAAACAAAAAGTGAAGCGACAAAAGCAGAAAGTTCGTTTAAGAAACTGACACGGATGCAGAAAGAACAATATATTTTTGAAAATATCAGTAAAGAGAAAGAAAATAAGATAAGATATTATAATAAAAAAATAAAGGAGGATTAACATGTTATATTTAGTGGCAACTCCTATAGGTAATCTTGAGGATATAACTTTAAGGGCGTTAAAAGTTCTGAAAAGTGTAGAAATTTTAGCGTGTGAAGATACAAGAAATACGCAAAAATTGCTAAATCATTATGAAATAACAGGTAAGAAGTTAATAAGTTATCATGAACATAATGAAGAAAAAATGAGTGAAAAGATTATTAGTTATTTAGAAGAAGGAAGAGAAGTAGCACTTGTTACAGATGCTGGGATGCCGTGTATTTCTGATCCAGGATATATTTTAGTAGAAAAAATTAAAAAAATAGGACTTCCTATTACGGCACTACCTGGAGCAAATGCAGGGTTAACCGCTCTAGTAGCTAGTGGTATAGAATCTTATAACTACACATTTTATGGTTTTTTACCAAGAAAAACAAAAGATTTAAAATTAAAACTAGAAGAAATTTTAAAAATAAATACTACCGCTATCTTATATGAATCACCTCATCGGGTAAAGAATTTAGTGGAAGAGATTTCGAAAATTGACTCAACTAGAAAGATTTCAGTAGCGCGTGAGCTAACAAAGATGTTTGAGCAAATAGAGACTTCTTCAGCAAAAGAAATTCTGGAAATATTAGGGGATAAGATAAAGGAAAAAGGAGAATTTGTTGTTATAATTTCTCCAAATAGAGATGAAAAGTCAGAAGATGTTAATTTTGATGAATTAGTTGAACTTGTTTATCAAAAAGTTCAAAATGGTGAAAAAAAATCAGAAGCTATAAAAAATATTTCAAAAGAATTTGGTATTAATAAGAAAGAGGTCTATAGTTTGTATCATGAAAAATATGATTAGTTTATTAATAATTAATATTTTGATAGTATTATTTTTAGTCTTATCATTTTGGAATAAAATATTCTTCATTCCATTGTCTATATTATTAATATTAAATATTGCAGTGATTTACATAAAAAGTTTAACGTTAGATAAAAATGAGCAAAAGAAAAAAATAGTATTACATAAAGTGAAAAATTCATTATCTGTTATATTAGGTTATTCAGAAGCGCATAATGAGGGTATGATTTCTAAAAATGAAATGGATGAAAAAATAAATGAAGAAATAGCAGAAATAGTGACGATAATAAAAGAAGAGATTTATAAGTAAATCTCTTCTTTTATTTATGAAAATTAGTAGTTTTTGCTTTTTTTCTGCGTTTTGTCCATGTTTTAGCAGAGAAAAATACAACTAGTGGTATTAACTCTAAACGCCCAAGTAGCATAGAAAAACATAAAATTATCTTTGTAAAGTACGGAATAGATGAAAAATTGCTCATTGGCCCAAAATTATTAAATGCGGGGCCTGCATTACTAATAGAAGTAACTGTTAATGAAATTGCATCTTCAAAATCATTTATTTGGAATGTTACTAAAAATAATATAATAACGAAAATAAATCCAAATAATAGTAAATAATTAGCAAGCGGTGTAGTATCTTTTACAATTTTACCATCTATTTTAAACATTGATATTTTTCGTGGGTTAAGGGCCTTGCCAATAGATTGTTTAGCATTTTTTATAAAGAATATTAAACGAGGTATCTTAATTCCACCAGCCGTTCCACCTGTACATCCTCCAACAAGCATTAAAATAAGAATAATCATTTTAGAAAAAACTGGCCAGATATTAAAATCATTATAAGTAAACCCGGTTGTAGAAACTATAGATGATACTGTAAAGAAAACATCTAATAAACTGTGGTTAGGAGTATCATAAGAACGATAAATATCTAAAAACATAATTACAGATAAAATACTTATCATCCCTAAAAACCAACGTAATTCTTCACTTTTTAAAACTTTAAAATAACGTTTAAAGATAATAAAATATATTAAACTTAAATTCATTGAAAATATAAGCATGAATATAGCGATAACTACAGTTATGTAAGTACTATTGTAATAACCAATACCAAGGTTTCTTGGAGCAAATCCACCAGTTCCAGCAGTAGAAAATGCTAGATTAATACTATCAAATATACCAATACCACCAGATAATAACAGAACAAACAAAATTGCTGTTAAAGTTATATAAATTCCGTATAAATATCTTGCGGTTTGTTTCATAGACGATACTACTTTACCAAAATATGGTCCAGGAACTTCAGCTTTTGCGATATGAATTGTGTGAGGAGAACGTGGTAGGATAGCTAGTGCAAAAACAATAACCCCCATACCACCAATAAAATGGGTGAAACTTCTCCAAAATAAGAGACTCTTACTTAAACTTTCTATATCTTGCAAAATAGTAGAACCTGTCGTTGTAAAACCACTAACCGTTTCGAAAAGACTGTCAATATAACTAGGAATTTCCCCGGATAAATAAAAGGGTAATGCTCCTATAAGGGAAAATACAATCCAAGTCAGAGTTACAATAACAAATCCTTCCCTTTTATAGAAATCTTGCTCTCTATTTTCCTCGGTAAAGGCATCAATAATAGAATACAGCGCAAGGCTCATTATTATTGCAACAAGAAAAGATACAGTTGTTTTTGAAGACTCATTATACATTAAAGATACCAGCATTGGAATAATCAAAAGACCAGTTAGTAATTTAAGCATTCTGGCAAGAACATAGAAAATCATTTTATAATTCATAGTTATTGCCCCCTAGAAATAATATCATCAATATGCTCAATTTTATGCTTATAGCTAACAACAACAACATTATCGTCCAGCTTAATTTCATCATCACCATTAGGGAAAATTTGTTTATTATTTCTTATTATGAATGCTATTAACATATTAGGGTTAATAGATAAATCTTTTAATTTTATACCTAAAATTTTAGCACTGTTATTTGTGATTTTAAACTCTATTACTTCCGCTTGGTTATTTGCTATACGATAAAAGTTTTCAATATCAGAATGTTTGCTGCATTGAAGGGATTTCGTATATTTTGTAATAATATTACCAACGATCTCTTTAGGGGTAATATAAGAATATTGGCCAATATCTTCAGCGATTTGTTTAAGAGAAGCTCGATTAACTTTTGCAACAGTTTTTTTGATGCCTAACTTATCAGCATATAAATTTATGATAATATTTTCTTCGTCAAAACCGGTTAGAGAAATACAACTATCAAAAGCTTGAATACCTTCTTCTATTAGAGTATCACGGTCACTACCATCAGCCCAAATAACATCAATATCAGGGAAAGACTCGCTAAGAGAAATAGCTTTATTTTTATCAATTTCTATTACTTTTATGTAGAAATTAGCAATTTGTAAAAATTCAACAAGATAATGAGCTATTTTTCCACCACCAATAACAAGAGAAGATGTAATTTTTTTCTCAAGGTTATCTTTATTACCTAGCAATTTATAGAATTTTTTCAGATTCTTATTTGCAGCTGTAATATGAACCTTGTCGCCAACATTAAAGATATAGTTACCACGTGGAACAAATACTTCTCCTTTTCTCTCTACTAAGCAAACTAGTGAAGGAAAATCAATTATTTTTTTACTATCTATTAGAGAGATACCATTTAATATACTATTTTTATTAATAATAACTTCTAATATATTGAATTTTCCGCCAAAAAAACTTTCAACTTTTGTTGCTGTTGGATATTTTAACATATGAGAAATTTGTTTAGCAGCCTCATACTCAGGGTTAACCATAAGGTCTATTCCTAGTGATTCACGTAAGAATTCTTTTGTTTTAGAGTATTCAGGATTTCTAATCCTAGCTATTGTATATTTTGCCCCCATCTGTTTAGCAGCAATACAACAAATCATATTAATTTCATCACTTGCTGTAACAGAAATAAACATATCAGCTTTTGCTGAATCAGCTCTTGTAAGAACTTCGTAGTTAGCTCCATTTCCTAATATACCATTAATATCATAAGCTTCAACGAGCTTTTCAACACGTAATTCATTAGTGTCAATAATTGTTACTTCTTGAAAGATGTCGGAAAAATCAGCACAAAGTAATTCGCCAACTTTTCCCCCACCAACTATAACTACTTTCACATGTAAAACTCCTTTTTTGAGTGATAACCATATTATAAAATTATTATCAAACAAAGTCAATTTTAATGTAAAAAAGTTTCATACTTTAAAGTAAAGAATTATAATATATAATATAAAGCTGTCCATACATAGAATAAGTGTGAAGTTCAAAGGGAAAAATAAAAAGAAAAGTATAACAACATTTTGATAAACTATACCAAAATTCATGAATTTGTGATATAATTATAAAAGGGAAATTTTATCGCTTTTCATCTAATTAAGTAATAAATTTGTGATGGAGGAGGAGTAAAATGGCAAAAATTTCTAAACAAGACATAGATTATATTTTTGAAAATATAGATATAGTTAGTTTAGTTAGTGAGTATATAAAGTTGGAAAAACGAGGACAAAACTATTTAGGCTTATGTCCTTTTCATAATGAAAAAACTCCATCATTTACTGTATCTCCTGACAAAAAAATTGCCCATTGTTTTGGATGTGGGAAAGGTGGTAATATTTTTCAGTTTATATCATTAATAGAAAATATTACATATAATCAAGCAATTGTAAAATTGGGGACAAGATTAGGACTAAATTTAGAGTCGAATGAAAGAAAAGAAGTTAGCTATGATTTGAATAATGAGCTTGATTCTATGTATTATGGTCATTTACTTTTAGCAGACTATTACAATTATATTCTATTAAATACAAAAGAAGCTGAAGGAGCGTTGAAGTATTTATTAGATAGAGGCTTAAGTATTGATGTAATAAAATATTTTAATTTGGGATATGCACCACGAGACAATAATATCGCGTTAAATTTTTTTAAATCTAATAACTTAAATTTAGATTTAATGGTAGAAGCAGGCTTGTTGGGAAAAAATGAAAATAATGATTACTATGATGTTTTTAAGGATAGAATAATGATTCCTATAAAAGATAATAAAAATCAAGTTGTTGCATTTTCAGGAAGAACAATGTCTCAGGATAAAAATGTACCTAAATACTATAATACTCATGAAACAAAAATTTTTGAAAAACGAACGGTATTATACAATTTTTCAGATGCTAGGTCTTTTATAGCAAAAGAGAATGAAATTATTTTGTGTGAAGGGTACATGGATGTTATAAAAGCGTACCAAAATGGTATAAAAAATGTAGTAGCCCTAATGGGAACTAATATTGATAATAATAAGCTACATGAAATTTTAAATTTAGTTAACAAAGTCACTTTAAGTCTTGATAATGATGTTGCAGGAACAGAAGCGCAAATAGAAATAGGAAATAGAATAATAAAGAAAACAGACAATGTTTATAAATTAAAATTTTCTGGAGCTAAGGATTTAGATGAATTTTTAACGGATAAAAATTTGAAAAATACAAATTTCGATGCACAAAGTTACGTCACTAATAACAAAGAACATTTTATTAATTTTAAAATAGAGTATTGTAAAGATATAGCTAAGACTAATATTGAGCAAAGAATTAAGTTTAAAAATGAAATTTTAACTAATATTTCTTATGTAGAAGATGAGTCATTAAAATACATATTATTAACATACTTAGCTGAGGAATTTGGAATAGAACGTCAAGTCCTTAACAGAGAATTAAATCAATTACAGACAAAAAGAAAAAACCAAACCTCGCAATGGGTAGCACCAGAAAATCCAAAGTTGTTGTTTAAGGCATTAAATTATGATAAAAAAATGTGTAAACTATTTAAATACTTCTTTACAAGTAGAAATATTTTTATTGATAATTATTCGAAATTGGAACAATGTCAGTTTTCACAAGAGATATTTGAAAGATTAGTAGATTATTTAATTATTTACTACAACAATAATCTAGAATTTCAAATTTATAAATTTGTTCATAGTATTGATGATGAAGAGGTTGCACGATTAGCGACTTATATAGATGAAACAGACTTTTTAATAGAAGAAAATCCAACGAATGAAATTGTTATAGATTATATAGCATATTTCAAGAAAAAAGAGATTAGTATTGAGAAGTTAAAAGAACTACTAAAAGTTGCTATTCAAGAAATGGATGTAGAAGCACAAAAAGAATTGCTAGAGCAATTGAAAAAGTATAAAAAGTAAGGAGAAGAAGATGGCTAATAAAAAGATAAAAGATTTTGAAACAATAAGAAAAGAATTATTGGAAAAAGGTAAAAAACAAGGTGAGCTTACTCAAGAAGAAATTATAGAAGCTTTATCTAAATTAGACATTTCTTCAGAAACAATGGATGATTTTTATGAAGAATTAAATAATGAAGATATTATTTTAATTAATGAAAATCACGAGGAAGAAGAGGAAGAACTAGATTTAGAAGATTTATCAGTGCCTGCTGGGATTAGAACTAATGACCCAGTAAGAATGTATCTTAAAGAAATTGGGAAAGTACCTCTTTTATCAAAAGAAAAAGAATTAGAATTATCTAAAATAATTGAAAGTGGAACAGAATCAGAAAAGGAACAAGCTAAAAAAGATTTAGCAGAAGCAAACTTACGTCTTGTAGTTAGTATCGCTAAAAGATATGTTGGACGTGGAATGTTATTCTTAGACCTTATCCAAGAGGGGAATATGGGATTAATTAAAGCTGTTGAAAAATTTGATTATTCTAAAGGTTTTAAATTTAGTACATATGCTACATGGTGGATTCGTCAAGCTATAACACGTGCTATTGCCGACCAAGCAAGAACAATCCGTATTCCAGTACATATGGTTGAAACAATTAACCGCCTTATTCGTGTGCAACGTCAATTACTTCAAGATTTAGGACGTGAACCTAAACCAGAAGAAATTGCTAAAAAGATGAATATGACACCAGATAAGGTTAGGGAAATTTTAAAAATTGCTCAAGAACCAGTATCTCTTGAAACACCAATAGGAGAAGAAGATGATTCACATTTAGGAGATTTTATCGAAGATAAAGATGCTCAATCTCCGGTGGAACATGCTGCTAATGAGTTGTTAAAAGAGCAATTAGAAGAGATTCTAGAAACATTAACAGATAGAGAAGAAAATGTTCTAAAACTTCGTTTCGGCTTAAAAGATGGAAAGACACACACTTTAGAAGAAGTAGGAAGTGCCTTTGGAGTAACGCGAGAGCGTATTCGTCAAATAGAAGCCAAGGCAATAAGAAAATTAAAACACCCTTCTAAATTAAATAAATTAAAAGGATTTATGGAGTAAATTTTATAAATATAAAAAAGACGGTTTTAAACCGTCTTTTTTATATGGTTTTCAAAAGGATAATATAAGAATTAAAAAGAGGAATTTGCCTTAATTAAATGGGATTTAAGCAAAAAAACTCTTTATAATTATTATCTCTTTGTTTTTAAATTTTCTTTCCAATCTTGTAGACCATTTTTTAACATATAAACATTAGTATAACCGTGTTTTTTTAGTGTGAGAGCCGCACGGGGAGCTAATGTTCCGTTTTTATCACAAAGATAAATAGGTTGGTCTTTTCTAAGTGAAGAATATAAGAAATTAAATTGAGAACTAGGCATATTTCTAGCCCCATTAATATGAGCATATTTGAAATCTTCCTTTTCTCTAACGTCTATTAATTGAACTTTTCTAAGATTTTTTCTAAATTCTTCATAAGGAAGCTTAGTAACAGCACCTTTTAATCTGAAGTAATTAAATAGCCCAACTACAGCAAAAATAGCTAGTATTATTAAAGATGATACTAAAAATGATGACATAGTGTACTCCTTTGCATAAATATTAATAAAAGCATTATATCATAATTTGTAATTTTGTTCAATATTGATTATAATTATAAAAGTAGATAGCTATATGCACTATAGATAGTGTATAACTTTATTAGTATAGTTTTAAATTATTAATAAAATAAATTAATATGGAGAAATAATGATTACATCGGTTAGTAACAAAAAAATAAAAGATTTAAAAAAACTGAAAGAAAATAGAAATATCAGAAAATATAAACAGTATTTAGTAGAAGGTAAACATCTAATAGAAGAAGCTTTAGGAGCAAATGTAGTAGAAGAAATAATTATTTCTGAAAACTTTTCTGATGAAAGCTTATTATCATGCTTTACTGGAGAAGTAACCGTAGTATCAGAGAGTGTGATGAAATCTATTACGGATACTATTGCTACGCAAGGGATAATAGGTGTGTGTGGTATAAAAGAAAGAGAACTAGATATAACTAAGTACAATAAAGTATTGATTCTTGATAGAATACAAGATCCTGGGAACCTTGGAACTATAATAAGAACAGCAGATGCCTTTGCTTTTGACTGTATTATTTTAGGAAAAGGTACAACAAGCATTTATGGACAAAAGGTCATACGAAGTACTCAAGGAAGTAATTTCCATATAGACTGTTTTGAAAATATAGATATTAAGCATTTAATATCAGAAATGAAAGAATTTAATATTTATGCAACATCTCTTAAAGCTGATAAATACTTAGAACAATTAGACAATATAACAGGTCGTGTAGCAGTCATTTTCGGTAATGAGGGCTCGGGTGTTGATGAGAAAATATTAGGTAAAGTAAATAATTTACTTAAAATAAGTATGCCAGGTTGTGCTGAAAGTTTGAATGTTTCAATAGCAGCAGGAATTGTCATGCATTATATTTCTAGTAATTTAAAATAATAAATTTACTATTTTAGTTAATTATGGTATTATTGTAGATGTAAAAAATGAAGAGAGGTGAAGTCTAATGTTAAAAACACTAGCTGTTGATAAAAGAGGAAATATTTTAACTGATATCAATTTAGAACGACTTAAAGACCAGGATATAGCTTGGTATTGGGTGGATTTGGAAAATCCAACTCGTAGCGAAATAAATTTACTATCAACTTTTTTTAAATTCCACGAATTATTAATAGAAGACTGTTTAACACTTTTACAAAGGCCTAAAATAGAAATAACAAGACAACAAATATTTTTAGTTTCGCACGTATTGAAAAACTTAGATAATGATTATGAAACTATTAATATGTTTGTTGGGAAAAATTATATTGTAACGTTTCACCTCTCTCATATTCGTTACATTAATAAGATAATTCCTAAAATTTTACAAAAAGGTGAACAATATTCACCACTGCATGTAATGCATATGTTAGTTTCGGAAATAGTAGAAGGCTATATCCCTATTATTTCAAAAATAGAAAATAGGTTAGATGAGATAGAGGAATCAGATTTTTATAAATCGGGTAGCAAAATTATGGATGAGGTCTTTGAATTACGAGGAGATCTTCTAAAATTACGTAGAGGCCTACGTCCGATGAGAGAAGTATTACACAGATTCTTAGTTTCCCGTCGTGTAGAAATGACGGACAATGATAGAAAATATTTCCACGACATTTATGATGACCTTGTTCAACAAACAGAGATAATTGAAGCTAACAGAGAGCTTGCCAGTGATATTCGTGAAAACTTTATGACATATAACTCACTTAAATCTAACAACATTATGATGACACTAACAGTTATATCTACTATTTTCTTACCGTTGACTTTCATAGTAGGACTCTATGGAATGAATTTTGATTATATGCCAGAACTTAAATGGAAGTACGGCTATTTTATCATTTGTGCGTTGATGTTAGGTGTAGCTGTTGGAATGCTATGGTTTTTCAAGAAAAAAGGTTGGCTTGATATGTTTAAATAATATCAACAAAAAGGATATGCTTATGAATATTTTTAAATTAATAGTATTGTTTACTATGATTATACTTTCCAACTATTCAATGTTAAAAGTAGATTTTAGTAAATTTTTCAAAAGAAATAGTACTAGAGAGATAAAGATACTAGTTAGCCTGTTATCGTTGGTAATAGGGTATATTTCTTATATGACTATAATTACTATATATGAGTTATCGCTCACATTAGTAAAATAAATATTTAGAGAGGAGAGCCTATGAAAGAAAATAGTAAAAAAGAATTAAATAAAGAGTCTGAAATAACGAAAGAAGATAAGCTACTAGCATTTCTTGGTGGTAAGTTTATAATATATATATTACTAATCGTTATTTTATTAGGGATAGCAATTTACTTATACACAGAAATTTCTTATATTTTCACACCGATAAATGCGATAGTATCAAGTATTATGACTCCCATTATTGTAGCGTATATATTTTACTATATTTTAAATCCGTTGGTAAATTTCTTTTCGAAAAAGATGTCTCGATTTTTAGCGAGCTTATTAGCCATTGTAGTTGGAGTTATCGTTATTTTAGTCGTTATAATTGGTATGGTTCCAATAGTAGCGGAACAAACAAAAAATTTAATAACTTCATTACCTAGATATATCGAAATAGTAAAAGGGTATCTAGATACTTATTCAGACAATGCTTATGTTCAAGTAGTGATAGAGTATATGAACAATAATTTGAATATTTCCCAGCTGAGTTCAAAAGCAGTAGAAGTTGCAACATTAGTAGCACAAAATATAGCTTCGTCTTTATCTTCAACTGCGTCAGTACTTATTACAATGCCGTTTGTATTATTCTTTTTACTGAAAGATGCTACTACATTTAATAGGTATTTTATAAGTATTTTACCTAAAAAATTAGAGAAACCTGTGGCTGAGACAATTGAAGAAATAGATGATAAAGTAGGATCATATATTCAAGGACAGATGCTTGTATCATTATGTATAGGGGTAATGTTATTTATAGGATACAACATTATAGGATTACATTATGCTTTTTCATTAGCTACTATAGCAGCATTCTTAAGTATTGTTCCTTATCTAGGGCCAGTTATTGCTATAACACCAGCAATGTTGGTAGCAGCATCAACAAGTTGGGTAATGGTTATTAAAATGCTAGTTGTTTGGGGAATTGTTCAGTTTTTAGAGGGGAATATTATTTCTCCAAATATTATGGGAAGAAGCATGAAAATGCATCCTCTGACTGTAATCTTTGTTATTTTAATCGGAGTAAACATGTCAGGTGTTGTAGGTGCGATCTTAGGTATACCAGTGTATTCTATTTTAAAAGTATTAATAGTTAAATTATTAACATTATTAAAAAATAGATATGATAAATATTACGGATAATTATAAAATAGCCTTAAACTTACCGACCTCAAAAAGTTAGACAGAAAATCTAACTTTTTGGAGAACGGTACAAAATTTAATTAGTTTTAAGGTTATTTTTTTAATATATATTTATACATAGACAGTATATTATTTTAAAAAGATGTTTTTTTATGATATAATTGTGTAGTTAAAATATAGTGATTGAGGTTTAGAATTATGAGTATGATGAAGAAATTTAATAATTTATTTGTAAATGAGGATGACTTTGGAGATGAAAATGTAGAAAAAAATTCAGCTTCGATTGAAAAACAAAAAGTAAAAAAAGAAGTACCGGTTAGCAAATCTGTGGAGACTGTAACTCCATCTACTAAAACTAACAATGTTATATTAACAGAACCTTTAGTTTTTGCTGACAGCAAGGATATTATTGATGATATTAAACGAAATAAAGTGGTAATAATCAATTTGAGTAAATTAGATTTAGAAACAGCGGATAGATTATTAGACTTTATTTCTGGTGGTATTTATGCATTAGGAGCTAAATTAAAAACTATTGGTGAAGATATTTATCTATGTGTGCCAAATGGTGTAGAAGTATCTGGAGATTTTTACGAAGGAGAGTATTAATATTGCTGAATATAACAGAGTATTATTGGGTTTATAAGTTTATTCATTATTTATTTTCTTTTTATGAATATAGCATATTAGCTTATATTCTTACTTCATGGGTTCCTCAAATTAGGAATAACATTATAGTTGAGTTTTTAGCTGCTATTTGTGAGCCATATTTAAAAATTTTCAGAAAAATTATTCCACCTTTTGGAATGTTAGATATCTCTCCAATTATAGCGTTTATTGGGCTTAATATTATTCAACGAGTGTTGATTAGCTTACTATTCACGGTTTAATTTAATTATGAAAAAGACAAATGTATTATCCTTTTTAACACAAGAAGAAAGAGATGCCACAGAAAAATTATTACAGAGTGTTAGTATTTCTGATAATAGGAATACAGTGACTAAATTTTTAACAAATTTTGAACAGGTTATATTAAAAAAAATTATTATGTATAATTATAGTAATATAAGTATTAACTTTTTTGGTGGAACAGCAGATGCTGAACGAAAAAAAGCTAAGATAATCGCTAATGAGTATTATGACATTGATTATGAAATAACTTGTTTGAGGGCAAATTATAATAATAAGTTTGATAAAATTCAACATCGTGATGTACTTGGTGCAGTTCACAATATGGGAATTAATTTTAATAGAATTGGAGATGTAGTTGTTCTCGAAAGAGAAATCTATATTTTTGTGGACGAAGAGATTGCCGATTATATTATGATGCAATTAACTAAAATAGGTAGGATAAATTTACAATTTGAAAAAATAGATTTAGTGGAAGTTAGTATTGAAAAAGAATACGAGGAGTTTGATATTATAAGTTCTTCATTTAGGTTAGATTCATTAGTGGCCAAAATTACTAATAAATCAAGAAGTAAAGTCAAAGAATTTTTAGAACAAGAGTTTATAAAATTAAATCATTCTGTAATAAAAAATGGAGAAAAAAATTGTGTCAATGGGGACGTGATTTCTATAAGAAGATATGGGAGATTTATTTTAAAAGAGCATACTCAAAATAAAAAGAGCTTGAAATATAGAATAAAAGTATTAAAACTTGTATAGGATAACTGGTATCTAATATCAGTTATTTTTTCATATTTATAACTATAATTGTGAGTATTTTTATTTTTCTCTTTTTTTGTCTCATATCATTTACAAATGTACAAATAAAAATTATACAAAAGTATTGACTTTATGTTAATACTTTTGTATAATAAATAATGTTCATTGCAAAGTGAATATTTATCCACAGTAGCTCAGTTGGTAGTAGCATCTGACTGTTAATCAGAGGGTCGCAGGTTCGAGTCCTGCCTGTGGAGTTGGAGTAGTACTCAAGAGGCTGAAGAGGCGCCCCTGCTAAGGGTGTAGGTCGGGAAACCGGCGCGAGGGTTCAAATCCCTCCTGCTCCGTTTTTTTTATTGGCCCGTTGGTCAAGTGGTTAAGACACCGCCCTTTCACGGCGGTAACACGGGTTCGAATCCCGTACGGGTCACCATTTGAGAATAAGAGTTAGGTCCCGTGGTGTAGCGGTTATCACGCCTGCCTGTCACGCAGGAGATCGCGGGTTCGATTCCCGTCGGGACCGCCATTTTGCCTTGATAGCTCAGTTGGTAGAGCAATGGATTGAAGCTCCATGTGTCGGCAGTTCGACTCTGTCTCAAGGCATTTTTTTATTTTTATAGCATTTTGGCGGTTGTGGCGAAGTGGTTAACGCATCGGATTGTGGTTCCGACATTCGTGGGTTCGATTCCCATCAGCCGCCCCATTTTATTGAAAAGTAAGTAGAAGTAATATGCAGTTTTGCATGTTACTTTTTTATTTTTGAGTTATTTTCAAGCAAAAAAATAGCTTCTTATATTAAAGAAGAGTAAAATAGTAGATAATTATAATAAGTTATAAATATAGGAGATAAAATTATGGTAAAAACATTTGAAGAAAATTTAGAAAATTATAAGATAATTGATTCAAAAACAGCATTTGAAAAATTAGAACAAGAAGATAAGTTTGTTTTATTTTTAGGTAGAGCAACGTGTCCATTTTGTCAAAAATTCATGCCAAAGTTAAGTGAAGTTGTTGAAAAAAATAATATAGAAGCATATTTTATTAATACAGAAAGCTTTGAAGATTTACAAGGTATAGAGGTATTACGTGAAAAATATGGCGTAAAAACAGTTCCAGGATTACTAGTTTCAGAAAACGGTGAAGTTAGAGTAGTATGTAATTCTAGTTTAACTGTAGATGAAATTTTAACATTTATAAATGCATAATCTTATTAACTTGCTATTTGTTAATAGCAAGTTTTATTTTAATTAATTGCTGAAAAAAATAATATAAAGTGATATAATAGTGTTTATGAAATATTACTATTGTGTGGTAGTTTGTTTTATACATTGCTATAGATATATGGGGGATGTAGAATGAAGAGTGAAAAATTAGAGATAAATAATCTAGTTTTTAATTATGCGGATAAAAATGTTTTAAATAATATATCTTTTAAAGTGGAAAGTGGAGATTTCATTGCTATAGTTGGGAAAAGTGGAGCAGGTAAATCAACATTATTAAGATGCCTTAATGTTTTGAATAAACCTAAACAAGGTGAAATAATATTTGGTACGGATAATATTTTAAAATATGGAAAAAAACAATTAAACTTAGTAAGAAGAGAAATAGCATTTATATTTCAAGATTATAATGTTTTAGATAATTTATATACCGTAGAAAATGTTCTAACACCATATTTAGCTAAAAAGTCATTCTTTGGATTATTAGCGGGATATACAAAAAAAGATTATCTGGAAGGTTTAGAATATTTGAGACAAGTAGGTCTAGAAGAAGAAGCATTTAGAAAATCTAAGTATTTATCAGGTGGACAAAAACAAAGAGTGGCTATAGCTAAGGCTTTAGCACAAAATCCTAAATTGTTACTGGCTGACGAACCGGTGAGTAGTTTGGATGAAAAGAATACAACTTTAATAATGGATACTTTTAAAAGACTAAACAAAGAAAATAAAATAACAGTATTAATCAATTTACATGATGTTAATTTGGCTAGAAAATACAGCACAAAAATACTTGGTTTAAAAGACGGGAAGATTTTATTTTATAAAGATTCTGATAAGGTGAGCGATGATGAATTTGAAGAGCTTTATAGTTAAAAGACAGTTGAAAAGATTAGTTATATGTATTTTTATACTTTTAGTTTTTATTATAGGATATGACTCATATCATGTGGAAAATTTTTCTATAGGATTTTCAAGAATTCATAATTTATTATTAAGGATGTATCCGTTAGACTTTACAATAATTAAAGAACTATATCCACCAATTATTGAAACAATAAATATTGCGTTATTTTCATCAGTTTTAGCACTAATTACCGCGTTATTTTTATTACCTATCTTAACTAATATTTTATTTAAATTTAAAATAATTCCAAAAGTTATAAGTGGAGTCTTTTCTATATTTAGAACTATTCCATTTCTAATTATTGCAGCAATATTAGTAAGTTTATTTAGTACAGGAGTATTTAGTGGCTTTGTAAGTATGTATATTATAAATCTATTAACAGCTTCGAAGCTATTAAAAGAGTACGCAGAAGAAATAGATACAAAACATCTAGAAGCAATGGAGACGCTAGGTGTATCAAAATTTATTATTTACAAAAATGGAATCTTATCTAACTTAAAGCCATTTATAATATCAGTTTATTTCTTAATGCTAGAATCGAGTATAAGAGGAGCTAGTGTTTTGGGATTAGTCGGTGCAGGAGGAATAGGGCAAAGGTTATGGCAAGAACTTAACCATCTGCGTTATGATCGTGTATCATTAATAATTCTAATACTAGTAATTTTAATTTTTATTATTGATTTGATTAGCTTCTACTTTAGAAATCTAGAAAATAATATAAATACAACATATAAAGTGTTTATTTTAAAGAAAAATGTTTTCAGAAGTTTATTATTAGGAATTATAATTTTTAGTATTATATATGTTAGTAACTTTATCGATATTACTGGAGAACGATTTGCTTTAGGGATAAAACAATTAAATACCTTAATAACAGGTATATTAAATCCAGATTGGGCATATAGCGGCAAGATGATTTCCGCACTTTTAGTGAGCATTGAGATAGCTATTAGTTCAACAATTTTTGCAGCGATAACAGCTATATTTACATCATATTTATCATCAGCAAATCTTTTTGGTAAATATAAAGCAATAGTAGGAAAAGTAATTATTAATATTTTTAGAACATTTCCTCCAATTATTGTTGCGTTAATATTTTTTAGAGGATTTGGGCCAGGCGCAATAAGTAGCTTCTTTGCTTTGTATATCTATACAGTTGGTGTTATGACAAAAATGTATAATGAAGTATTAGAAGGAATAAATGACAATATTTTACTTACCACAAAAAGTTTGGGCCTAGGTAATTTTATAAGTTATATAAAAATAATATTTAATGGATATTTTCCAGAATTTATAACTATAGCCCTATATCGTTTGGAGGCAAATATAAAAAACTCAACAATACTTGGTATGGTAGGTGCAGGAGGAATAGGGCATCTATTAGTTAATAATATAGAATATCGAAATTGGAATAGAATTTCCGTCTTATTAATAGGTTTATGTTTATCTATAATAGTTATTGAAAATATATCGTATTTAATAAGAGTTAAAGTAAAAAAATAGAAGGAGATTAGGATGCATTTAAAAGTAGGAAAAATTGTAAACACTCATTCTTTAAAAGGAGAGGTGAAAGTTATTTCTTCAACAGATTTTGAAGAAGAGCGTTTTAAAAAAGGAAATAAATTATTAATAACACGAGGAAACCAGCTAATAAGAGAAGTTATTGTTGAAAGTTATCGTAACCATAAGAATTTTCTTCTTGTTAAGTTTGAAGGAATTGATTCAGTTGGGGAAGCAGAAAAATTAAAAAATCTACAAATAAAAATTGATTCAGATGAAGTAGGAGAGTTAGAAGAAAATGAGTTTTACTTCCATGAAATTATAGGATGTCAAGTATTTGATGAAAATGATAGAAATCTTGGAGAGATCATCGATATCCTAACACCTGGTGCTAATGATGTTTGGGTAATAAAAGGAGAAAATGGTAAAGAGATTTTAATTCCGTATATAGAGGATGTAGTGAAAAAAATTGATATTACAAACAAAAAAGTTAATATTGAGGTTATGGAAGGGTTAATTGACTAATGAAAATAGATATTTTGACGTTATTTCCTGATATGTTTGATGCACTTAATCATTCTATTTTAGGAAAAGCAAAAGATAAGGAACTTATTGATATAAATATTGTTGACTATAGAAAATTTTCTGAAAATAGACATAACCAGGTAGATGACTATCCTTTTGGAGGTGGTCAAGGAATGGTACTAAAACCAGAACCGATATTTAATGCAATAGAAAGTTTGAATAAGACCGATAAAACAAGAATTATTCTACTTTGTCCACAGGGAGAAAGATTTAGCCAAAAGAAAGCTGAAGAATTATCAAAAGAAGAGCATTTAGTTTTCATTTGCGGTCACTATGAAGGATATGATGAAAGAATTCGTGAATATCTTGTAACAGATGAGTTGTCAATAGGAGATTTTATTTTGACAGGTGGAGAGTTTGCTGCTATGACTATGGTTGATAGTATAGCTAGGTTAGTTCCTGAAGTTCTTGGAAAAGAAGAATCTCACAAAGACGATTCATTTTCAACTGGTCTACTTGAATATCCACAATATACTCGTCCTAAAGATTTTAGAGGAATGTTAGTTCCTGATGTATTAACATCTGGTCATCACAAAAATATTGAAATCTATAGAATTAAAGAAAGCCTAAGAAGAACATATTTAAGACGACCAGATTTACTAGAAAATTATGAACTAAGTGAACAAGAAGAGAAACTTCTTAATGAAATAAAAAAAGAATTAAAAAATTAACATAAAATAAATGACATATTTAAAATTTTAATGTATAATAATATTATAGTATGTATTTGCAAGCACAGGAGGATTAGAAGTAATGACAACTTCATTTGAGGAATTATTAAATAGCTCAGAAATGCTAAAAAAAGGAGATAAAGTAACAGGTACTGTATCAAAAATAGAAAATGATAAAGTATATGTAGATGTAGCAGGAGCACAATATGACTGCGTAATTTTACGTAATCAAATTACAAGAAAACCATTTGAAAATATTGAGGAAGTATTATCTGTAGGTGACGAAATAGAAGCACAAGTAACAGGTATTCGTGCGGATCGTGAAAAAAGATCTGAAGATGTTCCAGGTGTAATTTACTTATCACATAAAATTTTAGAAAATGCTGAATTTAGAAAATTAATGGAATTATCTTGGACACAATTAATTGAAAAATTTGAAAAAGGTGAATTTATCACTGCAACAGTATCTGGACAAACTAAAGGTGGATTACTTGCTGATGTAGAAGGATTACGCGCGTTTATCCCAGGTTCTTATATTGATACAAAATTCAGAAAAGATTTATCAAAATTTGTAGGTCAAGAATATACATTCAAGATTGAAGAAGTAGACAAAGATAAAAATAAAATTATCTTAAACAGACGCGTAATATTAGAAGAAGAAAGAGCGAAAAAATTAGCTGAAGTTTATGGAAACATTAACGAAGGTGATGTAATTGAAGGTAAAGTAAGTCGTATTACAGACTTTGGTGCATTTATTAACCTTGGAGAAGTAGATGGACTATTACATATTTCAGAAATTTCTCATGCTCGTGTTTCTAAAGTTTCAGATGTTTTAGCAGTAGGAGATGTAGTAAAAGTTGCCGTAATTTCAGTTGATAAAGAAAATGAAAAAATTTCATTATCTGCAAAAACTTTACTACCAACACAATGGGAAGTAGCTCGTGCAACAATCAAAGCAGGAGATGTATTAGAGGGAGTTGTTCGTAATATAACGGCATTCGGTGCTTTTATTGAAGTAATGGATGATGTAGAAGGATTAGTACACATTTCTCAACTATCTCATGAGCGTGTTGATAATGTAGAAGATGTGCTTAAAAAAGGAGATAAAGTAACTGTTAAAGTATTAGACATTGACTTTGAAAATGAAAGATTATCTCTATCTATTAAAGAATTACAAGAAAAACCAGTCAAAGAAGAAGTAGAAGTAAAAGAAGAACCAGAATTTGACACTTCTTATTTAAAAGATGAAGATACTTCATTTAGCATGGCTGATAAATTTAAAGATATCGAACTTTAATTCAGAAATAAAATAAAGGCAGTAGATTAACTGGTCTATTGCTTTTATTTTTTAAGTAGGTATGAGAGTTAAAACAAATATATAAGGAGGAACTAAAATGGCAAAACCAACAGTAGCTATTATAGGAAGACCTAATGTAGGTAAATCGACAATTTTTAATAAAATAATTGGAGATAGACTTTCTATAGTGGAAGATGTTGCGGGAGTTACTCGTGATAGAATATATTCGAAAGCAGAATGGTTAAACTATTCATTCTTTATGATTGATACAGGTGGAATAGAATTAGAAGATACACCATTCCAAAAACAAATTCGTGCCCAAGCAGAACTAGCTATAGATGAAGCAGATGTTATTATCTTTTTAACTAATGGTCGTGATGGTGTTACTAGTGATGATGAAGAAGTAGCAAAACTTCTATATAAAACAGATAAACCTGTAGTGCTTGCGGTTAATAAAATTGATAATTTTGATATGAATCATATGATTTATGACTTTTACTCATTAGGTTTTGGCGATCCATTCCCTATTTCAGGATCTCATGGACTAGGTATTGGAGATTTACTAGATGAAGTGTGTAAAAACTTTAAAGTATTGGATGAAGAAGAGGAAGACGAAAAAATTAGATTTTCTCTTATTGGAAGACCTAATGTTGGTAAATCAAGTTTAATCAACACTATACTAGGGGAAGAACGTGTTATTGCTTCGGATATAGCTGGAACCACACGTGATGCTATTGATACTGACTTTAAACATAATGGTGATGAGTATGTTGTAATTGATACTGCGGGGATTAGAAAACGTGGTAAAGTATATGAAGCATGTGAGAAATATTCTGTTTTACGTTCACTAAAAGCTATTGAGCGCTCAGATGTCGTCCTAGTTGTTCTTAATGCTGAAGAAGGAATTATTGAACAAGACAAAAAAGTTGCAGGATATGCTCATGAATCTGGTAAAGGTGTAATTATCGTTGTTAATAAATGGGATGCTATAGCAAAAGATGATAAAACTATGAAAGAATTTGATGAGAAAATTCGTGACAGTTTTGCATACTTAGATTATGCAAAAATAATTTATGTATCAGCAAAAACAAAACAACGCGTTTTCAATATATTCCCATTAATCAAAGAATCTTATGAAAATAGACAACGTCGTATTCAAAGTTCTACATTGAATGAAATTGTTGTTGATGCGGTATCGATGAATCCAACACCACAAGATAAAGGTAAGAGACTTAATATTTTCTATGCATCACAAGTTGCAATTAATCCACCAACATTCGTATTCTTTGTGAATTATCCGGAACTTATGCATTTCTCTTATGAAAGATTTTTAGAAAATAGAATTCGTGATTCATTTAATTTTGAGGGGACACCAATAAAACTATTGGCTAGACAAAGAAACTAATAATTAATTATTAGAACTTATCCATGGTTTAACTTCAAATATAAAATATTGCAGATTATAGGTTAAAAATAATTTAGGAAAACAGGTATAAAGTAAAGTTTACTTTTACCTGTTTTTACATATAGAAAAGAAAACATAAAACTAATAAATATTAATAGTAAAAAATAGTCAAAATACTAGCAAATAAATTTAGAACATGGTATAATTCTATTTATATACTTTAGTAATTAGGAGGTAGATAATATGCCAATAGGATACTATGGAATGTCAGGAGCATATATATTTTACTTTTTATTAATTATGTTGATTCCTTTATGGGCACAGTTTAAAGTAAAAAGTACATATAACAGATATAAAAAGGTAAGAACGAAATCAGGTTTAACAGGAAAAGAAGTTGCTGAAATTATTATGAAAGCAAATGGAATAACAGATGTAGAAGTTGTAAAAGGTGAAGTAGAACTATCAGATCATTATGATCCAACGAGTAATCGTGTTGTATTATCACCGATTGTTTATTCACAACCAACTGTGGCATCAGTAGCAATAGCTGCTCATGAAATCGGACATGTCATTCAAGACAAAGTTGCAGATTATAAACCGATGAGATGGAGACATTCTCTTGTTCCACTAGCAAATCTTGGAGGAAACTTATCAACAATTTTAATCATAGTAGGACTGCTATTAACAACTTTAATCAGCCAATTCAGTCAATTTGGATATACTATTGCTTGGATAGGTGTTGGTTTTATGTTCTTTGCAGTGTTGTTTCAAATAGTTACATTACCAGTGGAATTTGATGCATCAAAAAGAGCACTAGAACAAGTTGTAGATTTAAATATAGTAGATGAACAAGAAAATAGACATTGTCGTAAAGTGCTTACTGCAGCAGCTTTAACTTATGTAGCGGCAGCGTTAGTAGCTTTAATGGAAATGTTAAGATTTATTTTTATTCTACTTAATAATAGTAGAGATTAATTTAATAAGAAAGTCTTCTATCAAAGGAATTTGGTAGAAAAATAGGGGAAGAGCCATGCTATATTAATATAGTATGGTCTTTTTCTATTTTACATATAAGTCATTGGTTTTAACTCCTACATAAATAGTATTTTTTCATTATCTATATAATTTAAGTATTGCTAATTTCTATAATCAACTATATTTATTATAAAATCTTTTTAGTAAAAAAATTTAATCGTATAAATATTAATTAATATTTATACAAATATTATATAAAAAAATTATATTATATATGTTTATAGTTAATAAATATATATAATAAAAATATATTTATCTAACTTATGAATTTTATTCTTTAAATTGTTGATAAATAAGTAAAATAATAATATAATTAAGATATAAAATTAAAAAGGAGGAAAACATTATGAGAGGATTAGCAATGAAGAAGATAGGGGAAATTGGTTGGGTAGAAAAAGAGAAACCATATTGTGGCCCGAATGATGCCTTAATAAAACCATTGGCACTATCTCCGTGTACATCTGATGTTCATACAGTATGGGAAGGTGCAATTGGAGAAAGAAAAGATATGATTCTAGGACATGAAGGCTGTGGAATCGTAGCTGAAGTTGGAGATCAAGTTAAAGACTTCAAGGTTGGGGATAGAGTAATGGTTGCTGCCATAACACCAAATTGGAATTCACTAGAAGCACAAGCTGGTTTTGCGATGCATTCAGGGGGGATGTTAGCGGGTTGGAAATTTTCTAATTTTAAAGATGGAATGTTTGGGGAGTACTTCCATGTTAATGATGCAGATGGTAATTTAGCTCTTATACCAGAAGGAGTCAGTATAGAAGAAGCATGTATGTTATCTGATATGGTTCCAACAGGATTTCATGGCGTAGAATTGGCAGATGTTCAATTTGGTGATACTGTATTAGTAGTAGGAATTGGACCTGTAGGGTTAATGGCTGTTGCAGGAGCAAACTTAAGAGGTGCTTCAAGGATAATAGCTGTAGGGACTAGAGCAGTTTGCCGTGAAGCTGCAAAAAAATATGGAGCAACTGATTTTATTGGATATAAAGAGGGACCTATTGATGAGCAAGTATTAAAACTTACTAATGGTGAAGGTGTTGATAAAGCTATTATTGCTGGTGGTACTGTAGAAACTCTAGAACCAGTAATTAAATGTTTAAAACCAGGTGGTAAAGTAGGAAATGTAAACTACTTAGGTGAAGGTACTTATATAAATATTCCTCGTGTTGAGTGGGGAGTAGGTATGGGACATAAACAAATTCTAGGTGGATTAATGCCTGGAGGACGATTACGTTTAGAAAAACTTGCAAAATTAATTCAATGTGGAAAATTAGATGTTACTCATTTAATAACACATAAATTTAAAGGCTTTGATAAAGTAGAAGATGCGTTATTGCTTATGAAAGATAAACCAGCTGATCTAATTAAACCAATAGTTATTTTAGAAGAAAAATAAAATTTAAGAGGAAAAGCTAGTTAGCTTTTCCTCTATTTGTATTTGGTGGTGTTTTTATGAAAATTATTTTAATTACTGGATTTTTAGGAGCAGGGAAAACGCGATTTATTAAAACATTAGTTGAAAAAACAACTAAAAGTATTGTTATTTTAGAAAATGAGTTTGGTGATTTAAATCTTGATGGTGAATATTTAAAAAATAATAATAACAATCAAGATGATATTAAGGTTTGGGAATTGACTAATGGATGTATATGTTGTTCAACTAATCTTGACTTTACACACTCTATACTTACAATAGCAAATACTATAAACCCTGAATTTTTAATTATTGAACCTAGTGGTGTAGCAAAAATTAAAAATATTATAAAAAAAATAAAAACTATTAGTTATGAAAGAATTGAATTGGGATTACCAATATTAATAGTAGATTCAAAAAATTTAGATAATGTACTGAATAATTATAATGATTATTTAAGTGATGAGCTTAAATACAATGGATTAGTAGTAGTTAGTAAATCTGAAAGTATGACAGAGCAAGAGTTTTTAGAAATAAAAAATATATTAAATGTTGATAATAAATCGGTATTTCCATTAGCGCACTATTCTAAATGGGAAGATGATATTTGGGAATATATATTTAATACAAGTGGTACAATTGAGAAAATAGGAAACGAGCTATCATTAAGGCTAAAGGTAAATAAAAATAAAATTGAGAAAAAATTAGACCAGTATACTATTGAAAATATACAAATAAATTCACTAGATAAGCTTAGTTATTTACTTCTTTATCTGATGTCTAAAAGATTAGGTAATATAGAAAGAGTTAAAGGATATCTAACAATAAAAAATAACAACTATAAATTTGATTTAGTTGGAACTAACTATGAGATTACTGGAAGTGAAGAGACATTTGGTAATAATGTTGTAATTATTGGTACAGATTTAAAAAAAGATAAATTAAAAACCTTGTTCATAGATTAAACAAGGAATACTATAATAAATTCTAATATAATTAGAATTTATTATTTTTTTATGTGCGTTACTTTCATAAAAACTATATTAATGTTATAATATCAGAAGAACATATAAGTGAAGAGGTGTAAAATGATTTACGGGATAGGTTGTGATATAGTCGATATTCATCGCTTCGAAAAGTATGTTGATAATAATAAACGACTAGAAAAATTATATACAAAAAGAGAATTAGATGAGTTTTATAAAATATCTAATCATAGAAGAAAATTGGAATTTTTAGCAGGACGTTTTGCAGTGAAAGAAGCAATGTCAAAGGCATTAGGAGTTGGAATTTCGAAAGACTTTTCTTTTCATGATGTAGAGGTAAAGAAAGATGAATTTGGAAAACCTTATATAGAATATAAGGGCTTTCACACACACCTTACGATAAGTCATACTGATTTAACTGTGGTCGCATTTGTTATTTTAGAAAAAGGGGGACAAAACGATGATTAATGATAGACCAACATATTTACGAGTAGATTTAGATGCGTTATTAAATAACTATAGAAAACTAGATAAACTTAACGAATCAAA
The DNA here is from genome assembly GCF_041433685.1 of Gemella sp. 27098_8_92. Taxonomy (NCBI): domain Bacteria; kingdom Bacillati; phylum Bacillota; class Bacilli; order Caryophanales; family Gemellaceae; genus Gemella; species Gemella sp. 27098_8_92. The sequence continues at coordinate 88,811 of NZ_JAPWBZ010000002.1, forward strand.
AACTAGTTTAGCGGTAGTTAAAGCTGACTCTTATGGATTAGGAGCAAAAGTTATTGCAGATCATTTATATAAAAATGGGGTAAGACATTTTGCGGTTGCAACACTTGAGGAAGCACTTGAATTAAAAGAATATATTAAAGAAAGTTTACTTTTAGTATTAGGTGTAACTAATCCTAAAAATGTAAAATATGCAGTAGAAAATAATATATCTTTAACTTGCCCTTCAAAAGAGTGGCTTGTGGAAACACTTAAAGAGCTTGATAAAATTGATGGTAAATTAAAAGTTCATATTAAACTTGAAACGGGTATGAATAGAATAGGAACATCTGAGACAGAGGAGCTTATGAAAATTCATAATCTTTTCTACTCTGAGAAAGTGGAATTTGAAGGAATATTCTCTCATTATTCTAATGCAGATGGTGAAGATAATGAATATGATGATTATCAAACAGCTAATTTTAATAGATTGGTTAAGTTATTTAAACTTAAACCTAAGTATATTCATATTGAAAATTCAGCGGGAACAATAAAATATAGTGATAGAGATGATATTTGTAATCTGTCGAGAATAGGTATAGCTTTATATGGATGTTACCCAAGTTCAAATATAGAAAAATTGAATAAGTTATCATTAGAACCAGTAGCATCATTAGTTAGTAAAGTTACTCATGTGAAAAAATTACCTAAAGGTACAAAAATTGGATATGGGATTTCTTATGAAACTCAAGAAGATGAGTATATTGCTACAATTCCAATAGGCTATGCAGATGGTTTATTAAGAAGAGCACAAGGCTTTAAACTGAATGTAGCGGGAGAAGAATGTGAAATTGTAGGAAGAGTATGTATGGATCAACTGATGGTTAGATGCTCAGAAAATATTAAAGTGGGGGATAATGTTCTTGTCTTCGGTGAATACAATAATCAAAAAATTTCAGTAGATGATTTTGCTGATTATCAAAAAACTATTAGTTATGAGATATTTTGTTGTATAAATCGTAGAGTACCAAGAAAATATTACTTAAACAATACGGAGTTATAGAATGTACGGAATTATTACAAAAAATCTAGCTAATAAGCTAAAGATAAATGAAAAGTATGTTACTAATGTACTTAATTTACTTGAAGAGGGTAATACAATAGCTTTTATAGCGAGGTATCGAAAGGAGCTAACTAATTCTTTAGATGAAGTTGCTATAAAACAAATTCAAGATGAATTTAATTATTTAAAGTCACTTGAAGAAAGAAAAGAAGAAGTAATTAGATTAATATCAGAAAAAGGTTTATTAACGGATGAACTAAAAAAAGATATTTTAGTTCAAGAAAAATTACAAAGAGTAGAAGATTTATATCGCCCATTTAAAGAGAAAAAACGAACTAAAGCGACAATAGCAAAAGAAAAAGGTTTAGAAAATTTAGCTAACTTTATATTAAAATTACCTAAGAAATTAGAAGATTTAAATAAAGAAGCTGAAAAGTATATAAGTGAAGAAAAAGAAGTAAATAGCATTGAAGATGCTATTACTTATGCTTTAGATATTATTGCAGAGAATATTTCAGATAATGCAAAATACCGAGAATATGTATTAGAAAACACAAGAAAATTCGGCCAAATTACAGCTAGTGTAAAAAAAGATGGTGAGAAAAAAGATGAAAATGGTACATATAAAAATTATTATGAATATGGTGAACAAGTTTCAAAAATAGCTTCACATAGGATATTAGCACTAAATAGGGCAGAAAAAGAAGGTATTATCCGAGTTAGCATAGAAAATGACAAAGAAAGATTATACAATTACATCCTTCGTGGGTTAACAAGAAATTATCCAACGGAAATAAATGAACTATTATTAGAGTGTATTGCTGATAGTATGAAACGTTTAATTTATCCGTCAATTGAAAGAGAAATTCGTAGTGATTTAACTAAAAAAGCTGAGGAAGATTCAGTGGTCATTTTCTCTGAAAATCTAAAGCAACTGTTAATGCAAAGCCCACTAAAAAACAAAAAAGTTCTAGGTATAGATCCGGCATTTAGAACAGGGTGCAAAATGGCGATAGTAGATGAATATGGTAATTTTATAGATAAAATGGTTATTTATCCACATAAGCCTGCTTCAGCTGAAAAACAAGAAAAATCAAAAAAAGATTTAATTAAATTTATTAATAAGCACAATATTAATTTGATTGCTATCGGTAACGGGACAGCCTCACGAGAAACTGAAAAATTTGTAGTTGATACTTTAAAAGAAGCGGGATTAAAATTAGATTACGTAATAGTTAATGAAGCAGGAGCAAGTGTTTATTCTGCTAGTGAGGTAGCTCGTGAAGAATTTCCTGACTTTAATGTGGAAGAAAGAAGTGCAGTATCTATTGCACGTCGTATTCAAGATCCACTTAGTGAGCTTGTGAAAATTGATCCAAAATCAATAGGTGTGGGGCAATATCAACATGATATAACTCCAAAGTACTTAGAAAAAGAATTAACATTTGTTGTAGAGACAGCTGTTAACAAAGTTGGGGTCAATGTAAATACAGCATCAGTTTCACTATTGTCTTATGTATCAGGAGTTAATAAGCAAATTGCTAAAAATATCGTGGCTTATCGACAGGAAAATGGGAAGATAGAAACTATTAAAGAAATTGCCAAAGTTCCTAGATTAGGTAAGAAGACTTTTGAACAATGTGTAGGTTTCTTTAGAATACCAGATAGTAAAAATATATTTGATGCAACAGGTATTCACCCAGAGAGTTATAAAGCAGCAGAGGCATTACTTAAAGAGCTAAATCTATCTACAAAAGAAGTAGGTACAGAAGAATTTTCTAGTATTGTAGATAGTGTTGATAAAAAACAGCTGGCTGAAAAAATTGGTATTGGTATAGAAACTCTTGAAGATATTATAAAAGATTTAAAACAGCCTCTTCGAGATGAGCGTGAATCTTTTGCTAAACCATTGCTCAAATCAGATATACTTACAATTGATGATCTTCAAGTTGGTGTTAAGTTAGCCGGTACAGTAAGGAATATCACACAATTTGGGGCATTTATTGATATTGGATTAAAACAGGATGCAATGGTTCATGTTTCTAAAATTAGTAAAAACTATATTAAAAATCCACTAGATGTTCTTAGTGTAGGGCAAATTATTGATGTTTACGTTATAGACATAGATAAACAAAGAGGCCGTGTTGCACTAGCAATGTTTAAAGATTAAAGGAGGTAAAAATGAGTAATAACAAAGCCAAATACCTTCCGAGTATAGATAGTTTGAGGGCATTAGCAGTACTAGCAGTTATTATTTATCATATTGATGTAAATTACTTACCTGGTGGTTTTTTAGGTGTTGACTTATTTTTTGTTTTATCAGGATATTTAATTAGTTCGTTAATAATAAAAGAATATAAAAAAACGGGGACGCTTAATTTATACAATTTCTATATGAGAAGGGCTCGCCGATTATTACCAGCTGTTTATTTTATGATAACAGTTTGTTTGGTGTTTATGGTATTGTTTAATGGAGTACTACTTCGTAAAAGTCACCTTGACGCTGTATTTGGTTATATTTATTCAAGTAATTGGTGGTATATTTTTCATAAGCTAAACTATTTTGATAGTTTTGGAGCACAAAGCCCATTTAAACATTTATGGTCACTTGCTATAGAAGAACAGTTCTATATGTTTTTCCCGCTAATATTTTTAATATTTAATCGTAGAAAAAAAGAAGAGGGGAAAGGGCCGTCATTAAATAAAAATTTTTTATATATTGTACTAGGGTTAATTTTAATATCACTGATAATACATATATTATTATTTGATATTAATAATATAAATAGAATTTACTTTGGAACTGATACGCGAGCATTTTCATTATTAGTTGGTGTAGTTGGGGCGTTACTTTATCCAATCGATAAATTATCGAACCCAACCAACTCTAAAGAAAATTTAGCATATAGTGTAGTTTCTATTATTTCAATATCTATATTAATAACAATAATGTTCTATACAACCGAATATAATATATGGTTGTATAGGGGAGGATTTTTATTAGTTGCTGTTTTGGGGTTAATAATAATTATAAGTAGTGGAAAGCAGCATACATTTATATCAAAAGCACTGTCATTTAAACCGATTGTGTTTATAGGAAAAATTTCATATAGTTTATACTTATGGCATTTCCCAATTATTGTATTAACAACACCAGTATCTGAAATAGGAAATCCAAATTTATTTTATGTTACTTTAAGAATTATTTTAACATTTATAGCAGCCACACTAAGTTATTTAGTTGTAGAAACACCAATTAGGAAATTAGGTTTTGTTAATTATATTAATTTGGTATATAAGAAATTGTTAAAACTCCGATTAAATATAAAACGTGGAGTAGCTTCAAGCTTTGTAGTCATATTAATATTATTTGTGATGGGATTATTTGGAAAAGGTATCCCGTTCCTTTCAACAGCTTTTGTAAAAGAAATGGATACAAATAAAGAAAGTCAATTTGTAAATAATGATAAAAATGCAGACAATAATTCTGATTCATCGGAAGATAAGAAAGGTAATGACCAAAATAAAGAAGAGAAAAAATATAGTACATTATTAATAATTGGTGATTCTCTAACAGTTGATATAGGTGAAAAATTAAAAGAAAAATACCCAGGCGCTATTATTGATGGGAAAATTAGTCGCCAATTAACAGCGGCAACCACAACTGCTCAAAATTATACTAAGTATAATAGTGAGAACACAGCCGTTATATTTCAATTAGGAACTAATGGTCCATTTACAGAAGGGCAAGCTGAAGAGTTAATTAAACTTTTTGATAAATCAGATATTTATTTTGTTAATGTAAAAGTACCACGTGCATGGGAAAAGACAGTTAATACAGCTCTAAATGACCTTAAAGAAAAGCACCAAAATATTACTATAGTAGACTGGTATACTGTGGCAAATTCACAAGGTGATTATTTCGAACCTGATAGAGTGCATTTAAACCAGAATGGAATAGCAGAGATGATAAATTCGATTGAAAAGAGTTTAAAACATCCAGTAGAAATAAAGTAAATATAAGGCTTTGAGATGAAAATACTCAAAGTCTTATATTTCTAACTAGTAATAATGGGACTTTTATTCCCCCATTGAAAAATAAATATAATATATGTTATAATTATTAAGTATATAAATTTTAAAAGATTAAAAGGAGATAACTATGACAAAAGTAAGAGTAAGATATGCACCATCTCCAACAGGAAACTTACATATCGGAAATGCAAGAACAGCATTATTCAACTATTTATTTGCGAAACACTATGGAGGAGACTTCATTTTAAGAATCGAAGATACTGATTTCAAACGTAATAAAGAAGAAGGAGAACGTAGCCAGCTTAAATATATGGACTGGTTAGGTCTTGACTATGACGAAGGTATTGGAAAAGAAAAAGAATTTGGTCCATATCGTCAATCAGAAAGAATAGAAATCTATCAAAAATATGCAGAGCAACTTTTAACAGAAGATAAAGCGTATAAATGTTACATGACAGCAGAAGAGTTAGAAGCAGAAAGGGAAGAACAAATTGCAAATGGTTTGCCACCACGTTATAGTGGGAAACATGCTCACCTTACAAAAGAGGAACAAGAGCAATTTGAAAAAGAAGGACGTAAACCATCTATCCGTATTCGTGTACCCCAAGATAGAGCCTATAGTTTTAACGATATGGTAAAAGGTGAACTATCATTTGAAGGAAAAGATTTTGGAGATTTTGTTATTGTAAAAAATGATGGAGTAGCGACTTATAACTTTGCAGTAGCAATCGATGATCACTTGATGGAAATTTCTCACGTTCTTCGTGGAGATGATCATGTATCCAATACACCAAAACAATTAGTAGTTTATGAAGCGTTAGGTTTTAAGCCACCAGTTTTTGGGCATATGACACTTATTGTTAATGAAAATAAGAAAAAATTATCTAAACGAGATGAAACAATTATCCAATTTATTGAACAATATGATGATTTAGGATATTTACCTGAAGCATTATTCAATTTTATTACATTATTAGGTTGGTCACCAGAAGGAGAACAAGAAATCTTTACAAGAGAAGAATTTGTTAAGATTTTTGATGAGAAACGTTTAAGTAAATCTCCAGCGTTCTTTGATAACAATAAACTTACATGGATTAACAATCAGTACATTAAAGCTCAACCTATAGAAAGAATCGTAAACTTAGCTTTACCATTCTTTGTAAAAGAAGGTGTAGCAACTCAAGAAGAAGTTGATAATAACAGAGCATGGTTTGAAAAATTAATTTCTTTATATCAACCACAAATGAGTTATGGTGCTGAAATCGTAGAATTAACAAAACAATTCTTTGTTGAAGAAATTAAATTTGATAAAGAAGAACTAGAAATTTTAAAACAAGAAACAACAGTAGCTGTATTTGAAGATTTCTTAGAAAAATTAGAAGTAGCAGGAGACTTTACTTCTGAAAACATTAAAACTTTAATAAAAACTATTCAAAAAGATACAGGTGTGAAAGGTAAAAACCTATTTATGCCGATAAGAATAGCTTCAACTGGTTCTATGCACGGACCTGAATTAAATACAAGTTTAGAATTATTAGGTCGTGATCGTGTAGTAGCACGCGTAAAATCAGCGTTAGAGTTAATTAAATAGTTAAAACTATCGAAAAAAAGAGGAGATTAAATCTACGATTAATTCAATATGATTTAATCCCACTTTTTTCTTAGAAAAATAGCTTAAAGTAAAGAAAAAAACTTGACAATTACACGCAAATAATGTATCATTATTTACGATATTGTTTATATATCTTCACGAGTAAGCCCCGGAAAACTTAGTCGTTATGACAGATTAAAAACAACATCTAGGAGGAAAAAAGACATGCGTCAAACATATATGGCAAAGCCATCAACTGTAGAAAAAAAATGGTATGTAATCGATGCTGAAGGACAAACTTTAGGTCGCTTATCATCAGAGGTAGCTTCAATTTTAAGAGGGAAACACAAACCTACTTATACACCACACATCGATACTGGGGATAATGTTATCATTATCAACGCTGAAAAAATTGTGTTAACTGGTAAAAAATTATCTGATAAAATTTACCGTCGTCACACAATGCACCCAGGTGGGTTAAAAGAAAGAACTGCTGGATTAATGGTAGAAAAATATCCAGAAGAACTTTTAGAGTTATCTATTAAAGGTATGTTACCAAAAAATACTTTAGGTAGAGCTCAAGGAATGAAACTTCACGTTTACCGTGGAGCTGAACACCCACATGCAGCACAAAAACCAGAAAAATACGAATTACGTGGATAATATAGGAGGAAATAATTAAATGGCACAAGTAGAATATCGCGGTACAGGACGCCGTAAAAGCTCAGTAGCACGTGTAAGATTAGTACCTGGAACAGGGAAAGTTGTTATCAACAACAGAGAAATGCGTGAATACTTACCATTAGAATCATTAGTATTAGACTTAATGCAACCTTTAGAAGTTACATCTACTACAGGTAACTATGACGTTTTAGTTAACGTTAGTGGTGGAGGATATACAGGACAAGCTCAAGCAATCCGTCACGGAATTGCACGTGCTTTACTAGAAGTAAATCCAGAATACCGTAAAGATTTAAAACCAGCAGGACTACTAACTCGTGACCCTCGTATGAAAGAACGTAAAAAATACGGTCTTCGTGGTGCGAGACGTGCTCCTCAATTCTCAAAACGTTAATATTGGTCTTATATACCAAATACGTCAAGACATCAAAGAACTTTCTTTGGTGTCTTTTTATTTACAGAATAAGCTTAAAAATATAAGTTTATATTAACAAACTTGACAATAATTATCAAAATTTATATAATATTGAACTATATACTTTTATTGACAAGAAGATAGAAAGTAAGTAAGGAGGACTATACATGAAAATAATAGCAATTTCGGCAAGAAGTACTGATTATAAATCTGCTATTGGATTAGAAAAAAGAAGATTGTATGTAAATGGATTCTTTTCAGAAGTAGCAGAAAAAGCAGGATTTATAATATTCCCTGTATGCTCGCAAAATGGAATAAAGGAAATTGCTTCCATGTGTAGTGGTCTAATTGTTGCTGGAAGAGATAGAGACATACATCCTAAATATTATGGAGAAAAACCCGATAATCGATTAGAATATCCTGTTGACAATTATGAAGATGAGTTAGATTTCAAATTAATAGAAGAATTTGAAAAAAAAGATAAACCTATCTTTGGGATATGCAGCGGCTTACAAAGCTTGAATGTATATTTTGGTGGTACGTTAAAGCAACATATAGAAAATCATTCGAGTGAGGATACTCTTATAAAACATAATATCAATATAGAAGAGGATTCATTTTTATATTCATTATATGGAAAGTCATCCGAAGTAAATACTATTCATCATCAATCAATAAATAGAGTAGCTAATGGATTTAAAATCACAGCTACTGCAGAAGATGGAACGATAGAGGCTATAGAAAAAGGAAACTTAATAGGGGTTCAGTGGCATCCAGAAGTTGATTTTGAATATAATACATTTAAAAAATTTTTAGAATTATGTAATAGTTAAAATATTATTTAAAATAGTTGACTAATACTAGATTTAATGATAAACTAGTATTTATGTAAAATAATAGCAGTGGATTATTTGTTATTGCCTCTATGTTATACATTTTATAATGTGGCAACTCGTAGCCTATGCTGCTAGGCGAAGTTCCAGTTTTATAACATATACAACAACGATAATCGTGCTTTTTGTTTTACTCAAAATAAAAACAAAAAGAAAAAGGAGGAGCACAATAATGGCTCGTTTTACAGGTTCAACTTGGAAAAAATCTCGTCGTTTAGGAATTTCACTAAGCGGTACTGGTAAGGAGTTAGCAAAACGTCCTTACGCACCAGGACAACACGGTCCTAACTTAAGAAAAAAACTATCTGAGTATGGTTTACAATTACAAGAAAAACAAAAACTTCGTTACCTACACGGTATGAATGAAAAACAATTCCGTAAATTATTCGATAAAGCTGGTAAATTACAAGGTCTACACGGTGAAAACTTCATGGCATTACTTGCTACACGTTTAGATTCAGTAGTTTATAGCTTAGGATTAGCAAGAACTAACCGTCAAGCTAGACAATTAGTTAACCACGGACACGTTCTTGTAGATGGTAAAAAAGTAGATATCGCTTCTTACGCTGTTAAACCAGGTCAAGTAGTTTCAGTAAGAGAAAAATCTAGAAACCTTGAAATTATTAAAGAAGCTGTTGAAGTAACTAACTTCGTACCTGAGTACTTAACTTTTGATGCTGATAAATTAGAAGGATCATTAGTAAGACTTCCAGAAAGAAGTGAATTACACCCAGAAATCAACGAACAACTTATCGTTGAGTACTATAGCCGTTAATAGAAAATACTTCACTGATAATTATATATCGGTGAAGTATTTTTTGTATAAGTGAGTGTTTATTGAAGGAATTGTATACTTAGGGAATAAAAATGAACATAAAAAGTTAGATGTCATATGATAATTATAAAAAATAACTAATTTCACTATTATAACACACGAATTAATTTTGTATTATCAGAATTAATAGAAATTTGAAAATAATTTTAACTTAAATTTTTAATACATTATAAAATAATTTTTATATAGTATTGTAAAAAGCATAAAATATGTATCTAATTAAAAATATATTTATATATATATTATTTGTGAATATATATATAAATAATTTCTAATTGCAAATAACATCTGTTTTTCATTATTATTTTCATGATAAAAATAATCACATATCCAACAGAAAAATACTGTACTATAGGTAATAAAAACCTATAATACAGTGCGTTTTAAAAAATTAAACACAAGTTATAATGAGAAAATGTTTTCAAACAATACTTTCATCAGAAGAACGCTTTCATTTTATATCTAAATATGTTATGATGATAATACAGAAAAAAAATTAGGAGGTAAGGGAAATGATTATCGGAGTACCAACAGAAATAAAAAATAACGAAAGTAGGGTTTCAGCAATTCCAGGAGTTGTTGCTGAATTAGTCCATGATGGGCACACTGTATACGTAGAAAAAGGAGCAGGACTTGCTTCTGGTATTTCAGATGCTGAATATGAAAAAGTAGGGGCTATTTTATTAGATAAAGCAGAAGACGTATGGAATAAATCAGACTTAATCTATAAAGTTAAAGAACCAATTCCATCTGAATATAAATATTTCAGAAAAGGATTAATCATCTACACATACTTACACTTAGCTGCTGACGAAGAATTAACAAAAGCAATGGTAGAAACAGGGACTATCGGTATTGCATTTGAAACAGTTAAAGTGGGTAGAACATTACCATTATTAAGACCTATGAGTGAAATAGCTGGACGTATGGCTATTCAAGAAGGTACTAGATTCTTATCTAAAGTACAAGGCGGTAAAGGTAAATTATTACAAGGTGTTCCAGGGGTTCAACCAGGACATGTTGTAGTTATTGGAGCCGGAGTTGCAGGAACAGCAGCAGCAACAGCAGCAGCAGGATTAGGTGCTCGTGTAACTATGTTAGATGTAAACTTAGATCGTTTAACAGAATTATCGCATATCTTTGGTGGTAAAGTGGAAACTGTTTACTCAAACAAATTGAATATTGCTAATGCAATTAAAACAGCTGACTTAGTTGTAAGTACAGTATTAATTCCAGGAGCAAAAGCACCTAAACTTGTTACTAAAGAGATGATTAAAGATATGCCAGATGGTGGTGTTATCGTAGACGTAGCGATTGACCAAGGTGGTACAACAGAATATACTGAAGGTCGTCCAACAAGCCATGATAATCCAATCTTCATTGAAGAAGGAGTTCTTCACTATTCTGTAGCTAATATCCCAGGTGCAGTTGCAGAAACAGCTACTTTTGCATTATGTAATGCTACTGCAAAATATGTTAAAGTTATCGCTAATTTAGGAGTTAAAGAAGCAGTTTCTAGATTCCCTGAGTTAGCACCTGGTGTTAACGTAGCTAATGGAAAAGTAACATTTAAAGCTGTTGCTGATGATTTAGGTTATGAATATACTCCAGTAGAAAAAGCTTTGTAGAATTATATAATATAAACAAAACGTAAATAGTTATGTTATTGAGGAAGTAGAAAATAATCTATATGTCTTTTTCTACTTCCTCTTTTTAAGTGTTAATCACATTAGAGATATAAAATATTTTTAATACTTTATTAATATTTTTATTATTTGTTTTGTACAATTTTTATATAATAAAATCCATTTGTGGTATATAATATATAATTGTGATATAATATAAGAATATTATCAATAGTGGATAATATTTACTAATACATTGAGGAGGATATCATGAGTATCTTTAGAAAAAAATCAATTGAATCGATATTAGCCGAATCAAGAAATAAAACATTAACTCCAACAATGAAGACTATGGATTTAGTTTTATTCGGAATTGGTGCGATTATAGGTTCAGGAATTTTGGTATTAACGGGAAAAGCTTCATCAGAAGCAGGACCGGCCGTAATATTTTCATTTTTAATCGCAGGGTTTGCATGTTGTTTGGCAGCCTTATGTTATGCAGAATTAGCTTCTACAATCCCGTCAAGTGGTAGTACGTATACTTATCTTTACGTATCAGTAGGTGAAATAGTCGCTTATGCCATTGGTTGGGTACTTATTGGTGGTTACGTTCTTACTGCAGCAACAATTGCTAATGGGTGGTCTAGTTATTTTTCTCGTCTATTGGCGGGACTAGGTGTAAATATTCCAAAAGAAATTTATACTTTGCCTTCAGCTGGTGGATATGGTAATATTCCAGCAGTAATAGTTGTATTATTAATTACATTTATTCTATCAAAAGGGACATCTAGTAGTAAGCTTGTAAATAACCTAATGGTAGCTGCTAAAGTAGGTATTGTAATTTTATTTATTGTTGTAGGATCATTTTATGTAGAACCTACTAACTGGACAAATAACTTTGCTCCAACTGGTTTTTCAGGAGTAATGCTTGCGGCAACTACTGTATTTTTCGCTTATCTAGGGTTTGATGCTATTTCTACATCAGCAGAAGAAACTATTAATCCAGAAAAAGCATTACCAAAAGCTATTATTATAACTATGATTGTTTGTACAGCATTTTATATTATAGTATGTCTAGTATTAACTGGTGTTGTTGAATATTTTAAATTAGGAACAGGTGATGCTCTAGCATTCGTATTAGAAGAAGTTGGTCAAAATAGAGTAGCAGGTATCGTTTCACTTGGAGCTGTAATTGGATTAATGGCAGGTATCTTGTCATTTATTTATGCAGGTATTCGTATTACTTATACAATTGCACGTGATGGTCTATTGCCAAAAACTTTTACAAAAGTAAATAAAAGTAATGTTCCAAGTACAGTAACATGGGGCTTAGGAATAACAACAGCTATCTTAGCAGGGTTCCTGCCATTAGGACAATTAGCTGACTTAGCTAATGTGGCTTCTATTATAGCATTTGCCTTAGTGAGTTACACAACAATTGTATTCTACAAAAAATATCCAGATTTAAAACGTGGATTCAAAGTGCCAGGAATGCCAGTATTACCAATGATATCAATAGTGTTATTTGCTGCATTACTATATAGTATTAAATTAACAACATGGATTATTTTTATCATTTGGGTAATTGTAGGTATAATCATATACTTTGCATTCTCGTATAAAAATAGTAAATTAAAATAATATAGAGGTATAAAAAGCGACTACATATCAAATATATGTAGTCGTTTTTTGTATTGCAATCTTCTTAAAAATGATTATGCCCACAGATTACGTTTATTACTCTTAGCAACGCCCTGTGCTTTTTTAAAAATTTTTAAATATCTAGTGTCGGGTTCTTTAATATATTTTATTTCAGCTAAACCAGCTGTTAGTAATTGTTCTTGAACTGATTTTCCATCTGCGTATACATAGCACAATGCTCGATGATATTTATCTTGTTTCTCATAGATATCAAATTCTAACTCTATTTTCTTAGCTTTCTTCAAAATTTCTCCATTTAAATTACTTGCTTCTGGTCCATATTTTTGAACTGGTGTGCCAGGTTTTACGGTTTCTGGAGTATCAATAAGTAAATAACGAACTTTTAATTCTTTATTATTAAATATGACTATGATAGTATCACCATCAATTTTTTCTAATAATTTTACAGGATAGCGAGTAGTATCACCCTTTATTTGAATTCCGTTTATATTAGATATATGATAGACTTCTTTTTTATTATTAAATAAAGCAAATATACCAAAAATTAAAATTGTAAAACCAAGAAAAAAGATAATAAATACTTTTTTCTTATTCATAATTATTCCCCCCTTTATTGTACTTTAAGTTTAACATGTATTTTGATTATTTTAAAGTTATAATATCCTTTTAATTTAAGTAATGGTTGATACATCTTATTTGAATTTAATATTTAATTTATAGAATTTTAGTATTAAATGTTATTAAAAAATTATAGACTTCTTTTTTGAAAACATTAAAATATAATAAATAATTAATTTACTTAATAACATTAAATATTAAGAAAAGAAACATAGTTATATAAAACTTTTTAATATATAATATAAATTAAAAAATATAATGATATTTGATACAGAAAAATAAAGACTAAACAGAAAGCTTGTAAACGCTAACTTAAGATGATAGTATATGTGTAAACTAAAAAAGGAGAAAAACAATATGATAAAATTAAAAAAAGATAATTTTAAAATGTTTATAAATGGAGAATGGGTAGATGCAGCGGATAAGGCTATTTTTGAAGCTTATAATCCAGCTAATTCAGAATACCTAGCGAACTTTCCAGATGCAAGTGAAAGTGATGTAGACAAGGCTGTAGATGCTGCAAGGGAAGCATTTAAAACTTGGAAAAAAACAACAGTAAGTGAACGTGCTACTATTTTAAATAAAATAGCAGATATTATAGATGAAAATACAGAGCTTTTAGCTACTACTGAAAGTTTAGATAATGGTAAACCAATACGTGAAACAATGGCGGTCGATGTTCCACTTAGTGCCAAACACTTTAGATATTTTGCGGGTTGTATTTTAGCTGATGAAGGACAGGCAACAGTCTTAGAAGAAAAATACTTAAGTATAGTATTAAGGGAGCCTATTGGGGTTGTTGGCCAAATAATTCCTTGGAACTTTCCGTTCTTAATGGCAGCTTGGAAACTTGCACCGGCATTAGCGGCAGGGAATACTATTGTTATTAAACCATCTAGTTTAACATCATTAAGTTTATTAACATTTGTAGAATTAATTCAAGATGTACTTCCTAAAGGAGTGTTAAACGTAGTAACAGGACGTGGAAGTAAATCAGGGGAATTCTTAAAAAATCATACAGGACTTGATAAATTAGCATTTACTGGTTCTACAGAGGTGGGTAGAAAAATTGCTATAGCAGCAGCTGAAAAATTGATACCTGCAACTTTAGAATTAGGAGGAAAATCAGCTAACATAGTATTAGATGATGCTGATATTGAAAAAGCTCTTGATGGAGCACAACTAGGTATATTATTCAATCAAGGTCAAGTATGTTGTGCTGGTTCTAGAATTTTTGTTCAAGAAGGAATTTATGACGAGTTTGTTGAGAAAATAAAAGAACGTTTCAACAAATTAAAAATTGGCAACCCGTTAGATCCAGAAACCCAAATGGGAAGCCAAATAGATGAAAAACAAGCTGAGAAAATTATTAAATATATTGAGATTGCTAAAAAAGAAGGTGGAGAAATACTCGTTGGAGGAGAACGATACACTGAAAATGGTTGTGACAAAGGAGCATTTGTTAAACCAACACTTATAACAGGAGTGCATAATGGTTGCCGTATATCTCAAGAAGAAGTTTTTGGACCAGTATCAGTTGTAATCAAATTTAAAAAAGATGAAGAAGTCATTGAACAAGCAAATGACAGTGAATATGGCTTAGCTGGAGCAGTATTCTCTAAAAATATTACAAGAGCACTATATATTGCTCGTAGTGTTGAAACAGGAAGAGTTTGGGTTAACACATACAATCAAATACCAGAGCATGCTCCATTTGGTGGATATAAAAAATCTGGTATAGGTCGTGAAACTCACAAAGTAATATTAGATCACTATTCACAAATGAAAAATATCTTAATTGATTTGACAGATGATGTTTCTGGATTCTATAATTAATAAAATCATAAAATAAAACATAAATTTATAATAATCCATAGAAATAGATAGATGGCGTAATATATAGTAGTTATGCGATATCATAATTTTATGGATTATTATTTTTTATACGATAAAATTTGTATAATTACTTAATAAAATATGATAAAATAGTAAGTGATATATATATAAAGGAGAATAAAGATGAAAAATAAAGAATGGTATCTAGGATTGGATGTTGGTTCTGCTAGTGTAGGTTGGGCCGCTACAGATAGTAATTATAAATTACTACGTAAAAATAAAAAGAGATTATGGGGAACTCGCTTGTTTGAAGGGGCGACAACAGCAGCGGACAGACGTGTTTATAGAGCAGGGCGTAGACGTTTGGCAAGAAGAAAATGGAGAATTAATTTATTAGAAGAACTATTTATTAAAGAAGTTTCTAAAAAGGATTCTAATTTCTTTTTTAGACTTAAAGAAAGTAAATATCGTTTTGAAGATAAGAGTTTAATGAATGACTATATACTTTTTAATGACAAAGATTATACAGATAAGGATTATTATAAAGAGTATCCAACTATTTATCACCTGCGTTCAAGTCTTATGACAGAAAAAAATCCAGATATAAGAAAAGTTTATTTAGCGATACACAGTATTCTAAAAAATCGTGGTCATTTCCTACTTCAAGGTCAAAGTTTTAGCGATAGTAACATTGATAGTGTTATTAAAGAACTATTAGAGCTAGATATAGTCAATATTACTTTTGAAGTCACAGATGAAGTAATATATAGTTTAAAAGAAATTGCTTTACAAAAGAAAAATTTATCAGATAAAAATAATGATGTAAAAAAACTTTATCCAAAAGAAAAACAACTTCAAGAAATTTTTAAATTAATTTTTGGTGGTAAAACATCATTAGATAAAATATATGAAATGGAAGAATATAAAGAATTAGATGCTAGTGTAAAAAGTATTTCATTTAAAGAAAAGGTATATGAAGAAGTACGCCCAGACTATGAACAAATTTTATCGAATTATATAGAATTACTAGATTTAGCTAAATTAGTATACGATAATATTGTTTTAGCTGAAATAAAAAAAGAAGGAAAAACAATATCAGAATCAAAAGTAGAATTATACAATAAACATAAAAAAGATCTAGAAAATCTTAAAAATCTGGTAAAAGCAGATAATAAATTATCTGAAGATAAGAAAAAAGAAGTCTATAATGAAATTTTTAAAGTGGATATTGATAAAGGAACAAACTATGTAAACTATGCTCATAAAAGTAAAAATGGAAAAAGTTGTTCATATGAAGATTTTAAAAAATTCTTAAAAAAAGAGTTAGAAAAATTACAAGATAGTGAAATTAAAAACAAAATTTTAGGAGAACTTGACTTAGAAACTTTTCTACCACTACAAAGAACGAAAGATAATTCAGTAGTACCTTATCAAATACATAAAGAAGAACTTATAAAAATTTTAGACAATGCAGCTAAATACCATAGTTTTTTAAGCAAAAAAGATAATAGTGGCTATAGTACACGAGAAAAAGTTATTCAATTACTTGAATTTAGAATACCGTATTATATAGGGCCATTAAATACACACCATAATACAAAAAATAATGGATATTCTTGGGCAATCCGTAAAGAAGGTATGGAAGATGTGGCAGTTACACCATGGAATTTTAAAGATGTAATAGATGAGAGTGCAAGTGCGGAAGCATTTATTAATAATTTAACAAATAAGTGCACCTATCTTGCAGGAGAAGATGTACTTCCTAAAAATTCACTATTATATTCTGAATATGCTTTACTAAATGAATTAAATGCGCTTAAATACGAAGGTGATAGAATTAGTGTAGAAGCACGTAATATTATAATAACCAAACTATTTAAAGAACAAGGTAAAAAAGTTACTAAAAAAACTATAAAAGAACTTCTGAAAACAGAAGGATTTATCGATGGCAAAGGTGAAATTGCAGGAATAGATAATATAGTAAAAAATGATTTGAAATCATATCGTGATTTTAAAAAAATTCTTGGAGACAAATTTGATGAAGAACGTGTAGAAAATATTATTTTGTGGATTACATTGTATGGAGAATCGCGTAAATTAATAAAAGAAAAAATTAAAAAAGTTTATGGGGATTTCTATACAACTGATGAAATAGAAAAAATGTCACGATTAACCTATAAAGACTGGGGAACACTAAGTAGAAAACTGTTAACAGAATTAGTGAGTGAAAAATTATATAATGAAGAAACAGGAGAATGTTTAAATATAATAGGCGCTATGCGACAAAGTACAATTCTTTTTATGGAACTGTTAGCTGGTAAGTTTGATTATATGAATCAAATTAAAAATTATAATAAAGAAAATAAAGATGATATAACGGAAATAACCCCAGATATTTTAGAAAATCTTTATGTAAGTCCAGCCGTTAAGCGATCTATTTGGCAAACTGTTAGAATAGTAGAAGAACTAAAAAATATAATTGGTTGTGCTCCAACTAAAATATTTGTTGAGACAACAAGAGAAAATCAAGGATCTAATAAGGTGCCTACCTCACGCCAAAATGATTTGATTGCTAAATATAAAACTATAAAAGATAAAGAGATATTTGAACTAGAAAAAGAATTAAATAGTACATTAGATTTTTCTATTAATAAAGATAGATTAGTTAAAGAAGAATCATCAAGACTTAAAGCTAAGAAATTATATTTATACTATACACAATTAGGTCGCTGTATGTATACTGGTAAGAAAATAGAGCTAAATAATCTTTTAAAGAATAATAAATATGATATAGATCATATCTATCCTCAAAGCAAAGTGAAGGATGACAGTTTTAATAATACTGTTTTAGTAACTCGAGAAAGCAATGAGGAAAAAGGAGATATATTTCCTCTTAAAAGAAAGTTCCAAACAGAAGAAAATAAGAGACTTTGGCGTTTCTTAAAAGAAAAAAAGCTAATAACTGATGAAAAATATAATCGTTTAGTAAGAACAAGAGAATTTAACGATGATGAACTGACAGGATTTATCGCTCGCCAACTAGTAGAAACATCACAAGCGATAAAAGCTATTTCAACGATTTTAGGTGAGCTAAATCCAAAAACAGCTATTTGTTACTCAAAAGCAGAAAATGTGAGTGCGTTTAGACAAAACTTTGGAAAAATAAAAGAGGGAAATAGAAAAGCTGAAAATAATGAAAAATTAATTAAAGTACGTGAAGTTAATGACTATCATCATGCCAAAGATGCTTATTTAAATATAGTAGTAGGAAATGTCTATGATGTTAAGTTCACAAGAAATGTTTATAATTTCATAAAAAATAAAAAAGATGCGAGAAAATATTCATTAAATACTCTATTCTACACAGATGTAAAAAATGCTAATACAGTGGCATGGGAAATGGATAAAACAGTTCATATTGTGGAGAAAACAATGAATAATAACAATATCCTAGTAACAAGAAGAACTGCAGAACAAAAAGGAGCTTTATATGAT
The DNA here is from genome assembly GCF_041433685.1 of Gemella sp. 27098_8_92. Lineage (NCBI taxonomy): Bacteria > Bacillati > Bacillota > Bacilli > Caryophanales > Gemellaceae > Gemella > Gemella sp. 27098_8_92. The sequence goes on from NZ_JAPWBZ010000002.1 coordinate 107,536, forward strand.
GCGACAGTCTATAAAGCAAAAATAGCAGAAAAGGCAAAAGAAGGAGCATATTACCCATTAAAAACTACTGATAATAAAATTAAAGATGTTAGAAGATATGGAGGATTTACAAGTATTAAAATTGCCTATTATTCAATTTTTGAATATATTTTAGATAGTAAAAAAGGTAAGAAAAAGATTACTAGAGTAGTACCGATTCCTATATATATAGCTCAAAATATAAAGAATGATAAAGATTTATTAAAATACGCACAGAAACAATTACCAGAAAAAGCTTTAAAATTAAAATATAGAAAACTGTGTATAGGTAGTTTTCTAAAAATAAATAATTTTTATTACTACATGGGTGGAAAAACTAATGACAATTTCTTCTATGATAGTGCTGTTCAAGTAGTATTAGATAAGGAAAGTGAGTTATATATAAAAGAATTAACTAAATATTTAAATTGGAAAAAAGAGAATAAAGAGAATAAAGATGCAGGACGTTGGAATAATATAACTGAAGTTAAAAATACTCAGCTATATAATATTCTTGTAGAAAAAATGAATACTGGAATATTTATTAGAAAAACACCTAATAAATATAATGAGTTATCAACAGTAGAAGTAAGAGATAAGTTTAAAAATATTACCAAGGATGAGCAAGCTAAAATATTGCTAGAAATCTTAAATCTTTTAACAAATAAAAAATCTACATCTGACTTAAAAAATATTAATGTGAAAACTAGTCGCGGAGCATATGGATTTAATTTATCAAATCAATCTCAATTTTCAATAATAGAACAGTCGGTAACAGGAGTTTATGAGAAAGAAGTAGTAATAATTAGGGAGAAGAATGATGACTTGGAGAACTGTAGTAATTAGGGAAAGAGCAAAACTAGATTATAGTCTTAACTTTATGACAGTACGTCAAGAAGCGGGAGTTAAAAAAATTAGTTTAGGCGAAATTTATATGGTTATTGTAGAAAATACGGCGGTAAGTCTTACCGCCGTTCTTCTAAATGAATTGATAAAAAATAAAATAAAGGTTGTATTTTGTGATGAAAAACGTAATCCTAGTTCAGAATTAATACAATATTATGGTAGTCATGATACTAGTTTAAAATACAAAAATCAACTTGAATGGAGTAAAGAAAGTAAAGAACGAATTTGGACAAGAATAGTCTATGAAAAAATTTTTAATCAAATGCAATTTTTAAAAAAATTAAATAAAGAAGAATATAAACTTTTAGAACAATATTTATCAGAATTAGAATGGAATGATAGTTCTAATCGTGAAGGCTTTGCAGCAAAAGTTTATTTTAATGCACTCTATGGTATGGAATTTAGTCGCAATAAAGAGTGTTTCATTAATGCAGCATTAGATTATGGATACTCGATAATTCTTTCAGCATTTAATCGAGAAATAGTTTCTTCTGGATATTTTACACAATTAGGCCTTTGTCATAGGAATCCCTTTAATAAATTTAATCTCTCTAGCGACTTTATGGAACCTTTTAGAATTTTGATAGATGAAGAAGTGTATAATTTGGAAGGGACAGAATTTACAAAAGATCATAAAAATAAACTTATCAATATTTTAAATAAAACTGTTGTAATAGATGATAAGAATCAAACAGTAGCTAATGCCATAAAGATATATTGTCGTAGTCTTTTTTCTGCTTTAGTAGAAAATGATTTAGAGTATGTGAAAATGTATAAATATGAGTTATAGATTTATGAGAATATTAGTAATGTTTGATTTACCAACTGAAACATCAGAAGATAGAAGAAATTATAGAAAGTTTAGAAAAAATTTGATAAAAAACGGTTTTATTATGATGCAAGAGTCTGTATATGTTAGATTAGCTATGAATCAAGGTAGCGCAGATTTAGTAGTAAAGAATATACGAAGATTTTGTCCTGTAAAAGGTTTAGTACAAATTCTACAAGTTACAGAAAAGCAATTTTCTAAAATGGAATTTTTAGTAGGAGAAACACAAACAGATTATGTAGATTCGGATGAGAGGTTTATAGAATTATGAAAATTATAAATAGGGAGTGGCATCGACAAATAGAGTTAAAAGAAAATACTATCTATACTTTAGTATTTGAAAATAAAATATATTATCGTGAAATAATTCTAGAATTATTAAGGCAACATAAGGGACTAGAGGGAAGTTTTGTTTTATCTGAGCAAAATAAGGAGATAGCCTTTGATAAGTATAGTTATTTTATAAGTGATTTATTTAATATAGACATAAATAATAAAAAAGTTTTAACAAAGGTACATGCAAAACTATGTAGGCAAGTAGAAGAAGATATAATAGAATATAATAAACTAATATCTCAGATAAAAGAGTACTTTGAAAGTCTTATTTTCAATAATAGTTTAGATTTAGAACAAGATGAAGAAATAGATATAATGTCTCTATTAAAGTTAGGAAATTTGAAAATTCATTTAGAAGAAAATAATTATTTGGAAAAAATGATTAAATATATGAAAGTTCTTAATAATTTGTGCGGTACAAAAGTTATTTTTTTAGTTGGCTTACACTCGATTTTTAATGATGAGGAAATAAAGAAGTTCTATAAAGAAATTTGTTTAAATAAAATAAACATAATAAATATAGAAACACAACAATTTAATAACTATAGCGACCAAGATTATAAGGAGTTAGTATATATTTTTGATAAAGATAACTGCGAAGTTTAGTATTGATTTTTAAAGAAAATAATTGTATAATAAAGATAGATTCAAAATTTACATTCGAGTTCAAATAAAGATTTATCTATATTGCCTTATGGCTGGATCGGTGTCGGTCCATTTTTTTGTATATAATTAGTTTTTAAAGTTTAGTAGTCAAAATTTCTTTTCCAAACCTCAATTTGAGGTTTGAGAGATATGTAAATTTTGAGTTACACCAAACACACTAGGAACGTATTCTACTATAGCTGTGTTTGAGAGATATGTAAATTTTGAGTTACACCAAACTGAGGAAATTTCAAAAGATATAGAACATCGTTTGAGAGATATGTAAATTTTGAGTTACACCAAACATCCTCTGTTTCTTTAGTTGAAATTTTTGAGTTTGAGAGATATGTAAATTTTGAGTTACACCAAACATATCAAGCTGGAGCAAAAGGACATAATATGGTTTGAGAGATATGTAAATTTTGAGTTACACCAAACATCTGAAATAGAAGCACTTAAAACTCAACAGTTTGAGAGATATGTAAATTTTGAGTTACACCAAACAAAGAACTAAAAACACAAAACGAAAGATTAGTTTGAGAGATATGTAAATTTTGAGTTACACCAAACTTGGCTTACAATATCGAGAATATTTGTTCAGTTTGAGAGATATGTAAATTTTGAGTTACACCAAACCACTGACAGGAATTTCCGTTGAAAGATCTGTTTGAGAGATATGTAAATTTTGAGTTACACCAAACTGTAAAAACAGAAGACTTCTTCAACGCGAGTTTGAGAGATATGTAAATTTTGAGTTACACCAAACTTTTAATTCCTTATCGCTAGCTAGTTGAAAGTTTGAGAGATATGTAAATTTTGAGTTACACCAAACAACACTAGGAACGTATTCTACTATAGCTGTGTTTGAGAGATATGTAAATTTTGAGTTACACCAAACAATCAAGGTTGGCGTGAAAATACAGCCTTAGTTTGAGAGATATGTAAATTTTGAGTTACACCAAACCATTTCTTGTTAGCTTTTCTTTTGGATTCTGTTTGAGAGATATGTAAATTTTGAGTTACACCAAACAAGTAAGATTAACAGAGATGTTGAACCTTTGTTTGAGAGATATGTAAATTTTGAGTTACACCAAACTGCTACTTTGAATGCTGTCAAGCATTTTAGGTTTGAGAGATATGTAAATTTTGAGTTACACCAAACTAACAAGGGGAAGACAGTAGGGGGATTTCTGTTTGAGAGATATGTAAATTTTGAGTTACACCAAACATATCTATATGCACGTCCTCAAGAATTATTGTTTGAGAGATATGTAAATTTTGAGTTACACCAAACGCTTCATCTGCTGTAAACCATGTTTCATTTGTTTGAGAGATATGTAAATTTTGAGTTACACCAAACTGTTAACATTTAATCAAACATAAGCCTTTGTTTGAGAGATATGTAAATTTTGAGTTACACCAAACACTAACATCAATGCCATTCTTAATCGGCTCGTTTGAGAGATATGTAAATTTTGAGTTACACCAAACTAATATTTTGGGAGAAATAAAAGAATAATAGTTTGAGAGATATGTAAATTTTGAGTTACACCAAACCGAAATATAAATGAACTAGTAGCAGAAGTGTTTGAGAGATATGTAAATTTTGAGTTACACCAAACCGCAAGTATATTTAGATGGCGGTACTTATTGTTTGAGAGATATGTAAATTTTGAGTTACACCAAACAGTTACTTTTGCAGCCTTGACTCAACAACAGTTTGAGAGATATGTAAATTTTGAGTTACACCAAACATTATACGTTTCATAAATTTGTGGAGTTACGTTTGAGAGATATGTAAATTTTGAGTTACACCAAACAAAGAAAAGAGGATAAATAAATGGCAACAGGTTTGAGAGATATGTAAATTTTGAGTTACACCAAACTTCTATATTTTCTACTGTAGGCCAGTGGTTGTTTGAGAGATATGTAAATTTTGAGTTACACCAAACGTTTCAATTGAGATATCAAACGGTACTTAGTTTGAGAGATATGTAAATTTTGAGTTACACCAAACAGGGACTAAGAATACGAACATAACTTATAAGTTTGAGAGATATGTAAATTTTGAGTTACACCAAACGATTTTGGGGTTAGATGGAACCCAGTTGCTGTTTGAGAGATATGTAAATTTTGAGTTACACCAAACAAGCCAAATACCTTTTGTTGAAGATCCTCGGTTTGAGAGATATGTAAATTTTGAGTTACACCAAACTAATTCATCCGATTTATCTAGACGGGATTCGTTTGAGAGATATGTAAATTTTGAGTTACACCAAACGCAAGGGGTGTCAAAACTAGATGAAGTAAAGTTTGAGAGATATGTAAATTTTGAGTTACACCAAACTCACGAATGGTACAACGCTATAGGATTTTTGTTTGAGAGATATGTAAATTTTGAGTTACACCAAACAAATGAATAGAGAATATACGGTGGATGACGGTTTGAGAGAATTGTAAATTTTGAATTATATGAAATGGTAAGTAAAAATTTTAAAATAGTTATATACAGATAAATATTATTATTTTAGGAAATACGTGTAAAATCATAAATACGGTATTTTATAGTTTGAGAGATATGTAAATTTTGAATCTTATAAAATATTTTGTCTTAAATGAAAAGACAAAATAAAAATTCTAAAATGAGTGTGTCTTCACACTTTGGAAATTATTTTAGAAAATGAATGAAAATAAAAAAGTTGAATATAGCTTCATTTTGTAGGCTATACTCAACTTTTTATTTTTTATTTTATATTGCTAATAATAGTTTCTAGTTTCATAGAACGGCTTGCTTTAAACAAGATTACTTCATTTTTGTGTTTATTAGCTTTTAGATAATCAGTCACTTCTTCAATAGTTGAAAAGTGAAGGGTGGTTATATCTTTATTATTAATGTTATCTGTAATGTTTTTAGCAAGATCACCGACACTAATAACTAAATTAATATCATGAGAATTATTGTTTATATAAGTACCAACTCCGCTATGGTACTCGACTTCATTTGGTCCAAGCTCAAACATACTACCAAGAACAAGCGTTTTAAATCCAAAATCATTAAAATCACTAATAACATCAACAGCAGCCTTCATAGAAGTAGGACTAGCATTATAAGCATCATTTATAATTAATGAATTTTCACCATAAGGGACACTCTCTAAACGCATATTAGTAATTTTAGAAATATTATCTATTGCGTGACGAATTTCTTCATTCGTTAGACCAATTTTTTTAGCTATTGCTACTGCGAACATTATATTAAATAAATTGTGTTTACCTTTTAATGTAGTAGAAAAATTATTTTCATCGATATTAAGTTTGAAATCTATTTTATTACGGGTGATAGTGTAATTTTCTAGAATAATATCGTTGTAGGAATTTTCTCCGCATGAAGTAGCGTTTATACTAGAATTTTCTACCAATTCTTTTAATAATGGTTCGTCCCCATTGTAGACGAAGAAGCCGTCTTTTTTCATACCATTTGTAATTTCAAATTTTGCTTTGGCTATACCTGCTCGTGAGCCGAAAAATTCGATATGACTTTCTCCGATATTAGTAATTATCGTATAATCTGGTTTTACTAATTTTGACAAGAAGTCAAGTTGACCAAAGTTATCAGCTCCCATTTCAAGCACAAGAATGTCACTATCTTCTGGAGCAGCAAGAATAGTCAGCGGAACTCCTAGCTCATTATTGAAGTTACCTTGAGTTTTGTGAACTTTGAATTTTGTTTCTAAAATACTTGTAACTATATCTTTTGTTGTTGTTTTTCCATTACTTCCTGTTATAGCAACAATTTTTGCATTTAAATTTTTTAAATAATGTTTAGCTAATGTTTGAATAGCTTCATAGCTATCATTTACATAAATTACATTATTATCACTTTCAAAATCATCTTTTAAAGATAATGAGGCCACAGCGCCTTTTTCGAAGGCACTTTCGATATAATTATGACCATCAACATTTTCACCTAAAAAAGGAATAAACAAATCTCCTTCTTGTACTTTTCGGCTATCAATGGCAATTCCTGTAATTTCTTTATTATCTACCAAATTTATTTTTTTAGCATTTAATATCTTTTCTAAATCTTTAACAAAATATTTCATAGTAATTTCCTATTCTTCTGTTAATAAATTTTTACGGTCTTCGTAACGCTCTAATGCTAAATCGAATAGTTCTTCAATTATTTCAGGGTAGGTAACATTCATATTCGCCCAAAGTGATGGGAACATAGAAAATGGTGTGAAGCCTGGCATTGTATTTACTTCGTTAATAAAGATTTTTCCTTCTTTAGTATAGAAGAAGTCTGCACGTACTAAACCTGATCCACTAATTGCGCGAAATGCAGTTTCTGCCATTTCTCTAAATTCTGAATATAAAGCTGTATCAATAGGAGCAGGAATATCCATGCGAGATTGCCCATCAGTATATTTAGTTTCATAATCATAGAATTCAGTTGTAGAAATATTTACAATTTCTCCAGGATCTGTAGTTCTTACTTCATTGTATCCAAGAACTGCAACTTCAATCTCTTTAGCTCCAACAGCACCTTGTTCAACTACGATTTTTTTGTCGAATTTAAGAGCTTCTTCAATACCTTTTATTAATTGTTTTTCATCATTACAACGGCTAATACCTACAGATGAACCTAAGTTAGCAGGTTTAACAAAAACAGGATATTTAAGATTGTCGTTAATTTCTTTGATAATTTTATTTTTGTTCTTTTCCCAATTGTATTCGATAAAGTGAGTATATGGTAACTGTGGTAAATCATATGCTGCAAATAATTGCTTCATAATTACTTTATCCATACCAGCTGCACTAGATAGTACATTATTGCCAACATAAGCAATATCCATAATTTCTAATAAACCTTGAATTGTTCCGTCTTCTCCATTTGGTCCGTGTAAAACAGGGAACACAATATCAAATTTATGGTTATCTTCAAATAGTAATCCACTTATATCGTTATCAAAATTAGAGAAGATAAGTTCTTTGTGATCTTTTATTTCAGATGTTATTTTTTCTCCACGGGCCCATTCTCCACTTAAAGATATAAAGATAGGAAATACGTTATATTTTTCTTTGTTGATTGCATTAATAATTGATTTTGCTGTTAATAGTGATACAGAATGCTCAGCACTTTTCCCACCATATATAATTCCGATATTTTGTTTTATCATTTTAACATCTCCTAACTAAAAATGAGATTGACTATAGTAATAGTCTACTATTACATTATACCATAAAAAATAAAAATGGAATATTTTTTTAAAATATAAAATTCAATTAATTGCTGAATGAGCAGGTTTATGTTAATGTTAAGAAACAAATAAAATAGAAGAGGTTAGTGATATATGTATTTAGCATTAAAAGAAATATTATACAATAAGTTACGTTATACATTAGTTGTGGTAATCACCTTTCTTATAACGTACATGGTCTTTTTCATGACAAGTCTTGCATTGGGCTTAATGAAAGATAATAGGTCGGCAATAGATAATTGGCAAGCACGTTCTGTAGTACTATCAGAATATGCTAACAAAAATTTAACAGCATCGTTTATTCCAAAAAATCAATATGAAAATAATTTAGATGAAGATTCTATACCTATGGGGTATACTCCAGCCGTTGTGAATTTAGAAAATAATGATAAAAAAATTAATATTTCGGTTTTCGCGCAAGAATGGAATAGTAAGATTATTCCAAAATTAGAAGATGGCAGATATCCCAGTAGCAATACTGAAGTAGTCGCAGATAAATCTATTAATAATTATGGAATACAGTTAGGAAGTAAAATATTTATTAATGGTAGTAAAGATGAATATACAATTGTTGGAATAACAAAAAATAATAAATTTTTAACATCTACTATGATATATACAAACTTGGAAACATATTGGACTATAAAAGGAACTATAAATGGTAGCAAGGCGATATCAGCAATAGTTAAAGTCAATAATAAAGCAGTTGTTGGAGATGGATTATTACAACTGAATACAGAAGAAGTGATTAAGAGTATACCAGGTTATTCGGCACAAAAGAGTGTTTTTGCTGGAATGATAGGAGCATTAGTGTTAATAACAAGTTTGGTTATAGGTATTTTTATTTATATTATAACTATACAGAAATTGGGACTTTATGGAATTATGAGAGCTCAAGGTATAAAGGTTAAAGATATCGTGTCGGCATTGTTTTGGCAGATTTTAATTTTATCAAGTATTGGTGTAGGAACAGCTTTACTCGCGGTGCTAGGAACAAGGTATATTATTCCTAAGACATTATTTTTTGAAGTGAATTGGCTAGCGTATACAGTACTTAGTATTTCTATTATTTTAGTATCGCTAATTGGTGGATTAATTTCATTACCAAAAATTTTAAAAGTATCGCCAATTAAAGCAATAGCTGAATAGGAGGGATATAATGAATCTAATAACAATGACTAATATAACGAAAGTATATAATGATGGAGATATGCAATTTACAGCATTACATCCAACTGAATTTTATCTTAATGAAGGAGAATTTGTTGCCATTATAGGCCCTTCAGGTTCGGGTAAAACAACTTTCTTGACTATTCTTGGGAATTTACAAGAAGCAACAAGTGGAGAGATAACATTTTGTGGAGAAGATATAACTAATCTAAATGAAAAGAGAAAAACAGAACTTCGTTTTGAAGAATTTGGATTTATATTACAGGCGTCTAATCTAATTCCATTTCTAAAAGTAGGAGAACAATTAGACTTGATAGATAAGTTGGGCACCCCAGAAAAAGATAAGATGAATCGTAAAGAACTATTTGATATGTTAGGACTAGAAAAGCTAAAAAATTCTTATCCGAAAGAATTATCAGGAGGAGAACGTCAAAGGGCAGCTATAGCACGAGCACTATATAATAATCCTAGAGTTATTTTGGCAGATGAACCAACGGCGAGTTTAGATACTAATCGTGCTCATCAAGTGGCAGATTTGCTGGCGGAAATTGCTCATAAAAAAAATAAAGGTGTTGTTATGATTACTCATGATACGCGTTTATTAGATAAAGTTGATCGAGTCTATCGTATGGAAGATGGACATTTAGTTGAGATTAAAAAATAAACAACGGGAATTAAAATTTTATAAGTGTGTATAAAGTTATAATAAATAACAGCTAGATATAATGTTTAAATTAGTATCTAGCTGTTATTTTAAATTTTGTATTTTTCTTTTAGCTCTGCGATAGTATCACGAAGAACTGCTGCACGCTCAAAGTCGAATTTTCCAGCAGCAGCGAACATTTCTTGCTCTAGTTCTGCTAAGTGTTCTTCTATATTGTCATCAGTAATAGTTGTATCTTGTTGTACAAGTTCTAATGATTCATCAGGAACAACTTCTTTCTTAGCACTAATACTATCACGAATTCCTTTAATAATCGTTTGTGGTGTAATTCCATGTTCTTCATTGTATGCCATTTGAATTTCGCGACGACGATTAGTTTCATCTATTGCTTTACGCATACTTCGTGTAATATTGTCAGCATACATTATTACACGTCCATTAGCGTTACGAGCAGCACGACCTATTGTTTGTAATAGCGTCTTATCTCCACGTAAGAAACCTTCTTTATCGGCATCTAATATAGCTACTAATGATACTTCTGGAATATCAAGTCCTTCACGCAATAAGTTTATTCCGACAAGGATATCAAATTTTCCAAGACGCAAGTTTCGAATTATTTCGGTACGCTCTAAAGTCTTAATATCAGAATGTAAATATTCTACTTTAAGACCATTTTCTTTAAGATAAGCGGTAAGTGCTTCTGCCATTTTTTTAGTAAGTGTTGTAATAAGAACACGCTCACCTTTGGCGATAATTTTTTCTGCTTCTTTAGTTATATCAAATACTTGATCGCTAACAGGACGAATATCGATAAGTGGGTCAAGAAGTCCTGTAGGTCGAATAATCTGTTCGGTAATTTTAGAACTATGTTCTAACTCGTAATCACCAGGGGTAGCTGAAACAAAAATTGCTTGATTTAGTTTATTTTCAAACTCAGTATAATTCAGTGGACGATTATCCAAAGCAGTAGGTAATCTAAAACCATAATCGACAAGAACTTGTTTACGAGCGCGGTCACCGTTAAACATACCTCTTACTTGAGGTAGGGTAACATGAGATTCATCGACAACAAGTAGCCAATCTTTAGGAAAATAATCTAACAATGTATAAGGAGTAGAACCAGGTTCACGTAAAGTTAAATGTAGTGAATAGTTCTCTATTCCTGAACAAAATCCCATTTCCTCCATCATTTCTAGGTCATAGTTAGTACGTTGTTCTAAACGTTGTGCTTCTAATAATTTATTTTCCATATTAAAAACTTTAAGCCTATCTTCTAACTCAGCACGAATACGTTTGATTGCTTCTTTAGTTTTTTCTTCACCTGCAACGAAGTGACTTGCAGGATAAATAGCTATGTGATTAAGTTCAGAGAGAACTTCTCCTGTAAGAGAATTAATTTCACGGATACGTTCTATTTCATCACCAAACATTTCGATACGAACAGAGTTTTCACTTCGTGATGCAGGGAAGATTTCAATAACATCACCACGTACTCTAAAAGTTCCACGGGTAAAGTCTATATCGTTACGCATATATTGGATATTAATTAGTTTTTCTAATATTTTATTACGATTGATTTCATCGCCAACTCGTAATGATAATACAAGTGAAGAATATTCCTCTGGAGATCCAAGACCATAGATACAGCTGACACTAGAAACAATAATAACATCATCGCGGTCAAATAATGAAGATGTCGCACTGTGGCGTAGTTTATCTATTTCATCATTGACAGAAGAATCTTTTTCGATATATGTGTCAGTTGATGGAACATATGCTTCTGGTTGGAAATAATCGTAGTAAGATACAAAGTATTCAACACGATTATTTGGGAAAAATTCTTTTAATTCATTATATAATTGACCAGCTAATGTTTTGTTGTGAGCAAGGACAAGAGTAGGTTTGCCAACATTTTTAATAATATTAGCTATTGTAAAAGTTTTACCAGTACCTGTAGCACCAAGAAGAGTTTGGTACTTTTCTCCGTTATTAATACCCTCGGTAAGCTCGCGAATGGCATTTACTTGGTCACCTTTTGGTTCATAATTACTTTGAAGATCAAAGTCGACATGTAATCTATTAGCTTCCAAAAAATTCACTCCTTTCAAAAAATGAGATATTCAAATAATATATTTCTATATAATTATATAATAGAAGTGTAAATAGTAAAAGTTCTTTGATTATAATAAGAAATGATAGTGTAATTCAATATTTCTTGAAAAGTATATTAATATAAATTATAATGTAGGGTAATCGGAAATTTAAATTGGGTATTGGAGATAAGAAAGTTATGAATATAAAAGAAGAGGTTATACTTTTATTTGCTTTAAATGGATATTTTTTAATAGAGTTAGTACTTTTTTTAATATTAATCCGTATGTTGATAAAAAGAAAAAACAAACAGGAGAAAATATGGCTATCAAAAAAATGGAAAATATATAATATAGTAAGTTTATTGTTAGAATATCTTATTGTGATGCCGTGGGCATCTCTTGGCTTTTTTGTTAGTATTTTTACGACAGATGATGGAAGTACATTATTTTATTTCAAATTAAATATAGTTTTATTAGTATTAACTGCTATAATGATAATTATAAGATTTAGCGTAAGTGTAATAGGGTGGATTAAAAGAAGGAAGTATTTTAAATATAATAACTAATAAAAAGAAAATGCTAAGTATCTAAATGTTACTTAGCATTTTATAATTGTATATCTTGGCCTCCATACATTGTAGGGAGATAAATATACTTATTTACTATTATTTTTTTTCGCAAGAATTGGCATAATTAAACCAAGTGAGATAAGAATTATTGGAGTAATTACGTTCATTGTCGTTTGGAATGGACTTCCTGGTGTGTACATTCCAGTAATACAAGCAAATGTAGTAAGGAAGAAACACCATGCTCCTAAACCAATTCCAATGTATTTGTTTTTTACAAACTTGTACTCTGATTGGAATTTTTCTGCTGATTTTTTCAAGAAAATGTAAGCAGCAAATACCCATAAATAACGTAGTGGCATACAAACAGCGTTTAATTTAACTAACCATCTGAATAGCTCATTTACCTCTTTAATTCCAAACATTGGAATTATGATAAGGATAGATACGATAACACCAACTAGTTTTAGACCATTAGTATAAACATCGTTATCATTCTTAACTAGTAATTTTTTCGGTATATACTGTTCATCAGCACTTCCTAATAGCATACGTAATGGCGCATCGATTGAGATAATAACGATAGAAACTTGTCCAATAAAGTCAACTATAGCATAGATAACTAAGAATAAATTACCAACTCCATAGTAGTTACCTAATGTTTGGAATGCATAATATGTACCATTAGTTAATAAATCTTTTGGAATATTATTAGTATCAAACATTAAAGCAAGTGCGAATGTTCCTAAAATAGCTGTTGTTACAACCATAAGAACTAAAGTCATCATTCCTTTAGGGAAATCAGTTGAAGGCTTTTTCATCTTATTAACATAAGGTGAAATTTTCTCACAACCACCGACGGCAAAGACCAGAATCGCTATTGATGTTACATATTTAATATCGAATGTTGGCATAAATGTATCTAAAGACCAATCGATTTTAAAAGTTTTTGCTCCTGTGATAGAAGGTGCCGTAATAGCCATCAAGATAAATAATAATGACATAATAAACATTGATGAACCCGCTAATGTTGCAAGTTTTTTGATAAAGTTAATACCTCTTGCTGCTAAGAATAATGCTACTAAGAATATTATAAGTGAAGTAATCTGTACAAAAGTAATATCCATTTTACTAATACGATTATCTCGGAATGTAGCCCAACTAAAAGCTGCAATAATACGTGATGGTTTTTGAGAAATATAAGGCATGTGAACTACCCATGTTGTCCATCCTGCATAGTAGGCTAGTAATTTACTGTGAGTTCCTTTAAGCCAAGAACTAACACCACCACCAGCATCTTTAAATGTAGAACCCAATTCTCCAACGATAAGAGAGTATGGAATAAAGTAGATTGCGAAGATTAAAACCCATGAAAAAATAGATTTAAGTCCGCCGAACTCTGAATAGCCGTTAACAATATTACCAAATGCCCAAACAGTCGAGAAGGCCATAAAAGCTAATGTATACCAAAATATTTTTTTAGCTTCTTTCTCCATAATATTTTTCCTCCTATATATAATTATATTTCTGCAATATGCATTATGAAGATATTAGCATAATATATATAATTATTCAAGTGATATTATTAGTAGTATATAGTAATATTTTAATAATCAAGATAATATGAGTTGATAGAGATAATAAGAAATAAATATACATAAAAATTATTAGATAAAAAGGTAATAATAGAATAACTATTTTGACAAAAGAAAGTTTCAATAATGTTATATAGGTTTAATTGTACTTTAAATATAACATTAATAAAGTATCTACATTTTAAAGTAATTTAACTATCTGAAGAAAATTATTATCTCTTGAATTCAGTTCAAATATAAATTATAATGACTTTGGTAACGATTTTTACATAAGGAGTTGATAGTACTTTGAAAAAACAAAAAAGTACATTATTCAAACTTATCGTATTTATGATGAGTTTGGTAGTAATATCACTTTTAATAACCACAGTATTTTTAAGAGAGTACATAAAAACACGAGAAGATGAGGTAATTCGTCAAAAGATATCTGCTACAGCTAAGATAATTGCTACAAATAAAGAAATTAAAGAAGCTGTAACTAAAAAAGAAAATAATCTTGATATTCAAAGTTATACATTTAATGCAATGAAAGAAACGGGTACAGATTTTATTGTAGTAACAGATATTGACTTTACTAGATATTCTCATCCTACACCAGAGTTAATAGGAGGAAAATTCTCAAGTATAGAAGATATTAGTAAAACCTTTACCCAAGGAGATCATTACAGTAAACAAACTGGTACATTAGGTGAAGGTGTTAGATTCTTTACTGCTATAAAAGATGATGCGGGTAATAATATTGGTGTGGTATGTGTAGGGTATACTAAAAAAACAGTAGAAAGCCAGTTAGCAAAAGCACAACGAAATCTGATTCTCTCATTGTTTATTGGATTAGGAGTAGCAGTATTACTAGCTTCAATATTTTATAAACAGTTGAAGAAAATTTTATTAAACTATGAACCAGAAGAAATTGCACATCATTACATAGAAAAAGAACTTATTTCTGATCATGTATCAGAAGGTATTATAGCGATAGATATAAATAAAAAAGTAATAGTAGTAAATAGTAGTGCTAATAGTATTCTAAGTAAAGCGAAACTACCTATAAAGATTCAAATAGGTGATATAATTGATGAGGAACTTTATAATTTGTTATTTAAAACAGTATTAGAAAATGGTATTAAAAGTTTAGATGAACAAATAATAATAAACCATGTTGATATATTATTAAACAGCAATCCAATATATAATAATGAAAGTCTATATGGGGCGGTTGTATCGTTGCGTGACCAATCAGAAATGAAACAATTAATTACAGAACTAAGTGGTACGGAAAAATATAATGATAGCCTCCGAGAGCAAAGTCATCATTTCATGAATAAACTTCATGTTTTACAAGGTTTGATAGAATTAAAATCATATGATGATGTCGAAAAATATATAGCTTACTTAAAGAATGATTACCATGAAAAAATAGGTCATATAACTGAAAATATAAAAGTACCCTCTATCGCCGGATTCTTACTAGCTAAAGAGAGAGAAGCTAGAGAAAAATCAATAAAATTGGTGATTGATTCAGACTCTGTGATTTGTCAGCAAGAAGGCTTAGAAACTTTATATAACGAGTTGGTAATTATATTAGGAGTGCTAATAGATAATGCGTTTGATGCTTTAAAAAATAAAGATAATGGGAAGATAGATGTTTATTTATACTTGAATACAGAAGAAAAGATACTATTATGTTCAGTTGAAGATAATGGAGAAGGAATAAAGGAAAAACATAAGAAAAATATTTTTAAACGAGGATTTTCTACTAAAGGAAATAATAGGGGATATGGTTTAGAAGCGGTAGAAAGTACAGTTATGAAATATAGTGGTTTAATAGAATTGGATAGTCAAGAGAATAAGGGAACAAAGATAAAAATAGAAATACCTATATTGGAGGACTAATAAATGAAAGTATTGATAATAGAAGATGATCCAATGGTAGCGATGATTCATCAAGAATACTTTAAAAGAAAAGCCTTAGACTTTAAAACTATACACGCAATATCATTGGAAGAAGCTCAAAGATATTTAGAAAAAAATAATGTAGATTTAATAATACTGGATAATTATTTATCAGATGGTCAAGGTATATCATTTTTACCAAAATTAAAAGGTTATCCAGTAGTTATGATTACTGCAGCAAATGATATTAATACAGTTGAAAGTGCTTTGTCAAATGGAGTTATAGATTACTTAGTTAAACCATTTACATATGAGAGGTTTTCTCAAGCGATAGATAAAGTCCGAGATTTTACATCGTTGATGTCACAAGAAAAAGTAAGTCAAGATATGATAGATGAATATTTTAGTTATTCTAAGGAAAATGAAGTTATGGGAGAGTTGCCTAAAGGGCTATCAAAAATAACATTGAAAAAAATAATAGAAAATTTGCGTGATAGGGCAAAGGGATTTACAACACAAAATATAGCAGATGCTACGGATATTTCTAGAATAACAATAAGGAAATATTTAAATTATTTGGTAGATGTGGGTATTCTTAGTGAAGATGCAGATTATTATACATTAGGTAGACCTGTATCAATTTTCAAAGTAGTATCTATAAAAGAATTAGAAAAATTATTATAGCTGTATTATAATTTTTGATGCTTTTGTATTATATTCAAAAACTTAAAAGCACTCAAAATTATTTATAAAAATACTTCTATAGTGTATAAAAATAATAAATTTTTAAATAGCTAATTAAAGGATAATAGTCTTTAATTAGCTATTTTTATTATATATTTACTTTATTTACATAAGTTATAATACTTTTATAAAGTAGGAATATTTTTTTATAAATGATATATTAGAAACACGAAAAGGTGTAATAGTACACAAAAAATTAAAGGAGATAATATTTATTATGAATTTTTTAGATGTTTTTTCT
The DNA here is from genome assembly GCF_041433685.1 of Gemella sp. 27098_8_92. Taxonomy (NCBI): domain Bacteria; kingdom Bacillati; phylum Bacillota; class Bacilli; order Caryophanales; family Gemellaceae; genus Gemella; species Gemella sp. 27098_8_92. The sequence goes on from NZ_JAPWBZ010000002.1 coordinate 124,494, forward strand.
AAAACATTAACAAACCAAAAAATAAATACAGCAATTATTTCAAGTATTGCTATTATCCTATTAGGATATTATTGTCGTAAGAAGGGGATATTCAAGGATGAAACTGCGAAAGTATTAACTAATGTAGTTCTTACAGTATCACTTCCAGCATTAGCGTTTAATTCGTTCTTAGTTGATATTGATGAGAAAAAATTAAACCAAGGTATTAACGTTCTTATCTGGGGAATAGCAGTTTATATTGTTTTAATTTTCATCAGTAAACCGTTATTTATGAAATTCAAAGGTGATCAACAAGATACAATGCGTGTTCTTGCAATCTTTGGTTCAACTACATTTTTCGGAATTCCAATTGTAACAGCTATTTATGGACCAACAGGAACATTATATGCTTCTATCTTTAATATTGGATACCGTATCTTCTTATACTCATATGGGTATATTAAGATGAGTGGATTAAAAATGACTATGAAAAATGTTAAGACAATGTTCTTAAACCCAATAGTTATCGCAACATTCTTAGGGTTATTTATCTGGTTATTCCAAGGGTACATGCCAAAAGTTGGAGTATCAGTGGTAGATGCAAAAACTGGTGCTAGCGTAGTTAAACAATATGCATTCTTGCGTTTAGATCAAACTTTACCTCAATTTAAACAAATTTTAACTTATCTTGCAGGTTTATGTTCACCACTTGCTTGGTTAGCAATCGGTGCGACACTTGGTTCAGTATCATTCAAAGATGCATTATCAAACAAACCAACTTGGTACTACACAGCTGTTAAATTATTAGTTATTCCAGCTATTAATGTTGCTATCTTAGCAGTATTAACAGTAACAAAAGTTTTACCAGTTGATCTTACTGCATTAGGAACTATCGTAGTAATGATGGCTACACCACCAGCAACTGTCGCTGCAGCTTATGCTATTAGCTTCGATAAAGACGCAGTACTAGCATCAAATGCTTCATTACTAGGTACACTAGGTGCTGTAGTATTAACACCAGTTTGGATTGTAATTATCCAAATCATAGGTTCACTAGGAATTTTCCATTAATAAATATAGACAGTATTTTGGACAATCTCGTTCCGAAATTAACAACAAACGAGATTGTCCAAAACAGTCTCGTTTTTAATATATAAATTATAAAGAGAAAGAGGAATTTAAAATGTCATTAAAAGTAGTGTGTTATGGTGTTCGTCCTAACGAAGTACCATTTTTTGAAAAATTAAATAAATATAACTTTGAATTAAAATTAGTAGAAGAGTTATTAACTCATGACAATATTGCAACAGCAGAAGGAATGGATGCTGTAATATTACGTGGAAACTGTGTTGCAGACAGACAAAACGTAGAGAAAATGTCAGAATATGGAATTAAATATTTATTTACACGTACAGTAGGATTTAATCATATTGATTTGCAAGCAGCAGCTGATTACAATATGAGTGTAGCACGTGTTCCAGGATATTCACCAAATGCAATTGCAGAATTATCATTGACACTTGCAATGAGTTTATTACGCCACGTATCTCATACAGTAAACAAAACGTCAAAATATGATTTCCGTGTAGATGGTACTATGTTTAGTAAAGAAATCCGAAATTGTAAAGTTGGAATCATTGGAACTGGAAAAATCGGTTTAACAGAAGCGATGTTATTCAAAGGTTTAGGAGCAGAAGTATTAGGTTATGACGTATTCCAAAGTGATGCGGCAAAAGAAGTAGTAAAATTTGTTGAAATGGATGAACTACTTGCCGAATCTGATATCGTAAGCTTACATGTTCCTTACTTCCCAGGTAAAAATGATAAAATGGTTAATGCAGAATTCATATCTAAAATGAAAGACGGAGCAATTTTAATTAATACTGCTCGTGGAGAATTACAAGATAATGCAGCTATTTTAGAAGGTATCAAATCAGGTAAATTAGATGGTTTTGGAACAGATGTATTTGCGAATGAAGCAGCATTCTTCTTCAAGAACTTTGAAAATGGAGACGAAATTTCAGATCAAGTAGTTAGAGAATTAGTTGATTTATATCCAAAAGTATTAGTAACACCACACGTTGGATCGAATACAGACGAAGCATTATCAAATATGATTGAAATCAGCTTTGATAATTTAAACGATGTATTAACAAAAGGTTCAACAAGCAATGCTATTGAACTACCAGAAGCAAAATAAGAAACAGAAAGAGACTAAAAATTATTTTTAGTCTCTTTTCTATTAACTTTATTTAGTTACAACAAATGAGTACCACTCATTATCAGAAGTTTCTTCTACTAGTTTGAATCCACGTTCTAACATTTTTTCAAGAAGTTCATCTTTTTTATCTTTAATAATACCAGAAGTAATATAGTATCCACCATCTTCAAGTAGTTTATAAGCATCTTCTAACATAAGTTCAATAATATGAGCTAATATATTAGCAACTATAACATCATATTTTTTTGTTTCTTTAGTAAGGAGGCTAGCTTCCTCTACTTCAATACGATTTTCAAGATTATTAAGAGCGAAGTTCTCACGAGAAACGTCAACAGCAAGTTTATCAAGATCAACAGCTTTTAGACTACCGTTAGTTAGGTAACTGGCTGCAATACTTAGAATACCACTTCCACAACCTACATCGATAACATTATCATGAGGTTTAACATATTTTTCTAAGTTTTTAATACAAAGAGAAGTAGTCTCATGTCCGCCAGTACCAAAAGCCATACCAGGATCAATATTAATTACATATTTATCTTCCTCATTCTCATACTCGCGCCAAGTCGGTACAATTACAAATTTTTCTCCGATATTAAGAATATCGAAATAATCCTTCCAAGAATTTTCCCAATCGCTATCTTGAATAGTAGTAGTTTCGATTTTGAAGAATTCTCCAATATTAATATTTTTTCCTAATTGTTCTAATTCATCTTTAAAACGATTAAAAGTTTCATCATCAAAGTTTAGTTCGTTAATATAACCTTTAACTATAACTCCAACTTCTGGATAATCAGTTGGACTAAGTTCGACAATAGTCCCAAAGTCATCGTGTAAATTTTCTTCTAATGTAGTAGGGTCTTCGATAGCAACACCAGTAGAACCATAATCTAATAAAATAGATTCAACTATTTCACTAGCTTCGTTAGTAGTGTGAATTGTAATTTCAATCCAATTTTCCATTTTATACCTCACAAATATTTTAAATTTTATATTATAGTCTAAAATTAAAAAGAATCAAACTATTAATAGGGTTAATTAGAATATAAAATAATATAATTTTGTTATTAAATTCTATGTAATATATGTACATATATTACACTATTTATACTTTTTAATCAAACAAAAAATTTAAAAATATGCTGATTGACAGGTATTGTAAAAGTTGTTATAATTTTCATAAATAATGGATTCCAAAGGAGAATAAATATGATGGAAGCATTGATTGTTGTTGATATTCAGGAAGGATTAATTAACCTTGGCCCTGCTAATAAAGAGAATTATATTAAGAAAGTGAAGGAAACTATTTCAAGTTTTGAAGAAGCTGGTAGAGATATTATTTATATCCGCCATACAGAATCTGAAGGTTTCCTTTCAGAAGGGGACCAAAGCTGGTTAATATATCACGAATTAAGTCCACGACCTCAGGACAAAATTTTTAATAAAAATTTTAACTCTATATTCCAAAAAACAGATGTAAAAGCTTACCTTGATAGTAAAGGAATTAAGAGTTATACTATGGTGGGGATGCAAGCAGAGTTTTGTATTGATACCTCATTAAAAATTGGTTTTGAGTATGGCTTTAAACAAGTTTTAGTGAGAGATGCTGTCACAACTTTTGATAATAATCATTTAAAAGCACAGCAAATTATTGACTTTTATCAAGATTATATTTGGAATAATCGCTTTGCGAAAGTTCTAGATATTGAAGATGTAAAAAAGCTTCTAAATTAAAAAAATAATGTATAAGGAAGTATATTAAGTACTAAAAAATAAAATTAGCAAAAAATTAATTAACTATGATAAGTATTAAGTAATTTATCAATACTCAGACGTACTTATAGAAGATTTTTATATGTAATTAACTTTACGAAAACAGCTTGACAAAATAATTCTTTGTGTTGTTTCCAAAAAGGATGAATAACCTTAATGAATAAGGAGAAAATAATATTAATGTTTCAATATGAATAACTAAATAATTTTGGAAAATATATACACTTAGAAACTAATACGTTTTATGTAAAAACTAAGTTTAATAAAAATATAAAAGTAAACTATAAATGATATTTGTGTAAGTTCTGTAATTTCCTTGACATTATAGGCATTATGGTATAATATAATAAAATAACCGTAACAAATAATAAGTAAAAAGACTTTTATTTCATGTTTCTATTATAAGAGAGTTTAATCCATAGGCTGAAAGATTGGACATTGATGATTGAAATAAGCAACACTTTTTATAAAATAAAATATACTTTATAGAGGTATCAGTATTCTGATATAAATTAGGGTGGCACCACGAAATTAGCAATCGTCCCATGTAGTTTTAATTAACTATGTGGGACTTTTTAATTTATATAAATGTTTGAAAACCTCGATATAATTGCTTAACAGATGGTTCTACACTAAAAAAGTAGCTAAAAGAATAATAAAAATGGAGGAATATATATGTCAACAATTACAAGAGAACAAGTAAATCATATTGCACATCTTTCAAGATTAGAAATCAAAGAAGAGGAAGTTGCAGGATACATTGAAAAATTAGAAAAAGTTGTAGATTTATTCAACGAAGTAAACAGTGCACCAACAGAAAATGTAAAACCAACATATCACGTTTTAGATTTAGTGAATGTTTTCCGTGAGGATGTTGCAGAACCAGGAATGGATAGAGAAGAAGTTCTTAAAAATGCTCATGAAACAGAAGCAGGTCAATTCAAAGTACCTACTATCATAGATTAATAATAAGGAGATAATTTAATGAGTTTAATACATGAATCAATAGAAAGTTTAGAACTTAAACTGAAAAATAAAGAAATTAAACCAAGTGATTTAGTAAAAGAATCATTAGACAGAATTAAAGCAACTGAAGAAAAAGTTGGATCTTTTATTACAGTTACAGAAGAAATTGCACTTAAACAAGCAGAAGCTATGGATAAACTTCAAGAAAGTGGACAAGCAACTGGAAAATTATTCGGTATTCCTATGGGAATTAAAGATAATATCGTAACAAAAGATATCCAAACAACATGTGCATCAAAAATTTTGGAAGGATTTAATCCAATTTACGATGCGACAGTAATGAATAAACTTAATGCGGAAAATCCAATCCTTATGGGGAAACTAAACATGGACGAGTTCGCGATGGGAGGATCTACAGAAAACTCTTATTACAAACTTACTCGTAACCCGCATGACTTAGATGCAGTACCTGGAGGATCAAGTGGTGGTAGTGCAACAGCTATCGCAGCAGGTCAAGTTAGCTTTACACTAGGAAGTGATACTGGTGGATCAGTACGACAACCAGCATCATACTGTGGTGTTGTTGGACTTAAACCAACATACGGGCGTGTATCACGTTTTGGTCTTGTTGCCTTTGCATCATCTCTTGATCAAATCGGGCCAATGACACGTACGGTAAAAGACAATGCACGTGTACTAGAAATTATCTCTGGATTAGATGCTCATGATATGACGAGTGCACCGGTAGAAGTACCAGAATTCAGCAAAATTATTACTGGAGATATTAAAGGTAAAAAAATTGCCCTTCCGAAAGAATACTTCGGTGCAGGAATTGATGAAGATGTTAAAAAAGCGGTTCTTGATGGTGTAAAATACCTAGAAAGTCAAGGAGCAATAGTAGAAGAAGTAAGCCTTCCAAATACAGACTATGCTATCTCAACATACTACATTATCGCATCAGCTGAAGCAAGTTCAAACCTTTCACGTTTTGACGGAATTCGCTACGGATATAGAAGTCCAAACGCAACTAACTTAGAAGAAATTTACAAAAAAACTCGTGGAGAAGGATTTGGCGCTGAGGTTAAACGTCGTATTATGTTAGGAACATACGTATTATCTTCAGGATATTACGATGCGTACTACAAAAAAGCACAACAAGTTCGTACTTTAATCAAAGAAGACTTCGACAGAGTATTTAAAGAATATGATGTAATCATCGGACCAACAGCGCCAACAGTTGCATTCAATATCGGAGAAGAAATCGGAGACCCAGTTACAATGTACGCAAATGATATACTGACTATTCCAGTTAACATGGCTGGACTACCAGGATTAAGCATTCCATGTGGATTCAAAGGTAAACGTCCAATCGGTATGCAATTAATCGCAAAACCATTCGCAGAATCAACATTGTATGATGTAGCGTACAACTTCGAACAACACTACAATTTACACGATAAAAAAATAGAATTATAATAGGAGAAACAAGATGCATTTTGAAACAGTAATTGGACTAGAAGTCCATGTAGAATTAAAAACAGATTCAAAAATATTTTCACCATCTCCAGCTCACTTTGGTGCAGAACCAAATACTAACACTAACGTAATCGACTTAGGATACCCTGGGGTACTTCCAGTAGTAAACAAAAGAGCGGTAGAATGGGGAATGAAAGCTGCAATGGCTCTTAACATGACAGTAGCTCGCGAGTCAAAATTTGATAGAAAAAACTACTTCTATCCAGATAACCCGAAAGCATACCAAATCTCTCAATTCGATCAACCAATCGGAGAAAACGGATGGATTGATATCGAAGTAAACGGAGAAACAAAACGTATCGGTATTACACGTGCTCACCTTGAAGAAGATGCTGGGAAGCTAACTCACAAAAATGGTTATTCACTAGTAGACCTTAACCGTCAAGGAACACCTCTTATCGAAATCGTATCCGAGCCAGATATTAGAACGCCAGAAGAAGCATATGCTTACTTAGAAAAACTGCGTTCAATTATCCAATATATCGAAGTATCAGACGTTAAGATGGAAGAAGGATCTATGCGTTGTGACGCGAACATTTCTATCCGTCCTTACGGTCAAGAAAAATTTGGTACAAAAACAGAGCTTAAAAACTTAAACTCATTTACTTTCGTAAGAAAAGGTCTTGAGTATGAAGAAAAACGTCAAGAACAAGTTATCCTATCAGGTGGAAAAATCGAGCAAGAAACACGTCGTTTCGATGAAACAACAGGAACTACAAAACTAATGCGTGTTAAAGAAGGTTCTGATGATTACCGTTACTTCCCAGAGCCAGATATCGTACCTATGATTATCTCTGATGAATGGATGGAAGAAGTAAGAAAAACTATCCCAGAACTTCCAGATGCTCGTCAAAGAAGATACCAAGAAGAACTTGGACTACCAGCATACGATGCTCATGTACTGACATTAACAAAAGAAATGTCAGATATGTTTGAAAAAACTGTATCATTAGGAGCTGATGCAAAACTAGCATCTAACTACTTAATGGTAGATGTAAATGCTTATCTAAACAAAGTTCAAAAAGAACTTAGCGAAACAGCATTAACTGCAGAAGGTCTAGCAGGAATGGTTAAACTAATTACTGATGGAACAATCTCAAGTAAAATCGCGAAAAAAGTATTTGCAGAACTTATCGAACACGGTGGAGATGCTGAGAAAATCGTTAAAGAAAAAGGTCTTGTACAAGTATCAGATAGCGGACAACTACTTGCTTGGGTTAACGAAGCATTAGATAACAATCCAAAATCTATCGAAGACTACAAAAACGGACGCGACCGTGCTATTGGTTTCTTAGTAGGACAAATTATGAAAGCTTCTAAAGGACAAGCCAACCCACAAATGATTAACAAAATGCTATTGGAAGAAATAGCGAAGAGATAATAAATAAAAATAGCCTCAGAACATTATAAGTGTTCTGAGGTTTTTGTGGTGGGAGTAAATAGATGCTAATAAAATGGCTAATATATGGAGGAGTGAATATGAAAGATGAAATTTTTAATTTAATACTGCTTTTTTAGTCACATACTGCTGAATATATTTGATATAATAACAATAGAGTAATTTTTAATAGGGAGAGAAGATAATGAGAATCTTAATATATGGAGCAGGGGTAATTGGATGTTTATATGCAACACTATTTAGTAAAGCGGGATTTGATACAACTATATATGCAAGAGGTAGGAGGTTAGAATCTTTTAAACAAAATGGGTTATTATATTTTAAAAATAAAAAGATTAAAAAAGTAAAAGTAAATATTATTGATAAAGTAGAAGCTAATGATATTTACGATTTTGTATTTTTAACTGTAAAATCAAACCAAGTTCATACAGCATTAGAGGAGTTGAAAAATAATAACAGTCCAAATATTGTGACAATGTTAAATACATTAGAAAAATATAATACGTGGGAAGAAATATGCGGTAAAGGAAGAATAATACCTGCATTTCCGGGGGCAGGAGGTAGTTTTGAAGGTAATATACTAAATGCGAAACTAACACCTAGTATTATTCAAGCAACTACTTTTGGTGAAATAAATGGTAATAAATCAAAAAGATTATCGCAATTAGCTATTCTCTTTAAAAAATCTCATATCTCATATAAAATAGAAAAAGATATGCATGCATGGCAACTGTGTCATTTGGCTATGATAGTGCCGATTGCAGACGCCTATTATGAAGCTAGTGTTCCTGAAAAAGCCGGAGAAGACAAAGAGCTAATGAGGAAAACAGCAATAACCATAAAGAAAAATCTAGATTCTCTACACAAATTAGGAGTAACGCTAACTCCTAAAAAAATGAAAGTATTACACAGGCTACCAGTACAAATATTGAGTATAGGACTGCGTTTTACATTCCAAAGTGAATTTGGTAATACATTTATGTATCAACACTCAATGAAAGCTTTAGATGAAATGAGGGAGTTGCACAATCAGTTTTATAGTTATATTGGGAGTGGGGGAGATAGGAAATAAGATGAGTAGAAATAAAATAGATTAATAACAAATACTTTGAAGGATAAATAGAGGAGAAAAAATTAACGCATCATACAGTTTAGAATCAGTGTCAGAAGAATTGATTGTTATTACAAAAGATGTAAATCAAAAGTTAGGATATGAACCATATTATAAACTAGGTAGAGAAAGTTTAGTAGCAGACTTCTCAACTACATCAAAAGAATTATATAAACATACTCTAGAAAAGTCAAAATTCCTAAATGATAGACTAGAAAAGCAATAGTAGAGCATAGTGATGACATATTATTAGATGTAGTAAAAGCACACGAAAACTTTGACACAATGGAAACATATGAACTATGCACACTAGCATTCGAAGTAAATGAAAAACTAGGATATAGATTATTTAGAGATATCTATTCATACAGCTTAAAACGCGGCTTTGAGAAAGTAGCAAAAGCAGTAGAAACATACAAAAAAGAAGGTAAAATAACGAAGTTTATGAGGAAGGAAAACCGATATTTTTTATTTCTTGGAAATAATGAGAGTTTATTGATATAATAATATCAACAATAGTTAAAAATAAATAGATCTTTAAAGGAGGCAAAATGACAGAAATAACAGATGTTAAAAGAAAAATATTAGAATTAGCGCCCGCATACTTTGAAGAGTTTTGTAGTACATTATTATATAAAATTGGTTATAAAAATATTAATGAATTAGGAATAAAAGCAGGTACGGGAAAGACAAAGACAGGTAATCCAGATACATACTCTAGACAGGAGAATGGAAATTATGTATTTGTAGTATTTACGACACAACAAAATAACATTTATGATAAGTTACTTGAAGATATTAGGAAATGTTTTGATTTAGTAGAAAAAGATCTACCAGTAGAGAAAATTGAAACGATTATTTGTTGTCATACTTCATCGAATTTAAAAGTCATAGAAGATAATAAATTACATGAGTTTTGTAATAAGAAAGATGTAAACTTAGAAATTTATGGTATTGATGAGATAGCTAATCTTGTATATAACGATTATCCTGAGTTGTTGAGATTATTGAATCTCAGTATTAATACTAATCAAATCCTTCCTATTGATGACTTTATAAAGTTAAATGATAATAATATTATGACTGCACCTTTAAATACTGTTTTTCATTTTAGAGAAGAAGAATTACAAAATATTGTCAATTCTCTCGGAACCAGTTCTGTAGTAATTATTGGAGGGAAATCAGGTGTTGGGAAAACAAGATTAGCCCTAGAAGCAGCAAGTTTGTATGAGAAAACAGGAAATTATAAAATATTTTGTGTAAAAAGTAATAAATTAGAAATTTATAATGATTTAGTATCGACAATAAAAAAAGGTGAGAATTATCTATTTATAGTAGATGATGCTAATGAACTAGAGCAGTTTAATTTTATATTAGAATATGTAAATAAACTTAGTGATAATTATCATGTTAAAATAATTGCGACTGTAAGGGACTATATAAAAGAAGAGGTTATTAATCTAGTTAGAGAATATACAAATCCTATAACTATTGATATTACTAAACTTACAGATGATGAAATAAAGAAATTTATAGAAAATAATTTTGGAATTAGAAATAATTTATATGTAGACCAGATTATAAGAATTTCTGAAGGAATTCCGAGATTTGCGTATATGGCTGGAAAATTAGCGAAAGAAAAACAAAACTTATCTTCTATTTCAGATGCTTCACAACTGTATGAGAACTACTATAAAAAACCTATGAGTAAACTTATAGAAGCTGATAGAGCTGTCTTTATTACAGCAGGAATTTTAGCTTTTAATAAATCAATAAAGTTTCAAGATGTAGAATTTTTTAAAGAGTTTCTAATTGAATTAGGAATATCAATTTTTGATTTTAAAAATGCTATTGATAAGTTAAAAAGAATTGAGTTTATAAATGTAAAAAAAGGAAAAGTTGCAATTTTTGATGATCAATGTTTGTCAAATTATATGCTATATTATGTTTTTTTAGATGAACAGTTAATTAAATTATCAGATATAATAGAAGTTTTTTATATTTATTCTCGTAGTAGAACAATAGAAGCATTAAATACGATTTTAAATATATTTAGATCAGAAAAAACGTTAGAATATATTAAAGAAGAAATATTAATAGTTTGGAATAAATTTGAAAAAGAAAATTCTCAGTATTATGAATCTTTTGTGAGAGATTTTCATATCTATAAACCTATAAAAGGGTTTAAAATTGCTGACGAAAAGATAAAAAGTATTGAAGAAAAAGAGTTTAATATTACTGAAATTAATTTTGATAGGAAAGATTTTTATAATAGTAATTCTCCTCTTGAATATTTAACAGGATATCAAAATAGCAATGAATTATTGAAGGTTTATCAATTATTAATGAAATATGCTGGTAAAACAAGTTCGACTTTAATAGAATCTTATAACTGGTTAGAAGCGTATTATAGTTTACAGCCTAAAGGTACTGATAATACTCAGAAAATAATATGTGAATATTTACTGGAGGATATAAATAAAGGCAATAGTAATGCTATGGCTATAGGGTATATGTGGGCGAAGTATTTATTATCTTATTCGTTTGAAAGTATTATTCCAGATAAAAATAATAGTTTTATAATTCGAAGTTGGCACATAGATTATGATTCATATATTAGTGAGTATCGTAAAGCTAGTTGGTATATTTTAAATTCATTAGTTTCTAAATTAGAATGGAAAGATAAGGTGCTTGCTTTTTTAGGAGAATTTGCTGATAAAATATACCATAAAAATAGTTCGAGTAAAATAGATATTAAAATACTTGAAGAGGATTTAGTACAAATCGAAAATATTTTATCACAATATGAAACTACTAGAATTGGTTATTTAAAAGTACTAAGTAAAATTCTAAATAGTGTCAAAAAGCTTGGGATGAACTTGAAAGGAGAACTTGAAAAGTATCTTACTGGTAAAGAATGGGAAATTTATTCGTTATTTAGAAATAATAGAAGATTTTTTGAATGTAGTATTAAAGAATCTAAAAACTGCAGACAAGAACAAATTACAAGATATTTTTGTAGTAAAAAGAATATAGATGAAAAAGAGTTAATTTCTTTAGTAGATAATATGCTTGGAGATCCTCTATTAAGTGAAGATTACTATTATATAAATGAAGCTTTAACATATTTAATTAATGATTTAGATCTCTATGATGATAAAAAGTTGTTTGATGTATTAATTAACTCAAGTGGAAATATAAATATACAACCTAAGGTGTTATTAGAAAAAATATTAAATAATGAGAACTATAGAGAAATATTAACGGATTTAAAAAATACAAATTCCAATTTTAAAAATAAATGGATATATTTCTATTTTGATATTTTACCTGCTAATTGTATTGACGTAGATATGTATGAAGAACTATTAAATTTTGTAAAATTTGATATAAAAAATAATAAAATAAATTACATAAGAAATTTAAATTTTTTAGAGAAATTTTTAATTATTAACCCTAATATTTATATAGAAATTTCTAAAATAATACTAGCAAATTTTTCGAAAAATAAAGCTGCATCTTGTTCTTATTTGGAAAATCTATTTGATGAAGGTTTATATACACCTGAAAAACTATTACTATCATATAAAGATGAGGTAGAAGTTTTATACAATATTTATTTTAAGTTGCTAGAAGAAGGAATTACTTTTGATTATACAGGAGAATTTTTCATTGCATTTATAAAGAATAATGAAGAATTCTTAAGAAAATATAGTGATATTTATATTATGAGAAAAGCATGGAATACCGGTAACGAAGATGGACGAATAGAAAGACTTTGGAAATCAGAAAATTTCATTGAGTATTTTGATTTGATATTTTATAATATTTTGGAAAGTAATATTGGTTATTATGATAAGGCTAGTTTGGCTTCAGAGTTATTTACAAATACTAGTGATGAAGAAATAGTTGAAGAAAATCAGTATATATGGTTAGAACACATTATTAGCGAGAATGCAAATAAAGAAAATATAGTGAATATATTTAATATTATTTGTGAATTAAATGAAGAACTAAGAAAATTTTCAATAAAAATTTTCCTAAATAATAACTATAATTTTGAAACATTTAAGAAACTATCTCTTTTTCCAAGGGCAATGTCAGGTTTTGGGAGTTTTATTCATTTATTTGAAAAACGTATAAATTTTATTCAAAGTATATATCCTTTAATGGAAGGTATTAAGTTTCTCGATCATGAGGAATATTTAACTAATATAGAAAGTAATTTAATACTTGAAATTGATAGAACAGAAACTGAAGATTTATATGAGGGAATAATATAGAGATTTGTATTTAAATTTTAAAAATTATTATCTTACATAAATGCATATTTGTTAGTTTATAAAAAAATACTATTATTTATGCTATAATAAAACGTAACAGGTTATATTAATTATCAGAGTAAAGGAATTGTTAAATGGAAAATTTCAATCAGTTACTAGCCCTTAGGAATAAAATAGAAAATACACTAAATTACCAACTATCATTAAGTAATCTAGAATTATACCACAGCAATCTTTTTGCTGTTGTACTTGAGAGGTCTGAATGTATTAATCATAAATTTTTTAGCGATGTTGTAGATATTAATAAAAAATACACAAACTTGAAGGTGTTTAGGGAAAAAAATAAAATTGATTTAACTATTGAGGTTATTGATGAGGATAGTAAGAATCATGTTATTTTTATAGAAAATAAGGTTAAGTCTTTACCTGATGAGAATCAATTAATTCGTTATTCTGAAAAAAATTCCAGTGCTAAAGGGAAACTTCTTAGTTTAGTTGAACCTGGATTTGAGCTTCCTAAAAGTTGGTTTAGAAGAAGTTATGGTGAGTTAATTGAGTATTATAGTGATTTACTTAAAAAAGTAGATGAGACTTTTAGACTATTCTTAATAGATTATATTGATTATATGAAAAATGTGGAAAAATTTATTGAAAAGATAAGTTATGGTGAATTATACTTTTTAGAAGATTCTAATAATAAAGTACTTGAAGGTATGAGATTAAGATCGGTTATCGAGAAGATTCATTATGCGAATTTACAGAATAAGATTGCTGATTTGGGGTATAAAACATACTCTGATAGAATAAGAGGAGAACATCATTTTGGTATTGATCTTCCTATTGAAGGTACTACATCATCATTTGATATTCAGATACAAGGGAATCAGTATAGGCATAAGGTTAATTTTTCTATTGAAGATAAAGAGAGATTAGGTGATTTAGAAAGAATATGTGATATTATAAAAGAAAAAACATGTTTATTTAACTTTAACTTAGAAAACAATCCAATACTAGAAAAATCATCTTCACGAAAAAAATGGAAGGCATATTATAAAAAAGATTTTTACGATTATGCACATATAAGAAAAGATGTATCTTGTAAAAAATTAATTGATTATATAAAAGAAGATGTGAAGAAAATTGAAGAGAATTTAAACATTGTTAAAGATATTATATTGGAAAATTAGAGGATAGAAGTGAAAAAAGAATGAGCATAGTATTATTGAAAGCAACTGAATCTGACATGAAAGAAATATGGGAAATGCAAGTTGAAGCATTTAAAGATTTATTAGAAAAATATAAAGATTATGATATGAGTCCAGCAACTGAAAGTTATAAAAATATATTGAATAAATATAATCAACCATGGACAAAGTATTTCTTTATTGTAAAAGATGACAACAAGGTTGGGGGAGTAAGAGTTATTGATAAAGAAGATGGAAGTAGGAAAAGAATCGCTCCTTTATGGATTATGCCCTCGTATAGAAATAAAGGCTTTGCACAGTTAGCTGTAAAAGAATTGGAAAAAATATATGGTTCTAGTCATTGGGAATTAGATACTATTCTACAAGAGAAAGGTAATATCTATTTATATGAGAAATTAGGTTATAGAAGAATAGATAAGATAGAGCATATTAAAGATGGAATGGATATCGTATTTTTTCAAAAAGATTAGTGGAATTATATAAAGTAAGCACTATTTTCCTTTTCAACCTTCCTTTTTAGAGTTATAATATAACTATCAACACAACAAATATTTCATTTAACCATGGAGGTAAAGTATGAACAAAGTGATAGAAACAATGATGAACCATCGTACAAGAAGAAGTTTTGTAAAAGGAAATGAACTACCAAAAGAACATTTAGATCAAATTATTGAATGTTCTAAACAAGCATCTAGCTGGATGAATGGTCAACACTACAGTATTATTGCTACAACAGGGGAAACAAAACAAAAAATTGCTGATTTAATTAGAGAACAAGCTCCAGGTAATGCAGCTCATATCGAAAGCTCTGTAGCATTCTTAATATACTGCCTAGACTACAGCAATATTAAATTATCATTTGATATTGAAGGTGGAGAGTTTGATATTTCTAATCAATATGAACCTCTATTAATTGGTTCTATGGATGTTGGTATTGCGATGCAAAACGCTGCATTAGCTGCTGAATCACTAGGATATGGTATTGTCTACTGTGGAGGAGTGAGAGGATTTGCTAAAGGTATTTCTGAATTATTAAATATTTCAGAAAATGCATTGTTCTTATGTGGACTTAGTATCGGAGTAATTGATGAAGAAAAATCTACAGAAAAAGTTAAACCTAGATTACCTCATGAAGCTAACGTAGGATACAATGAGTTTCCAAAATCTAATGAAGAAGTATTAAAACAATATCGTCAGACAATGATAGACTTTGCTGAAGCTCGTGAAACTAAAACATGGACTAAGAAATTCGCTGACTTCTATGCGCAACCTTCTGGTATAGAAAAAGTAACTAAAGAACTATTAGAGAAAAATGGATTTGTAGGTAAGAAGGAATAGAAAAGAAAATTTAATATTAAAAAACGCTTATGTGGTTGTATACTAGATAAGCGTTATTTTTATAACAAGATAATAACAAAGATAACTATTTACGAAAAAAAGTGTACTAATTGATGCATTTTTAATTGACAAAAGTCATAGTTTTAGTTATGATGATAGTACAAAGAGGTGATTTTATGAACCCTAATTATAATCAAAATTATACAAAAGAAGATATAGAAAATATTCTATGTATAATAAAAAAATGTATAGAATGTAATAAATATACTATTTCATTTAATCAAAATAGGCGAGAAAATATCGCATTTGTTAACGATTATAATATTAGAAGTGATAAGCAAAAAAGAATATTATTAAATATTAAAGTTGATGATTTTTGTCACTCTCTACAGAATACAAATGTTGGATATGAACATGAAGTGTTGTATGTTTTTGTACCTCAAGTAAGTTTATATAATATAGATGATGTAGAAGAAGTCGTAGATATTTATACAAAGTTTAATATAATTGATTATGGAGAGACAAATCGAACAATAGTGATTTCCTTTCATAAATGCAATAAAGAAATAGATTATGCATTTAGATAATCTAATTATATTGATGATGTATATTTTGAAATAGGTAAATGTAAGTGAGGAATACTGATATGGAAAAAGTTTTTTGTGAAAATTGTAGAAATGATGTTGAGTATAGCGTAATTGAAGAACAAATGATAGGAACTATAAAGGGTGAGACTTATACTTACACAGGTAAAGTTGCTAAATGTAAAGAATGTAAGTCTAATATCTTTGTGAATAGTATAAATGATTATAATCTAAAGGCTTTATATGATGTGTATAGAGAAAAGAATGGTATCATCTCTTTAGAGAGAATATTAGAAATATGTGAAAAGTATAGTATTTCTAAGCGTCCGTTGTCATTGTTATTAGGATGGGGTGAACAAACTTATTCACGTTACTGTAATGGAGATATCCCTAGTAAACAGTATTCAGATATACTAAATAAAATTTATGAAAGTCCAGTATTTTATAGTGAACTTTTAGAAAATAATAAGGAAAAATTACCTTCAGAAATTGCGTATAAAAAAAGTAAAGAAGCAGTTGATAAAATTCTTGAAGTGAATTTAAGTGAAGAGTCAAAAATAAATAGGGTTATTAATTATATCTTAAATCGTTGCGAAGATATTACGCCTTTAGCGTTACAAAAATCATTGTATTATGTCCAAGGGTTTTATTATGCATTTAATAATGAATTCCTATTTGAAGAAGATTGCCAAGCATGGGTACATGGTCCGGTATATCCCGAAGTTTATTATAAATATAAGCATTATAAATTTGATCCTATTAAATCAAAAATAGAAGTTTCAGATACTATATTTACATCATCAGAATTGATAATTATAGAAAATGTAATAAAACATTTTTGTTGTTATAGTGGAAAAGTACTAGAAAAATTTACACATTCTGAATACCCATGGCTGAAAACCAGAGGGAAAATTTCAGAATTGAAATCATCTACTGAGATAATAAAAAAAGAGTATATTGGAAAATATTTCAAAGACGTTATAGAAAAATACAATATGATAAATCCTAATGATATAGAATCATATGCAAAAAAAATGTTTGATTGTATGTAAAATATTATCCTACTAATTTGAAAATAGTGCCGCTTGCTGATGGAGCGGGATAGAAGTAATTCAGTTCGAAAATTGTGTTTAGATGTATAGATGCATGAATAATTACCGCATATGTATTTTAATAAAACATATGTGGTAAATTAATTAATGGCTTAAGCCAGTTGAGGAGGCGAAGTCTCCGAAACAAAAAACCACCCGCTATGCGGGTGCGAGATAAAAGTTAAACAATTGAAAAAACATCCTTTCTTGATAAAATAAGAGTAGTTCAAGCTCTAAAAAAAGAAAGGATGTTTTTTATATGGAAAATAAACATAATAGTTTATCACATACAAAATGGTTATGTAAATACCATATTGTATTTACACCTAAGTATAGACGAAAAATAGAATATAATCAATATAAAAGAGATATAGTAAATATAATACAAAGGTTATGTAAGTATAAAGGAGTAGAAATAATAGAAGGACATATAATGCCAGATCATATACACTTGCTGTTGTCAATACCACCAAAATATAGTGTATCAAGTATAATGGGATATTTGAAAGGAAAAAGTTCGTTGATGATATTTGATATGCATTCAAATTTAAAATATAAGTATGGGAATAGAAAGTTTTGGGCAGAAGGATATTATGTGAGTACAGTAGGATTGAATGAAAGTACGATAAAAAAATACATAAGAGAACAAGAAGCGCATGATATTGCGATGGATAAACTGACAACAAAAGAATATACAAATCCATTTGGAAATAAGAAAAAATAAAATAAACCCGTTTAACGGGTAGCGGGTGTCAAAATACAATAGGGCTTGAACGGATGTGAAAGCCAGCGCCTTGAGGTGCGTGTTAGTAACAAAGGGTTATACCCACAGAGAAAACCACCCCTTTTCAGGGGTGGTCATTATTTTATACACACTCACTTATTCATTTTTTAAGTAAAGTTTCAAAGTAGGAAATATTATGCTTTGTATTAAGGTAATTTAATTTAAATTGAATAGTAAATAAATATTATCAATAAATGTTTTGCTTTTGGCAATACTACTATTTCCACCAAGATTTGTATACTTAGAATATATTTTGTTAGCAATTTGTATTATTGTGTTTTCTGTTAATTTATTTAAATCAAATTCTTTTAAGTCAACAAAGGTTATTTTTTTCTTTTTCAACTCATTAGCAACAACTGCATATATAACATAAAATAATATATCGTTTACTTCAGTATTTTTTATATTCATACTTTTTTTCAATGTATTCTGCACACTTCTTCCTATTCGTGCGGCTTTGTAATATACTTCTAAGTCTAGATTATCTTCATATAAGTGTTTATATGTCTCCTCATCTGTTAATAATGTTGAAGGTCTTGCTCTTGCGAAGTCTGGTTTTCTTAAAATTAGAGAAATTAAGCATTGAGCAAGGAAAGAAACGCTAATAATATCTATTGCTTTTTTCTTTTGATTTTTATAGTAATTCTTTCTTCTGTCGTAATATAGCCCTCTATTTTTAAAATACATTTCAATCTGTAAATGTATTGTATCAGTAACTCTTAAAGATGACTTAGGTATACTTGTTTGATTATTTGTAGAAAAAATTATATTATCTCTTGATTTTTCACTTTTAGGCTGTATTACTCTAACTAAAATTGTTCTATTATCTTCATAATGCTTATCTGATCTTTTAGAAAAATAGTTGTATATTTCTCTAGACGTTTGTAAACCGTTAACTATTTGAGGGTTAACAACTTGTAATGATTTATTTGTAATTAATTTAATATCTGTAGAAAGAATTGTTACCCCGTTATTTAACCACCAAAAATCTTCTGCTTCGTCCCCCTCTAAAGTACCAGCGATACATGAATTTACACTGTTATGTCCTTGATAGTCTCTAACATTAGCTTCAAAAAATGATTTACGTAAGAATTGATTGTCATCTGTAATAAATTTAAAATATGTACCTAATTTAACTAAACTGATATATTCATTTTTGCTTAATGATATTGGTTGTTCTACTAAATCTAAATTCACCATTATTTCGCTATCTGTATTATACATATGTAATAATTGATCTGCTGTAATAAACGATACTTGAACTTCTGCTGATGGATAATAACGCTTAACTAATTCCTTTAATTCATTTGCTTGCATCTCAACGTTTTGATGAACCTGTGTTCCTAATGTAATATAATAATAGTAAAATCTTATTTTTACTTGACTTCTAATTAATTTAGCTATTGCATCCCTAAAAAGACCAAACACTTCAATAGTTAATTCATTATATCTCTTTGAATAATTATTCAATTTATTTGACATATTTAAAAGATTATTTGATACATTTTTCCAGTTTGTTATAGTTTGCTCATTAAAGGAGGTTGTATTTTTAGACTGTAAAATAAAAAAATCTAAGTATGATCCTTTCGTAGCATTCAGTCTTTCTATTTAATCGATAGTAACTAATTCACTATTTAGGAAAACGTATAAATTATCACAACCGCCATCATTTCCTCCACCAGTATTACCATTATCAATCTCTTCATCACTAAGATTAAAATCTTTTAATACTTGTGAAGCTGCAAAATGTTCAAAGTAATTATTGAGATCTTTGTATCCATTGCTTTCATTAAATTCTTGACTAATACATTCTTTTAGTAATATTTGATTATTCGTTAACTGAGTTCCCAATTTTAAATCCTCCGTTATTCTTTACTTATGTTTATTATATTGACGTATACCTCATTTTAGAGAGCTACTATACTTTTTAATTTTATAATTTATTTAAGTTATATTCATATAAAATTATATACTAAAATATCTACTGTTATCAACTAAAAAGTGTGTTTTATTTTTTTAAAATTTTTTTAAAAAAACTATTGTCAAAAAAGGTCAAACGTGCTATAATTTATTTAAGGTCAAAATAGGTCAAAGATAATTTGACATTAAAAAATAGATTTGACGGGCATAGACCTACTAAAAATAAAAAGGAGATTTACAATGGATATTAATAGTTTTACAAATAGTGTGAAAGAAATCTTAGCGAAATCTTCCGAATTTGCAACTGAGAAAAAAAGTCAAAATATTACTAGTGAGATGTTTATAAAAGCGGCTCTTACTGGTAGTAATTTATATAGTGATATATTAGGAAGAATAAATATTGATAAAGCTGCATTGCTAGCTGAGTTAGATAATGAAATCAACAAAGTAAGTGGAGTAGAAGGAGATAATATCAATTATGCCAGTTACTTGAGTAATGATTTAAATGCTTTATTAATAGAAGCTAATAAGTATAAAGATAAATATGAAGATAAATTTATTTCTTGCGAGCATATTGTTCTTGCAAGTTATGTAAAAAATAGTATAGTGAAAAAATATGTCGATAAAGTTACTACACTTAAACACGTAACTGAAGTTATCGATGGTATAAGAGGAGGTAAGAAAGTTATGAATGAAAATCCAGAAAACAACTACGAAGTATTAGAAAAATACGGACGTGACTTAGTAGAAGCTGCACGTAGCGGTAAAATCGATCCAGTAATTGGTCGTGATGAAGAAATAAGAAATGTAATTAGAATATTATCTAGAAAAACAAAAAACAACCCAGTATTAATCGGGGAACCTGGTGTAGGTAAAACTGCTATTGTTGAAGCATTAGCTCAACGTATCGTTCGTGGTGACGTACCAGAAAGCTTAAAAGACAAAACAGTATTTGAATTAGACCTTACTAGTTTAGTCGCAGGTGCTAAATATCGTGGTGAATTCGAAGAAAGATTAAAAGCTGTATTAAAAGAAGTTAAAGAACAAGAAGGTAAAATAATCCTATTTATTGACGAAATCCACATGTTAGTTGGTGCAGGTAAAACTGATGGTGCAATGGATGCAGGTAATATCTTAAAACCAATGCTTGCTCGTGGTGAATTACATTGTATCGGTGCAACTACACTTAATGAATATCGTCAATATATCGAAAAAGACTCTGCGTTAGAACGTCGTTTCCAAAAAGTTCTAGTTAAAGAACCAACTGTAGAAGACACAATATCTATCCTGCGTGGTCTTAAAGAAAGATTCGAAGTTTATCACGGTGTTAAAATTTCTGACCGTGCTATCGTAGAAGCTGCAGAATTATCTAACAGATATATCACTGACAGATTCTTACCAGATAAAGCTATAGACTTAATCGACCAAGCTTGTGCTACTATTAAAACTGAAAACTCATCTAACCCCGCAGAGTTAGATACAATCAATCGTAAAGTAATGCAACTTGAAATCGAAGAAAAAGCTTTAAGTAGTGAGGATGACGAAGTATCACAACGTCGTTTAGAAAACTTAAAAGAAGAGCTTGCAAACTTAAAAGAAGAACAAAATAAACTTCAATTGCAAGTAGATAGTGAAAAAGAAAAATTATCTGCGGTAAAAGATCTTCGTGAAAAAATCGATAGAGTTAAATTAGAATTAGAACAAGCTCAAAATAACTATAACTTAGAAAAAGCTTCAGAATTACAATACTCAACTTTACCAAAATTAAAACGTGAGTTAGAAAAACTAGAAGAAAAATCTAAACATGAAGATTATAAATTACTAAAACAAGAAGTAACTGAAGATGAAATTGGCTTTATCGTAAGTCAAATGACAGGTATCCCAGTTACTAGATTAGTAGAAACAGAAAAAGAAAAACTTCTTAACTTAGCTGATACTATTCATGAAAAAGTGATAGGTCAAGATGAAGCTGTTGAGAGTGTAACTAATGCAATATTACGTTCTCGTGCTGGTATTGCCGATCCAAATAGACCAATTGGTAGCTTCCTATTCTTAGGACCTACTGGTGTAGGTAAAACTGAGCTTGCTAAAGCTTTAGCTCTTAACTTGTTTGATGATGAACGCAATATCGTTAGAATAGATATGAGTGAATATATGGAAAAACACTCAGTCAGCCGTTTAATCGGGGCTCCTCCAGGATACATCGGTTATGAAGAAGGTGGACAACTTACTGAAAGTGTAAGACGTAATCCATATAGTATTATCTTAATGGACGAAATAGAAAAAGCTCATCCAGATGTATTTAACATCTTATTACAACTATTAGATGAAGGTACTTTAACTGATTCTAAAGGTGTAGTAATAGACTTCAAAAATACAATTATCATTATGACTTCTAACATTGGTTCATTAGAACTATTAGAAGAAGTAAAAGACGGTGTTATTTCTGAAGAAACTCGTAAAAATGTTACTAACCAACTTTACGGTTACTTCAAACCAGAGATACTTAATCGTATGGACGATATAATTATTTTTAAACCATTGACACAAGATAACATTAAAGGTATTGCTAATAAACTTCTTAATGAGCTTGTTAAACGTGTTGCAGCTAGAAATATTGAACTTAGTTACACACCAGCAATCTCAGAGTGGGTTGCGACAGCTGGTTTTGATATGAAATTTGGTGCACGTCCACTTAAACGATTTATCCAAAGTCATATAGAAAACAAACTTTCTGTAGAACTTATTCGTCATGGTATAGAAGACGGAATGGAAGTCAACCTTGATTACCAAGATGATGAATTAAAAATTGAAATAAAATAGTTTTAAGATAAACCTCGAATTCTTTGGTATATAGTATGAGTAAATCAAAGTATTCGAGGTTTACTTTTATGGGTTTATAATAATGTTGTATAGAATTCTCTTTTTTATTAGATTTGTTTGTAGTATAATTAAATGTAATTGAATTTTGGTTATGAGGAGGAATGTTGATGAAAATAGCGGTTATGGCTGGAACGCCAATTGATTCGCAACTTGGTGAAGATTTGCTAAAAAAATATGGTTATAAAGATATAGTAAAAATACCTATTTCGAAAAATCCTGTAGAACAAACTACGTTTCAAGCCTTAGATGACAGTGAGCGAGAAGATATAATAGTAAAACTTATAAATGAGATTAAAGAGCAGCAATATAGTGCAATTTTTGTTTATTGTAATTCTTTGAGTTCTGTTGTCGATTTTGACAGATTAGCTCTTGAAAACAAAATAAATATTATTACTCCGATGCAAATGTATAGAAATTTGGGATTAGAGTATAAATATTTGGCTGTTATGGCTGCGAATTCTCATGGTCTGACTGGTGTAGAAAATAATTTATATTTGTCTAATCCAGAGTTAAAAGTTTTTGGCCTGTCAATGCTAGAATTGGTAAAAGCTATTGAAGAGAAAAATAGTCCAGATAAAATAGTTGCTGATTTTGATTTTGAAAATTTATTTAATTATTTCGAACAAACAGAAGTAGAGGCTGTAGTTCTAGGTTGCACGCATTTCCCATATATAAAAGAAGAACTTGAAAAAATTACAAAATTATCAATAATTGATGTTGGTATTTTTATGATAGAAAGCTTAAAAAGTAAATAGCTAAAAAACTAACTAGAAATATATTTTTAGTTAGTTTTTTATAATAAATTATATAAAAAAGTTTTTTCAATTTTCAAAAAATATTGCGAGAAAATACCAAGCATGATAAAATTATAGTGTATAGAAAATAAGGGATGTCTTGTGTAACAAATAAAACATTAGTTGTTAAAGCGAGATATAGTTAGTTTTAGGAAAGTATGATTTTATATTTATTATAAAACTAAGAAAAGAGGATAATTTAATGGGATTAGGGACTCTAATTAACGCATTAGGTGTGCTAGCAGGTGGTTTCGTCGGTATGCTTATAGGGCATAGAATATCAAAAAATATGCAAGAAGCTATTATGAAAGCTGCGGCTATTTCTGTTATATTTTTAGGAATAATTGGTGCGTGTGAACATGCTCTTAGGATTAGTGAAAATAAGGTTGTTTCTCAAGGGGCGATGATGTTAGTTGTAAGTTTAACATTAGGTACTTTGATAGGCGAGCTGCTAAACATTGAGCGCCTTTTTGAAAATTTAGGAATTTATTTGAAAAAAATTACAAAGAGTGATAAAGATAATAGATTTGTAGATTCATTTATTATGGCCTCACTAACCATTTGTATCGGTGCAATGTCTATATTGGGAGCTATTCAAGATGCGCTATTTCATGATTATTCCGTTCTTATGGCAAAAACGGTTTTAGATGGGATAACAATCTTAATATTTACTGCTGCAAATGGTCGTGGAAGTATTTTCTCTGTAGTTCCGTTAGTTATATTCCAAGGAGGAATAACTGTTCTTGCGAAGTTTATGGAGCCTATTATGACACCAACAGCATTATCTAATTTATCATTAGTTGGTTCAGTTTTAATATTTTGTGTAGGTGCTAATATTATTTGGAAATTGAAAATAAGAATAGCAAACATGTTACCAGCGATAATAATAGCGGTAATCTTTGCGTTTCTACCATTCTAAATAATGACTTTAAGATTAAAATATTAATAGCGAAAAATACCTAGAGTGTTAGTTCTTATCTAACACTTTAGGTTTATTTTTTTGTATTTATTAACCATGTTTTAACTTTTTTTAGTATAGTGTAGAGTGTAATGGAAATAAGGAGATGTCTAAAATGAAAACATTGAGAAAATTGCTATCCTTGGTGATAGTATTGGCGCTTATAGGTGGTGGGGCAACTTATGCTTTGACGCCGAGTGTAGATATAAAAAAATCTGAAAAACTAGCGAATATAAAGCCAACAAAAACTATAAATGATTTGAATATAGAATTCACAAAAAATGCTAGTTATAAAAATTCAAAATTATTAACAACTGCTAAGATTGACGATGATATGTTGGCATCAATTCTTCAAAACTCTGTTGGGAAAGATTCCCAATTACTAGAAGGAAGTTTTAAATTGGTTGGTAATGGAATCGAAGCTAAATTGCCAGTTAAACTAGGTTTATGGGATACTCAAATATCAGCTAAAATAAGAGTGCTAGGAGCTAATAATAAGGTAGAATTAATTTTAGAAGATGCGAAAATTGGTAAGGTTCCAATCCCTGATTTTGCTTTAGAAAAATATTTAAAAGAAGTATTAACTGGGACGGGTGTTAGTATTAGTGGGAATACGATTACTATTAAGTCGCTAGGATTGCCTGTAAAAGTAGTAGGAATAGAAGTCGTTGGCGGAAAGATAACTGTCACAGCCTCGCTTACTAATTCACAATTATTACAATATAGTAGATAAAATTACCCTCTTTACCTAATATTGTTGTTATTAGGTAAAGAGGGTATGTGTTTAGAAGTAATTCTTATTAAAAAATATAATGAGTATATAAAAATATCTAATGGGGATTTATTTAAATATTTTTATTGGATACCTACTTATATTTTTAGTTTTAAATTAGTTGTTTTACAATGCTGTAAATGCAGCAGTAAATCCAAAAATTATACCAGGAGTGTTAGCTATAACTAAAGGCCAATCACGTTTTTCTCCTAAGAAACCATAAAGAACCCAAAGAGAACAGTTAATACCTGCAACAAAAGGTTGAATAAAGTCCCCTTTATGACCATGTAAATTCCCAGATATTTGAGAAATATATGAAATATACATAAGCATTGATGTACATGTTGCAATCCAACCAAGTTTTTTTAAAAATTTATTATCCACTAGTTTTGTCTCCTCTTAAAAGTTATAATTATATATACTAACATATCGTCTATAATAATGCAAGAATAAGTTTTATATATGTTTATATCAATAGGAAATAAACTATTTTCGTAATAATGTAGTTTATAAAATAATTTTAGGGTACAAAAAATGGTATAACATAAATTATTATTTCTATATTTTTATAGTTATATAAATTATTTTCTGATAATTTGCTATAAAATTCACATAAAACACTTGAAAGTTTATTGCTAATGTAATATAATAAGTCTATCGTGAGTAAAGACAAGGCTAATATGTGGATTATTTAGAGAGAAGCTGGTAGGTGAAAAGCTTCATAAAAGCATAGATAGTTATCACTTTACTTAAAAATAAAATATGACTTAACGAGTGCTCTTAGTAAGAGTTAAAAGAGGTGGTACCGTGGATACATTTCGCCCTCTATAACTTTTACTAAGAGCTTTTTATTTTGAAAGGAGAAACAATGGTAGAATTAAAAGATACATTATTAATGCCAAAAACTGATTTTCCAATGCGTGGAAATCTTCCAAATAAAGAACCTAACTTTTTAAAACGTTGGGAAGAGATGGATTTATACAGAAAAGTATTAGAAAAAAATGCGGGGAAACCTACATATGTTCTTCATGATGGACCTCCATATGCAAATGGGAACATCCACATCGGACATGCATTAAATAAAATTTTAAAAGACTTTATCGTTAAATATAAAAATATGAATGGTTTTGTTTCTAATTATGTTCCAGGTTGGGATACACACGGTCTTCCAATCGAGCAAGTATTAGTAAACAATGGAGTAGATAGAAAATCTATGCCAGCTACTAAGTTTAGAAATAAATGTAAAGACTATGCTCTTAAACAAGTTGATAAACAACGTGAAGACTTCAAAAAACTTGGAGTTATTGGAGATTGGGATAACCCATATTTAACACTTGACCCGAAATTTGAGGCAGAACAAATCCGTGTATTTGGAAAAATGGTAGACAAAGGATATATCTACAAAGGATTAAAACCGATTTATTGGTCACCATCTTCTGAATCAGCTCTTGCAGAAGCAGAAATTGAATACCGCGATCATACTTCGCCATCTATTTATGTTGCATTTGATTTAGTAAGTGAAGATGGAGTTGTAGAAAAAGGAACTAAGTTTGTTATTTGGACAACTACTCCTTGGACATTACCAGCTAACTTAGGTATTGCGGTTCATCCTGATTTTGAATATCAAGTAGTTAAATATAACGGAGAGAGCTATTTATTAGCAAAAGAGAGAGTAAACTTCTTAGCTGAACAATTTGGTTGGGAAAATTATGAAGAAGGTAAAGTAATTTTTGGTAAAGAACTTGAATATCTTTTATGTCAACACCCATTTTTAGATAGAACATCTACATTAATCTTAGCTGATTATGTAACACTTGACTCAGGGACTGGATTAGTTCATACAGCACCTGGACACGGGGTTGATGACTATCTTGTTGGTCAAGGGAAATACAAACTTGGAGTATTATCACCAGTTGATAACCAAGGTGTACTTACAGAAGAAGCTGGACAATT
Organism: Gemella sp. 27098_8_92; assembly: GCF_041433685.1. NCBI lineage: Bacteria > Bacillati > Bacillota > Bacilli > Caryophanales > Gemellaceae > Gemella > Gemella sp. 27098_8_92. The sequence continues at coordinate 152,044 of NZ_JAPWBZ010000002.1, forward strand.
TGCTGGTAAATTCGTATTTGATGCAAACAAAGATATTATTGCTTACTTAGCTGAAACAGGAGCATTATTAAAACAAGAAAATATTACACACTCATACCCACATGACTGGCGTAGTAAAAAGCCAATTATCTTCAGATCGACACCACAATGGTTCTGTTCTGTTGATGCATTCCGTTCTGAATTGTTAGAAGCTGTAGATAACACTAAATTCTACAGTGAATGGGGTAAACCAAGATTATATAACATGATTCGTGACCGTGGTGACTGGGTAATCAGTCGTCAGCGTGTTTGGGGTGTGCCAATTCCAGTATTCTATGCTGAAAATGGTGAAGCTATCCTTGATAACGAATTAATTGAACATGTAGCGAAAATCTTCGAAGTAGAAGGTTCAAATGTTTGGTTCTACAAAGAAGCTAAAGAATTATTACCTGAAGGATATACTCATCCAGGAAGTCCAAATGGTGAATTCACTAAAGAAATGGATATCATGGACGTATGGTTTGACTCTGGAACATCTCACCAAGGATGTTGTGCAGTTCGTGATGATCTAACTTACCCAGCTGACCTTTACTTAGAAGGAAGTGACCAATATCGTGGTTGGTTTAACTCTTCGTTAATTACATCAGTAGCAGTTTCTGGTGCAGCTCCATATAAAGAGTTAGTATCTGCAGGATTTGTTATGGATGGTAATGGTAACAAGATGAGTAAATCTCTAGGTAATGTTATTTCACCTAATGATGTTGGTAAACAATTAGGAGCAGAGATTATTCGACTATGGTCTGCAAGTGTAGACTACACACAAGACGTTCGTATTTCTAATGATATCTTGAAACAAGTATCAGAAACTTATAGAAAAATCAGAAATACTTATCGTTTCTTATTAGGAAACTTATTTAACGGAAGTTTTGATAACAGAAAAGACTTAGTAGAATATGCTGATTTAGAAGAATTAGATAAGTACATGATGATTAAGTTTGAAAAAGTTGTAGCAAATGTTCTTGATTACTATGAAAACTACCAATTCAATAGTATTACTAGTGAACTTACAAACTTCTTTAACGTTGAATTATCTTCATTCTACTTAGACTACGGTAAAGATATTCTTTATATCGAAGGTGAAGATTCATCTAAACGTCGTAGTATGCTGACAGTTCTTTACACTATCTTGAGCAAGTCTGTTAGATTATTCGCACCAATCTTGTCATTTACTGCAGAAGAAATTTATGACAATATGCCATACGAAGATGCTGAGTCTGTACATTTATTAGACTTCCCTGAGAAAAATGTAATTGAAGATGCCGCATTAGAAGCAAAATGGGACAAGCTTTTAGAAGTACGTGATGATGTTAACAAAGCGCTAGAAGAAAGCCGTAATGAAAAAGTTATCGGTAAATCTCTAGAAGCTGCTGTGGAAATTTACAGTAATGATAGTGAAGTGGTTGAATTATTGAACTCTGTTGCCAACCTACACCAATTATTTATCGTAAGTAGTGTAGAGGTAAAAGAAAATGACGGAGCAACTTATGATTTAGCTACTGTAAAAGTAACAAAAGCCCAAGGGCACCGTTGTGAACGTTGTTGGAACATTGTGGAAGAAGTGACTGAAGAAAGTCTTTGCCACAGATGTCACAGTATTTTAAATAAATAATAAAGTAGAAAATTCGAGCTAACTTAAGTTAGTTCGAATTTTTTATACTTTATTATCAATAATCCAACTAATAAAAAATATTTTTCATGTCGAGATATAAATATTTTCTTTTAATTTCTTAAAAATTTTCAGGAAAAAGTAGATGTTGAAATATGTGATAATCAAGTTAATACCAACTTAAAATCGTTACTTTGTTGTTGCGTTACTATGAAATGAGTGTTATAATTAAATGATGAATAAAAATGATATAATATCATTTTCACAGAAAATATGTCGGAAGGAAAATTTTAATGGCTATTTTAGGAAAATTATTTGATGCTAATAAAAGAGAAGTAAAAAGTTTAGCAAAATTAGCTGATAAAGTATTAGCTAAGGAAGAAGAATATGCTAGTTTTAGTGATGAACAGTTACAAAACAAAGCTGAAGAATTTAAAGAATATATTGAAGAAGAAAAAGAAAAAGGCAGAGCAGTTGCTGATATATTAGATGATATATTGGTAGATGCATTTGCAACTGCACGTGAAGGAGCTTTCCGTGCATTAGGTATGAAACCTTATAAAGTTCAAGTTATGGGTGGTATTGCACTACACCGTGGTGATATCGCAGAGATGAGAACAGGGGAAGGGAAAACTCTTACGGCTACAATGCCTGTATATTTAAACGCTTTAGCAGGAGAGGGTGTTCATGTAGTAACAGTCAATGAATACTTATCTAAACGTGATGCTGAAGAGATGGGGGTTTTATATAATTATTTAGGATTATCAGTAGGTTTAAATCTAAATTCAATGAATTCTGAAGAAAAAAGAGCTGCCTATAATGCAGATATTACTTATTCGACGAATAATGAATTAGGTTTTGATTATTTACGTGATAATATGGTGAAATCTGTAGAAGCTCGTGTTCAACGTCCACTAAACTATGCAATCATCGATGAGGTCGACTCTGTTTTGATTGACGAAGCGAGAACACCGCTTATCATTTCGGGAGAAGGACAAGAGTCTACATCACTATATCAAGTAGCTAATGCTTTTGTTAAAACCTTGAAACGCGCTGAGGAAGAGGATGGTAGCGATGGCGATTATACTCTAGATGTAAAAACTAAGGCTATTCAACTTTCTGAAAATGGTATTGATAAAGCAGAAAGTTACTTTGGACTAAAAAATCTTTATGATTTGAAAAATGTTGATTTAACACACCACATAAACCAAGCGTTAAAAGCGAACTATACTATGGCACTTGATGTAGATTATGTGGTTGCAGAAGATGGAGAAATTCTAATCGTTGACCAATTTACAGGGCGTACAATGCCAGGCCGCCGTTTTTCTGAAGGATTGCACCAAGCTATTGAGGCTAAAGAAGGTGTAGCTATCCAAAAAGAAAGTAAGACAATGGCGACTATTACATTCCAAAACTTCTTTAGAATGTATAAAAAACTTAGCGGTATGACGGGTACAGCTAAAACAGAAGAAGAAGAATTTAGAAATATTTATAATATGTATGTAACAACAATACCAACGAATAAACCTATTATGAGAATAGACGCTCCGGATTTTATTTACTCTACTATGGAAGCCAAATTTAATGCGGTTGCTCGTGAGGTTAAAGAATGTTACGATAGAGGACAACCAGTACTTTTAGGTACAGTATCTATCGAAACCAGTGAATTGGTTTCTAGACTTCTGTATAAATATGGAGTTCCTCATAAAGTGCTAAATGCTAAACAAAATGAAAGTGAAGCAGAAATTATTAAACAAGCGGGACAAAAAGGTTCTATAACAATCGCTACTAATATGGCTGGGCGTGGTACAGATATAAAACTAGGTGAAGGTGTTCGTGAACTAGGTGGTTTAGCTGTAATTGGTACAGAACGTCATGAATCACGTCGTATTGATAACCAGTTACGTGGGCGTTCTGGACGTCAGGGTGACCCAGGATATAGTAGATTCTATCTATCATTAGAAGATGAACTTATGGTTCGTTTCGGTGCTGACAGATTACAAAGACTTATGGGTAAAACAGATGATACACCTCTTGAAAGTAAAATGGTCAGCCGCTCTGTAGAAAGTGCTCAAAAACGTGTAGAAGGTAACAACTACGATGCACGTAAACAAGTTCTTCAGTATGATGATGTTTTACGTAAACAACGTGAAATTATGTATGCTGAAAGAAATGAAGTTTTAGAAAATGAAGTAGTTACTGATATTATTGATAGAATGACAGAAGAAGCAGTTGAGAAAACTATCGAATATGCAACTCAAACATTAGAAGCACATAGTGAAAAAGAAGAAACAGAAGAAATTGTAAAATCACTAAATGAAAAATTCTTAGGACAATGTCCTATAAAAGAAGATGAGTATAGTGAAGTTATGTCTGATGAAGAAATTAAACAACTTGCTCTTGAAAAAATTAATAATGAATATGAACAAAAACGCGAGCTTCTTGGTGATGAGACTATGAATTCATTTGAAAGATATATTCTTTTAAATGTAATAGATGATCGTTGGACAGACCATATCGACCAAATGGATCAACTACGCAAAGGTATTTTCTTACGTTCATATGGTCAAATAGATCCGCTTCGTGAATATAAAAACGAAGGACACGAAATGTTTGAATATATGATAGACGAGATAGAATGCGAAGTAGTTGCTAACTTATTACGTATCAAGGTTGAACGTCATGAAGAAATAGAGCTTAAAGAAGAAAAAACAAATCTTGTTACTAATGACAGTAAAGAGCATATTTCTCGTGGTCCAGTAAGAAGTGCATCTCGCGAAGAGAAAAAAGCACGTATTGCTGAGAGAAAACAACGTATCAAAGAGTTAAAAGCTCAAAAGCAAAAAGAAGAGAAATAGTATTTTAACAGATAAGGAAACTTATAGTATAGGTTTCCTTATCTTAAATTATGTAATAGAAATGGAGTGGTTTTATGAAAAAAATAGAGGAATTAAAAAGAATTATTCAAGAAAGTAATAATATAGTGTTCTTTGGTGGTGCTGGAGTTTCTACCGAGTCAAATATACCAGATTTTCGTAGTGCTAATGGTATATTTAGTGTAGAATTAGGACGACATTTTACTCCAGAACAACTGGTATCACGTACGATGTTCGAGAAGTACCCAGAAGATTTTTTTAAATTTTATAAAGAACATTTGATATATCCAGATGCTAAGCCTAATAAAGCACATTATTTTTTGGCAGAACTTGAGAATAAAGGAAAACTTCGTGCTGTTATTACTCAAAATATTGATATTTTACATGAAATAGCAGGAAGTAAAAATGTTTTAAAACTTCACGGTACGGTAGATAGTAACTACTGTCGTAAGTGTGGAAAGCATTATAACTTAGAGGAGTTTTTAGCAAAAGAGAGTATTATTCCTCTATGTGAGTGTGGTGGTATTATAAAACCATATGTTACGTTATATGAAGAAGAATTGGATATGACGGTATTTAGTTCTGCGATTAAGTATATAGAGCAGGCAGAGGTATTAATAATAGGAGGAACCTCACTTAGTGTATATCCAGCGGCAAATCTAATAAGACATTTTAGAGGAAATCATTTGGTGGTTATAAATAAAACTTCAACATCTCAAGATAGAATGGCAACATTAGTTATTAGTGGAAAAATAGGGGAAGTTTTCGAAAAGATAAATAATGTAAAGTAGTGAAATATAATTAACTAAACGAGAAAGGAGATTTTATGAATATTATCAGAAAAATTGGATGGTTTTTAAAACTCGAAAAGAAACGATATATAGTAGGAATACTTGCATTATCGTTAGTAAGTGTTTTTAATTTAATACCGCCAAGAGTGATAGGAAATGTTGTTGATAATATTGCGTCAGGAGAGTTAACAAATAAGTATTTATTTATAAATCTAGCTTACTTAGTATCAGCAGCTTTAATAATGTATGGGTTAAGGTATGTTTGGCGAGTGTATATCTTTGGTGCAGCGTATAATCTTGGAAGATTATTACGTTTTAGACTATTTCAACATTTTACAAAGATGTCTCCATCGTTTTATCAAAAATATCGTACAGGTGATTTGATGGCGCACGCTACAAATGATATTAACTCTGTTGTAATGGTTGCAGGTGGAGGCGTGATGTCGGCGGTTGATGCGTCTATTACAGCATTGGTAACTTTAGGAACAATGGTATTATTAATAAGTCCAAAGTTAAGTTTTATAGCGATATTACCATTGCCGTTTATGGCATATGCAGTTAATAAATTAGGTGATAAAAACTATGAAAGTTTTAAAGAGGCGCAGGAGTCGTTTTCAGATTTAAATAGTAAGGTTCAAGAAAATGCCTCGGGTGTTCGTGTTACTAAGTCGTTTGGTTACGGTAATGATGAAATAGAAAGCTTTAAAGAAATTAATAAGGAAGTTTTTATTAAAAATATTACTGCCTCAAAATATAATGCACTATTTAATCCTATGGTGCTTGTTTTTATTGGACTTTCATATACTTTGACTTTAATTTCTGGAGGAATCTTTATTTCTAATGGAGAGATGACCGTTGGAGAGTTAGTAACCTTTGTAACATACTTAGATATGTTAGTTTGGCCGCTTCAAGCAATAGGGTGGTTGTATAATATAGGTCAACGTGGTGATGTTTCTTATGGACGTATTGAAAAATTACTAGCTGAAGAAAGTTCTGTAAAAGAAACGGCAAAAGAAGGATTAGTAGCAGTCAATGGCCGATTAGAATATAATATTTCTAATTTTGTATATTTAGATAAATCAGTATTGTCAGAAATTAAGTTTTCAATAGAGCAGGGTCAGACATTAGGTATTGTTGGAGTTACAGGTTCTGGGAAAACAACATTGCTGAAGTTATTACTACGAGAATATGATGTAGTGGATGGAGAAATTCTTTTAAACGGTGAAAATATTAAAAACTATAAATTAAAAGATTTGCGTAGTTTAATAGGGTATGTTCCACAGGATCAAGTATTATTTGCGATGTCTATAAAAGAAAATATTCGCTTTGCTGATCCAGCATATTCGGATGAAAGAGTAGAAGAAGTTACAAAACTTTGTGGCTTATATAATGATATAAAAAGTATGCCAGATGGAATTGATACTATTATTGGAGAAAGAGGTGTTTCATTATCTGGAGGTCAAAAGCAACGTATAGCGATGAGCCGTGCATTAATTATGAACCCGGATATTTTAATACTTGATGATTCTCTATCAGCAGTTGATGCAAAAACGGAAAATATTATTTTAGAAAATCTAAAAGAAGAGAGAAAAGGGAAGACAACGATTATTACTGCCCATAGATTATCAGCTATTGTTCATGCTGATTTAATTATCGTTATGGATAATGGAAAAATTATTGAACGTGGAACGCATGATGAGTTGTTAGCCCAAGATGGTTGGTATAAAGAAACATACAGTAACCAACAGTTAGAAGAACAGTTAAAAGGAGGAGAATAGGTTGAAAAAAAATAATACTTTTTTAAGATTGCTTAATTATATGCTAAGATATAAAACTTTTACAGCAGTCGCATTAACATTTATCCTTTTAACAAGTATTGTAGCTACTGCAATTCCTCTTTTAGCTCAATATTATATTGATAACTATATAACAAAAGGTATTGCAAGTGCAGGGCTTGGTTTATTAATCATCTATTATGGGCTATTTTTATTTAGGGTTATTTCTACCTTTATAGGTGAATATTACTTTTCCAAAGTTGCGTATAGTATAGTCAGCGATTTGCGTGAGGAGAGCTTTACAAATCTTCAAAAATTAAGAATGTCTTATTTTGATAGAACACCAGTAGGTTCGATTGTTTCAAGATTAACAAATGATACACAAGCAGTTGCTGATATGTTTGGAACAATTTTTTCTAGTTTTCTTAACTCTATTTTGATGTTTGTTGTAACGATAGGAGCGATGATTTCTCTTAGCCCTGGATTAACAGTTTTAATGATATTGTTTCTTCCAATAATGATAGGTTCAGTTTATTTGTACCAAAGATTATCTAGTAAGCTAGTAAAAATTACTCGTGCTAAACTTAGTGATTTAAATACAAAATTATCGGAATCGATAGAAGGTATGCGAATTATTCAAGCTTTTAATCAAGAAGAACGCTTAATAAAAGATTTTGAAGAAGTAAATAAAGAACATCTACATTACATGAGTCGCTCTTTATCGGTGGATAGTTTATTACTTCGCCCAGCCATGGCATTGTTAAAAATTTTGGCCTATGGAGTAATATTGACTTATTTTGGGCTTAGTTGGCAAACTGCAGGTTTTACAGCTGGGATAATTTACGCATTTATTCAATATACAAATCAGCTGTTCAATCCACTTATAGAGCTTATGCAAAATTTTTCTGTTTTACAGACATCTATGATAGCTGCAGGGCGCGTTTTTGAACTTATTGATAATAAGGAATATGAACCTGCTCAAAAGGATAGTAATTATAAAATTGAAGAAGGAAATATTGAATTTAAAAATGTGAGTTTTTCTTATGATGGGAAGAATGATGTTTTGAAAAATATTTCGTTTAAGGTGAATAAAGGAGAAACTATTGCATTTGTGGGATCAACTGGTTCTGGGAAATCATCAATAATAAATCTATTTTTAAGATTTTATGAATTTGACCGTGGGGAAATTCTGGTTGATAGACGGGATATAAAAGATTATTCAATGAAAGAATTACGAAATAAAATAGGTTTAGTACTACAAGATCCATTTTTATATCATGGAACTATTGAATCTAATATAAAAATGTATAATAAGTCTTTAACTGAAAGTGATATCAAAGCGGTGGCTGAATTTGTCGATGCTGATGAGTTTATTATGCAGCTACCTGAAAAATATAAAAGTCCAGTTACAGAACGTGGTTCAACTTTTTCAAGTGGACAACGTCAGCTACTTACTTTTGCAAGAACTATAGCAGCACAACCTAAGATTTTAATTTTGGATGAAGCTACAGCAAATATTGATTCTGAAACAGAAGAAATAATACAAAACTCATTAAAGAAAATGAGAAAGGGACGTACGACGATAGCAATAGCTCATAGATTATCCACTATTCAAGATGCAAACTGTATTTATGTACTTGATAAAGGTGAGATAATTGAAAGTGGTACACATGCTGAATTATTACAACAAAAAGGAACATATTACAAAATGTACCAGCTTCAAGCAGGGATGCTAAGTATAGAGAAAACCTCTAACTAGTTTATTAGTTAGAGGTTTTAGTATTAGAATTTAATTCTTTCTTCTATATATTGTTTTAATTCTGAAATAGAGATACGAGTTTGTTCCATTGTGTCACGCTCACGAACAGTTACCATACCATCATTTTCAGATTCGAAGTCATAAGTGATACAGAATGGAGTACCGATTTCATCTTGACGACGATAACGTTTACCGATAGAACCAGTTTCATCAAAATCTACCATAAAATCAGCTGCAAGCTGTGAATAAACTTCACTTGCTTTATCACTTAATTTTTTAGAAAGTGGTAGAATAGCTGCTTTATATGGTGCCAGAGCCGGATGGAATTTAAGAACTGTACGAGTATCATTTTCTCCTACTTCTTCCTCATTATAAGCGTCACATAAGAATGCTAGTAGGACGCGATCAACACCAACAGATGGTTCAATACAATATGGAATATATTTTTCATTTGTAATAAGGTCTTGATAAGTTAAATCTTGACCAGAGTGTTCCATATGTTGTTTTAAATCGTAATCTGTTCTTGAAGCAACTCCCCAAAGTTCTCCCCATCCAAATGGGAATTTAAACTCGATATCAGTTGTTGCATTAGAATAGTGAGAAAGCTCTTCTGGATCATGATCACGTAAACGAATATTTTCTTTTGTCATCCCTAAATCTAATAACCAGTTTTCACATGTATCTTTCCATGTTTTGTGCCAGTCTAATTCAGTTCCTGGTACACAGAAGAACTCAAGTTCCATTTGTTCAAACTCACGAGTACGGAAGATAAAGTTACCAGGTGTAATTTCATTACGGAATGATTTACCAATTTGCCCTATACCGAATGGCAGTTTTTTACGCATACTACGTTGAACATTTTTGAAGTTAACAAAAATACCTTGTGCAGTTTCTGGGCGTAGATAGATTTCACTTGTAGAGTTTTCTACAACACCTTGATTTGTTTTGAACATAAGGTTAAATTGTCTAATATTAGTGAAATCATGTTTACCACATTCTGGACATTTAATATTTTCGCGTTCAATAATATTTTCTAATTCTTTAAATGGTAGTCCATCAACAACAACATCTTCATTTTTTTCTTTGAAATAATATTCTTCAATAAGTTTATCAGCACGAAGACGTGATTTACATGATTTACAGTCCATCATTGGATCAGAGAAGTTTCCAACGTGACCTGATGCTTCCCAAGTACGTGGATTCATAAAGATAGCAGCATCTAATCCAACGTTATATGGTGATTCTTGAATGAATTTTTTCCACCATGCTCTTTTAATATTATTTTTTAGTTCAATACCTAATGGACCGTAATCCCAAGTATTAGCTAGTCCACCATAAATTTCAGATCCTTGAAATACGAATCCTCTATTTTTTGCAAGAGATAAAATTTTCTCCATATTTAATTCCTCCTTTAAAATAAAATATCCCTAGATATACTCTAAAGTATACCTAGGGACGAAATAAATTCCGCGGTTCCACCCTGATTAGTAAAAACTCATCTTTAATATTCAATATATAATAAATTATGCCAAATATTTTGCTGAACTTTCACCATCAACAGCTCGCTACTATATCTATTATTCTAACATTTAACTAAAAAACTTTCAAGGAAAAGATTAAAAAATTATTTTAACTGTTCGTGATTTATTGTAAGTATAAAGTATAAGTGTTATAATAAACTAATATTAAGTTATTGAGGAGGTTATATGAGGGTTTCATTTCAAAGAGGCGATATAAAACATCTTATAACTAGTGGTGTTATTTATTTTGTAGCGGTATTTATTATACCATCACTATTACCACTAACATTAAGTGTTAACTCACGATTGAATATTTCATTAGGAATAGCAGCATTAGCAACTATTATTATGATTTTTATAGCATCTAGGTCGCATAATGATATTGATAGAGGAAAAAAAGAATCAACTATTTTGCTAAATATAGCGATAGGGTTAGCAGGATTTGTCGCAATGATGCTATTACAAGGGGTGATAAATTGGACATTACAATATTTGTCTGAAATTTTTGAGTTTCAAGCAAGTAGCAAAAATACAAGTAATGTTGTTCAGATAATAAAATTAAATCCTTTATTTATAGTATATGTTATTTTTTTAGGTCCGATAATGGAAGAATTATTCTTTAGAAAAGCAGTTTTTGGATATTTTTATGATATTATGTTGGGAAGTAAACGATGGATTAGATTTGTAATCCCAGCGTTAATAACTGGCATATTATTTGCTATACCGCATGATGGATTTTCTCCAATCATGATATTATATATAATGATGTCATTTGTCTTTAGCTTTTTATATTTAAAAACTAAAAGTATTTTGACACCAATGGTAGCACATATTACTATGAATACAATAGTAGTAATAGCTCAACTTGCAATACAGTAGGAGGCGTTATGTCATCAAAAAATTGGTTATCAATAAATTATTTTTTGCAATTTGCAGTTAATGGAGTATTTTTACCATTTTGGATTTTGTATCTCACAGGTGTGAAAAATTTAACTGTTTTAGAAGCAAGTTCAATATTTTCGATGTTATATTTTGCTAGATTTCTAGGTGGAATTTTTTTGAATCCATATTTATTAAAGAGATATAATATTAGTTTATCGCTAAAGATATCGGTGATAGCTGGCGTTTTACTTGCACTGAGCTATGGAACTACAAATAACAAAATAGTCTTGACTCTTATAACATTTATGTTTGGTCTAGTTTATTATACAGTTGCACCATTTATAGAAAGTTTGGCATCTTTATTTTTAAAAGAAGAAGGTATTGATTATGGAAAAGCAAGGACATGGGGATCTGTAAGTTTTACATTGGTTGGGATAGCTGCTGGTGGAATTATAGGATATGTAGGTAGTGTCGCATTGTATTATATACTTATTATATTATTAGTTTTATATGTAATTTTTATGTTTTTACCTCAACCTAAGCTAGTTTGTACTCTTACTGTTAATAAAGGTGATAACAATAATACAGGTAAATTATATAGTTGGATATTAAAAGATAAAAATGCTATATTACTTATTTTAGTTATATTTTTATATCAGTTGTCACATACAGCATATAATAATTATAACGCATTATACTTGGATAGTATGAATATTAGTGCTAAATGGATGTCAGGATTAATATTAAATATATCAGTAATAGCTGAAATTTTATTTTTTATTTTTTCTAAAAAAATAATAGGGAAAATAAAGCCAACTCAATTACTAATTTTTTCAGGAGTGGGAGCAATAATAAGATGGTTAATGTTAGCATTATTTCATAATATATATGTATTTGCCGTAATGCAAACTTTTCATGCAATAACTTTTGCAGTATCTCACATTGCTTTTATTTTAATTTTAAATAGTAGATTTAATACTGAAAAAATAATTGATATGCAAATATTATATACAGCGATATGCTACCAACTTAGCATGACCATTGGTCTTTATATTATGGGGGCAATATGGGATATAAATTCATCCTTAGTGTTTTATGTATCTGCAGGAATCGCTCTAGTAGGAACGATATTTGCAACAAGAATTAGAGAAAAATAAAATTTAGAAGAGGAATCATAATTTATTAAATTATGGTTCTTTTTTGATATAAGTATATTTGGCTGAATATAGAAATAAGAACAATATTTTGAATATTACTAAAAAACTTGGAAAAATATTAGTATAATATTAAAATATAATTGTAAGTAGTTATGGAGGTATTTGTATGATTAAACATTTGTTTTCTGATATGGATGGGACTGTTTTGAATAGTAACGGACAAATGAGCGAATTTACGATAAAAACAATAAAGGAAAGTGGATTGCCATTTACTTTAGTATCAGCTCGTTCTCCACAAAAAATGGAAGAAATAATAAATAATCTTGGTATTGATGGAATTCATGTTGCATTTAATGGCGGCTTGATTTTTGAGAAAAATAATAAAAAAAATACAATATTACATAGTGTACCATTGGAGTATAATTTAGCAAGAAGATTGGTATTAGATATAAGAAATAAGTTTGAAAATATTGGTATTAGTCTCTATGATGAATTATACTGGAATACAGATTTAGAAACTATGGGCATAAAAAGAGAATATAATATAGTAAAAGTAGGTTACAAGATTGTAAATTTTAAAAATTATTTTGAAAATACAAATAAAACAATTTATAAAGTATCATTTATTGAGCATGACGAAGAAGTTTTTAAAAAATTGATAGATTATGTAGAAGAAAACTATTCTAAAGAACAGTTAACTATTCAAAAATCTTTAAGTGGTTATTTAGAAATTACTCATATTAATGCAAAGAAATCAAAGGGTATTGAATACATACAAAAACTTGAAAAATTGGAGAAGAATGAACTAGCAGCTTTTGGAGATGGTCAAAATGATATACCAATGTTTCAAAGTGTTGGGCATATAGTAGTTATGGAAAATGCTACAGACGATGTGAAAAAATATGCGGACTTTATTACTAAATCTAATAATGATGATGGAGTTGCATATGCGATTGATAAGTATATAAAAAATATTTAGTATGATGTAGATAGTGGAGGACTAAAATGAATAAGTACATTAAAAACTTAGAAAAAGAATTTTCTATAATAAAAAATGGCTTCAAAGAGCAAGAAAAAAAGCGATAAATGATTATAAATCAAATAGTATTGAATATATAAAAGAATTAGCTTTTCTAGCATATCATTCTGAAGTTTATCAAGTGAGAATGTACGGTGTATTCCTTTTTGGTTATTTGTTTACAGATAAAGAAATTTTGACATTTATGAGAGAAGAAGTTTCTAAAGATGATAATTGGAGGGCTCAGGAAGTATTAGCTAAGTCGTTTGACGAATTTTGTAAATCAATAGGGTATGAAAAAACACTTACTGTTATTGATGAATGGCTAAATCATGATAATCCTAATACAAGAAGAGCAGTAACGGAAGGTTTAAGAATATGGACAAGTAGACCATACTTTAAAGAAAATCCCAAAGAGGCTATCAGAAGAATAGCGAATTTAAAAGAGGATAAGAGTGAATATGTAAGAAAATCAGTGGGGAATGCACTAAGGGATATAAGCAAAAAGTTTCCAGAATTAATTAAAGATGAATTGAATACTTGGAAGTTGGAAAATAAAGAAATTAATCAAGTGTATATGTTGGCAAATAAATTTATTAAGGAAAAACAATAATATATATTTAAACCAGAAGTAATCAAAACAGTAGATTTTAAAAGTTTACTGTTTTTTATTTACTCTTATTTTACCGAAGAGTGCATAACAAAAATATATGTGAAGATAATTCATATAAATACTTGATTAAATGCTGGTTAAGGAGTATAATGGAAATATAAACGGACGTTAAAACAAAAATTAAAAATAAATAGTTTAAAAAACGAACTATTCGCTTTGAAAAGGAGTTAAATGTATGAAAGTAGCGGTAATAATGGGTTCAAATTCGGATTATACTACTATGGTTGAAACGTGTAATCTTTTAGAGCAATTTGAAATCCCTTATGACAAAAAAGTAGTTAGTGCTCATAGAACACCAGATCTTCTAGTAGAGTTTTCTAAAAATGCTAGAAAAAATGGTTATTCTCTTATAATAGCTGCTGCAGGAGGTGCGGCTCATTTACCAGGTATGGTAGCTTCAATGACAACATTACCTGTAATAGGAGTACCTATTAAGTCTAGTACTCTTAGTGGAGTAGATTCTCTATACTCAATAGTACAGATGCCTGCAGGAGTTCCTGTTCTTACTATGGCAATAGGAGTCGCTGGTGCTAAAAATGCAGCAATTAGCGCACTATCAATTTTGGGAATGACGAATGAAAATTATGAACAGAAATATTTAGATTTCAAAAAAGAACAAGAACGTATAGTATTGGAAGAGATGAAGATATGATAAAAATAATTTTACCAGGAAAAACAATAGGAATAATTGGTGGTGGACAACTTGGGCGAATGCTTGCTATGAGTGCAAAAGAGATGGGGTACAAGATTGCTATTTTAGATCCAAGTGATATGTGTTGCGCCAAAATTTTTAGCGATGTATTTATTAAAGCAAATTTTGATGATTTCGAAAAAGTAGAGGAACTATGTAAGCATAGTGATGTTATTACTTTTGAGTTCGAAAACATTGATGCTGATGCACTAAGTAAATTAGAAAAAAAATATAATTTCGTTCAAAGTTCGGAAGTATTGCGTATTACTCAACATAGGTATTATGAAAAAGAATTTGCGAGAAGTTTGGAAATACCAACTGTTGATTATATTCATATAGAAGATAATACTGATGTTGAGATAGATAAAGTGTATTTGATGAAAACTTTACGCTTTGGTTATGACGGTAAGGGACAGAAAAAAATTTCTAAGAAGGAAGAAATAGAAAAACAAACTATATTAGAAGAACTTATAAAGCTTGATAAAGAAATATCGGTTGTTGCCGTTAAAGATAAGTACGAAGTTCAAATTATTGCTGTTGTTGAAAATGAACATCGTAATAATATTTTATATCGTTCGAAAGTTCCAACGTCAGCCACAATAGAACAAGAAAGTCTTGCAATAGAATATACAAAAAAAATACTAGATAATATCGAATATTACGGTGTACTTACTGTTGAATTTTTTATAAGTAATGGGAAAGTAATTTTCAATGAAATTGCTCCCCGTGTTCATAACTCTGGACATATAACGATGCAAAGTGCAACTAAAAGTCAGTTTAGAGCACATGTGGAAGCTATATGTGGCTTAAGAGTTGGTAAGATTGAAAACCGTGAGACGACTTTATACAATATACTAGGTCAGGATGAAGATTATTTTAAAAATCTAATTACTAAAAAACAAGGCTACTTACATTTTTATGAAAAGGAAGCTCGTGAAAATAGAAAAATAGGTCATATTAACTTTTATGGTGATGTACATTTAGGAGGATACGATGAGTAACAAAAGAATTTTTATTAAAAAGCGTCAAGGATATAATAAGGAAGAATTACAGCTGAAAAATACGCTAAATCTAGAGTATAATCTAGATTTAGATAATGTTCAGGTGTATGTTATTTATGATATTTATAATATTGATGAAGAAACTTATAAACTAGCTAAAACTTCGGTATTTTCTGAAGTCGTTGTTGATGAAGTTTTTGAGAGTATTGATTTAGAAGAAGGAAAATATTTCGCATATGAAGTGCTCCCTGCTCAATACGATCAAAGAGCTGATAGTGCGACTCAGTGTATAAAGTTGCTTAATGCGAAAAGCGAAGCAACTGTTAGAAGTGGTAAGCTAGTTATTTTTGATAAAAAATTAAATTCTGATGAATTGAAATTAGTGGAAAATTATCTAGTAAATCCAATTGAAGCACGAGTTAAGGATTTATCAGTATTAGAATTTTCACTAAATTCTGAACCTAAACCTCTTAAAAAACTTGATGGATTTTTGGAATATTCTCACTTGCAGTTAGAAGCTGTAAAAAAAGAGTTTTCTCTAGCGATGAATATAGAAGATTTAGAATTTATTCAAAGTTATTTTAAAACAGAAGGACGTGTTCCAACTGAAACTGAGATTTATGTTCTTGATTGTTATTGGAGTGATCACTGCCGTCATACAACATTTGAAACTGTTCTTGATGAAATTAATATTGAGTCTGAACTTTTCAAAAAGGAAATGCAAGATGCGTTTGATTACTATCTAAAAGTTCGTGGAGAGCTTAATCGTGAAGATAAACCATTAACACTTATGGATATGGCAAGTATTATTGGTAAATATCATGTTGGTATATTAAATGATGAAAATATCGAAGTAAGTGAAGAAATTAATGCATGTTCATTCTTTACAACTATTCAAAATAAAGGTAAAGAAGAACGTTGGTTAATTCAGTTTAAAAACGAAACACATAATCATCCAAGTGAAATTGAACCATTTGGTGGAGCAAGTACTTGTATAGGAGGAGCTATTCGAGATCCACTATCAGGACGTAGTTATGTATATCAAGCTATGCGTATCTCTGGAAGCGGAAATATTCTCCAAAAACGTGAAGATACTTTAGCGCATAAACTTCCACAGGTAGAGATAGCAAAAGGAACAGCGCATGGTAACTCATCGTATGGGAATCAAATTGGTTTAGCAACAACGTTTGTTCGTGAAATTTATGATGATAGTTATGTTGCTAAACATATGGAAGTTGGAGCTGTTGTAGGAGCTGTAAAAGAAGGAGATTATAAACGTGAAACTTTAGTCGCTGGTGATATTGTTGTAATGATTGGTGGTCGTACTGGTCGTGATGGTATCCAAGGCGCAAGTGGTTCAAGTGTTGAGCACACAAATGATTCTTTAGAAACTATGTCAAGTCAAGTACAGAAAGGTAATGCTCCTGAAGAAAGAAAATTACAAAGGTTGTTTAGAAAACCAGAAGTTACTAGACTTATTAAAAAATGTAATGACTTTGGTGCTGGCGGAGTTTGTGTTTCTATCGGAGAGTTATCAGACGGTATTGAAATTCACCTTGATAAAGTTCTAACAAAATATAAAGGACTTAATGCAACGGAACTTGCTACTAGTGAATCGCAAGAGAGAATGTCTGTTGCGATTGACAAAAAAGATTATGATGCATTTGTTCGTGAATGTGAAAAAGAAAATATTGAGTATGCACATGTTGCGACTGTAACAGACCGTCGTCGCTTAGAAATGTACTACAATGATGAAAAAGTAGTAGATATGAGTGCAGATTTCTTAGAAACAAGTGGGGTAAGACAACATACTAAAGCAACATTAGTGGATAATAAAGCTGAAAATCTATTTACAGATAAAGAATTTTCTAGAGAAGCTGTGTTAAAAGAACTTGGAGAATTAAATGTAACTTGCCAAAAAGGATTAGCTTCAAAATTCGACTCTTCAATTGGAGCTTCAACAGTTCTTATGCCGTTTGCAGGTCGCCATAAACTTACACCTGTTCAAGCAAGTGTTCAAGCATTACCAACATTGCACTCAACAAGCGATACGGCAACGATCCTTACATATGGATTTATTCCGAAAATTTCATACTATTCACCATTTTTATCTTCTATCTACGCAGTGTTAGAATCAGTAGCTAAAGTTTATGCAGTCGGTGGTACACGAGAAAGTCTTTACTTCTCATTCCAAGAGTATTTCGAAAAACTTGGTAAAGATAGTTCTAAATGGGGTAAAGTTACTCAAAGTTTATTAGGAAGTATTTATGCTCAACGTGAAATTGGTCGCCCAAGTATTGGCGGAAAAGATAGTATGTCAGGAACTTTCAATGATCTTAATGTTGTAGAAACACTAATTTCATTTGCCTGCGTGCCTGTAAAAATAAATGATGTTATAACTCCAGAGTTGAAAGAAGTTGGCAACAAACTTTATTATGTGCCAGTAGTAAAAGATGAAAAAGGATATCCAGATATTGCAGCTACTTTAGAAAATTATGAACTTGTTCATAAATATATTAAAGAAGGTAAAGTAGTTTCAGCATATGTTCAAGAAGAAGGTAGCTTAGCCGCTTCTCTAGTAAAAATGTCGTTAGGTAATGATTTGGGATTTGAAGTAGAAAAAGAAAATATTTTAAACTTTGATCCAGCATCATTAGTAGTAGAAGCAAAAGAAAAATTACCATTTGAACTTATTGGTAAAGTAAGCAGCAGAATCATTATTAATAATGAATTATTTACACATAACGATATATATGAAGCTTATACAGCTACTCTAAATGATATTTATCCGATGTATCAAAACGAAGATAAAGGAACTGTAGAAAATCTTCACACAGAAAATAAAGGACGAGAATATTATCCAGAATATGTAGAGGATGTAAAAGTAGTTATACCTGTCTTCCCTGGTACGAACTGTGAGTATGATAGTGAGAAAGCATTTATTGAAGCAGGAGCAACTCCTACGACAGTAGTAATCAGAAATACTCGAGAAAATGATATTAATGAATCAATAGAAGAGTTTGTAAATGCAGTAAAAGAATCTCATATCATTATGTTTCCAGGTGGATTTTCTAGTGGCGATGAACCAGACGGAAGTGCTAAGTATATTGTTAACTTCTTAAAAAATGAAAAAGTAAAAAATGCTATTCACAAACATTTAGCTGAGAAAAAACTTATATTAGGAATCTGTAATGGATTCCAGGCATTGCTTAAATCAGGATTACTTCCTTATGGAGAAATACGTGAATTGAATGAGGATGACCTTACGTTATACCGAAATGATAGTTATGAACATATTTCAACAACAGCATTTACTCGTGTAGCAAATGCAAATTCACCTTGGTTACAAGATTTTACAATCGGAACTGAACACGAAGTGGTATTTAGTCATGGAGAAGGAAAAGTAGTTGGTCTTAATATAGACAAATTCAAACACTTAATTGCTTTCCAATACTGTGATTTTAATGGAAATGCAACATTAAATGGTAGATTTAACCCTAATGGATCTTACTTAGCAACAGAAGGTTTAATAAGTGAAGATGGACTTATCCTTGGTAAGATGGGACACAGTGAGCGTTTTGGAGAAAGTTTATATAAAACAAATACAATAAAAGTCAAACAAGATATATTTAAAAATGGTGTAAATTATTTCAAAGGGGAAAAATAAAATGAAATTACTATATGAAGGAAAAGCAAAACAATTATTCGAATGTGAAAATAAAGATGAAATTTATGTTCATTATAAAAATAGTGCGACAGCATTTAATGGAGTGAAAAAAGAAGAATTTGAACATAAAGGAATTTTTAACAATACAATTACTTCTTTAATCTTTGAGTATTTAGAAAAAGAAGGTGTTGAAACACATTTTATAAAAAAAATTAATGAAACAGACCAACTTTGTAAACATGTTACGATAATTCCGTTAGAAGTTATTGTAAGAAACATAGTAGCAGGTTCAATGGCTAAAAAGTATGGTATAGAAGAAGGAAAAAAATTAGCAAAACCTGTTTTTGAACTTAGCTATAAAAATGATGATTTGAATGATCCTCTTATTAATGATGACCACGCTGTGGCATTAGAAATAGTAACAGAAGAAGAACTTGCGAATATACGTGAGCAAGCTTTAAAAATTAATTCTTTACTTCAAAAATTATATTTAAAAGCAAACTTAGTATTAGTAGATTTCAAAATTGAATTTGGAAAAGATAAAAATGGTAAAATCATTTTAGCTGATGAAATTTCTCCAGATACATGCCGACTTTGGGATAAAGATACAAATGAGAAATTAGATAAAGATAGATTTAGACGTGATTTAGGTTCTGTAATGGAAGCTTACGAAGAAGTTTTAAGGAGATTAGAAGATGCGAGGGCTTAACGAAGAATGTGGAGTGTTTGGAATTTGGGGACATCCCGAAGCAAGTAATGTTACATATTTTGGGTTACATAGCTTGCAACATCGTGGACAAGAAGGTGGAGGAATAGTCTCTAATGATAAACAAGTATTACGTGGATATAGAGATCTGGGATTAATATCTGAGGTTTTCCGTGATAAGAAAAAGTTAGAAAAACTACTAGGGAGTAGTGCCATTGGGCATGTTCGTTACGCAACGTCAGGTAGCAATAATATCCAAAATATTCAACCATTTTTATTTCATTTTTATGATATGAGTGTTGGAATATGTCATAACGGAAACCTTATTAATGCAAAGACACTACGTCGTGAATTAGAACAAGATGGAGCAATTTTCCATTCTTCTTCTGATACAGAGGTACTTATTCATCTAATTCGACGAAGTAAGGAAAAGGAATTTAAAGCACAACTTAAAGATGCCCTTTGTAAAATTAAAGGTGGTTTTACCTACTTAGTATTAACAAAAGATACTATGTATGGTGCTGTTGATCCGAATAGCTTGCGTCCACTTGCTATCGGTAAAATGAAAAATGGTGCATACGTTGCTGCTAGTGAAACATGCGCTATTGATGTAGTAGGAGCGGAGTTTGTATGTAATGTTGGTGCAGGAGAGCTAGTTATTATAGATGATAAGGGTATTCGTATTGAAAAATATACAGAGGACACAAAAGTTGCAATAGCAGCTATGGAATACGTATATTTTGCACGACCTGACTCTAATATTGCTGGAGTTAACGTCCATACTGCGCGTAAAAGAACAGGACGTCGTCTTGCTATTGAACAACCAGCACCTGATGCAGATATGGTAATTGGTGTACCTAACTCATCACTATCAGCTGCGAGTGGATATGCAGAAGAAAGTGGATTGCCATACGAAATGGGACTTATAAAAAATCAGTATGTTGCACGTACATTTATTCAACCTACGCAAGAGTTGCGTGAACAAGGTGTAAGAATGAAATTATCTGCTGTTAAAGGTGTTGTTAGTGGTAAAAGCATTGTTCTAGTTGATGATTCTATCGTTCGTGGAACGACTAGTAAGCGTATAGTTCAACTTTTGAAAGAAGCTGGGGCACGTGAAGTTCATGTGAGAATTTCGGCACCACCTTTGATTTTCCCAAGTTTTTATGGTATAGATATTTCCACAACAGAGGAATTAATCGCTGCTAATAAGACACAAGATGAGATTTGTGAAATAATTGGTGCAGATTCATTAGGGTATTTGAGTGAAGATGGTTTAATTGAATCTATAGGTTTGGATTATGATGCGCCATACACAGGTCTTTGTATGGATTGTTTCAATGGTGATTATTCTGCTGGACTATATGATTATGAAGAAGATTATTTAAAATCAATGACGAATATCCAAAAGAAATTTTTGCAAGAAAGGGGTAAAAATAATGAGTAAAAAATACGAAGAAAGTGGAGTAAGTTTAGAGGCTGGATATAAATCAGTAGAACTTATTAAAAAACATGTAGCACGTACTAAAAATTTAGGGATGATGTCTGCAATTGGAGGATTCGGTGGTGCATTTGACTTAAGCAGTTATAATTTCAAAAATCCTGTTTTAATTAGCGGTACCGATGGTGTAGGAACTAAATTAAAACTAGCTTTTGAGCTTGATATTCATAACACAATTGGGATTGATGTTGTAGCAATGTGCGTTAATGATATTCTTGCTCAAGGAGCTCAACCACTATTTTTCTTAGATTATTTAGCTGTTGGAAAAAATTATCCTGAACAAGTAGAACAGATTGTTGAGGGTGTAGCAGAAGGTTGTGTTCAAGCAGGGTGTGCCATTGTTGGTGGAGAGACAGCAGAGATGGCTGGATTTTATGATGATGGAGAATATGATATTGCAGGATTTAGTGTTGGAGCAGCTGAAAAAGAAGATTTATTAAGTCCAGAAAATACTAAAGCTGGACAAGTAGTTATCGGACTTCCTTCGACTGGTGTTCATTCAAATGGATTCTCATTAGTAAGAAAAATTATTCGTGATAATAATATTAGTCTTGATGAAAAGTTTGGTGATAGTACAATAGGAAAAACTTTATTAACACCGACAAAAATTTATGTTAAAGAAGTATTAAAAGTGCTAAAAGAAGTGAAAGTTGCAGGAATTGCTCATATAACTGGTGGAGGATTCCATGAAAACTTACCACGTTGTCTAAAAGAAGGTTTAGGCATGAAAATTAATAAAGATTCATATGAAGTACCAGAAATATTTAAGTACTTACAAGAAAAAGGAAATATCGATGAAGCAGAAATGTACAATATCTTTAACATGGGTGTAGGAATGGCACTTGTTGTTAATAAAGAAGATGTAGAAAAAACTTTATCATTGTTAGATGATGGATTTGTTCTAGGTGAAGTAGTAAATGAAAGTGGAATTGAAATAATATGAAGAAACAAGTAGCAATATTTGCATCTGGAACCGGAAGTAATTTTGAGAAAATTGCAGATGATAATAGACTTAAAGAAAAAATGGATATTGCACTTCTAGTTTGTGATAAATCAAATGCAGCTGTAATAAAAAAGGCGCAAGATCGTAACATAAATACTTATGTTTTTTCAACAAAAGATTTTGGATCAAAACAAGATTATGAAGCAGCTATTTTGGAGCAAGTTAAAGATTTAGATTATATTTTCTTAGCTGGTTATATGAGAATTATTTCTCCGTATTTTCTGGAAAATTACAAAAAAACAATCTTAAATCTTCATCCTTCTCTTTTACCCAAATATAAAGGTAAAGATGCGATTGAACAAGCATATAAAGCGCAGGAACGTGAAATAGGAATTAGTATTCATTATGTTAATGAGGAGTTAGATGGTGGAGAAGTTATTGCTCAAAAATCATTAACAGTGAAAGATGGTGAAACTCTAGAAGAAGTTACCACAAGGATTCATGAATTAGAACATGAACTTTATCCAAATGTTATTTTAAAATTAGTTGAGGAGGCACTATGACGAAAAGAGCTTTAATAAGTGTAAGTGATAAAACAAATATTGTAGAATTTGCAAAAGGATTAGAAAAGTATGGATTTGAAATTATCAGTACAGGTGGGACTTTTACTTATTTGAAAAATAATGGTGTAGCCTGTATTAGTATTGAGGATGTTACGCACTTTCCAGAAATTTTGGAAGGTCGTGTAAAAACACTTCATCCTAAAATCCATGGTGGATTACTTTCAAAACGTGGAAATGAACTTCATAATAAACATGTAGCAGAAAATAATATAGAATACATTGATTTAGTATGTGTTAATTTATATCCATTTGAAGCTACTGTTAAAAAAGAAGGAGTAAGCGAAGAAGAAATTATAGAAAATATTGATATCGGTGGACCGAGTATGTTGCGTAGTGCTGCGAAAAACTTTAATGATGTAACGGTTGTAACTGATATTCGAGATTATGACCGTATACTAAATGAATTAGAAAATGGTGGAATTACTCTTGCGACACGTCGTTCATTAGCTATTAAAGTGTTTAATACTACTGCAAGTTATGATGCAGCTATTGCAAATTACTTTAATAAAGCTGATAACTTGATCCCTGAAAAATTAACATTATCTTATACGTTAGAAGATACTTTACGCTACGGAGAAAATCCTCATCAAAAAGCGTATCACTATGTACAAGATAATAATGAAAGCTATGCTTTACAAAATGCAGTACAACTGCACGGGAAAGAAATGTCTTACAATAACATTCAAGATGCTTCTGCTGCATTAGATATTCTTGCAGAGTTTGATGAGATTGCATGTGTTGCTGTAAAACATATGAACCCATGTGGTGTTGCAATAGGAAAAGATGTTTTTGAAGCATATTCACGCGCTTATGATGCGGATCCTGTATCTATCTTTGGAGGGATTGTTGCGATTAATGGCGTTGTAGATAAAGCTACCGCAGAAAAAATGCATAGTATTTTCTTAGAAATTATTTTAGCAGTTGATTATGATGATGAAGCGCTAGAAATACTAACTAAGAAAAAAAATCTACGTATTTACAAACTTGGTGATAAAAATAATAATCATGAACAACAAATAAAAAGTGTTCGTGGGGGAATCTTGGTCCAAGATTTCAATTCAGAGCTAGCAGAAAGTTATGAAGTTGTTACAGATAAACAGCCAACTAAAGAACAAATGTCGGACTTAGAATTTGGTCTTAAAGTAGTTAAACATGTCAAATCAAATGCAATTGTTGTAGTTAAAAATGGTCAGACATTAGGAATAGGAGCCGGCCAAATGAATCGAGTAGGTTCATGTAAAATAGCTCTTGAACAGGCTGGTGCTCTTGCAGATGGTGCAGTTCTTGCTTCAGATGCCTTCTTCCCAATGCGAGATAGCGCTGATTTAGCAGCAGAATATAATATTGCAGCAATCGTACAACCTGGTGGTTCAATACGCGATCAGGAAAGTATAGATGCTTGTAATGAGAAAGGTATGGCGATGCTTTTTAGCAAAATACGCCACTTTAAACACTAATGGCAAAAGTATTAGTAGTGGGTGCAGGTGGAAGAGAGCACGCTATCGCTTACAAGTTTAACCAAGAAGGACACGAAGTTTATATGGTTGGTATTAATCCAGCAGTTGAAAAATTTGGGACTTGTATTGACATCAAAGAAGATGATATCCCAAATTATGCATTAGAAAATAATATTGATTTAGTTTTTGTTGGACCAGAAGTACCGTTGGTAAATGGTTTGGTTGATAAACTCCAAGAAAAAGGTATTCGTGCTTTTGGACCAAGTAAAAAAGCAGCACAATTAGAAGGAAGCAAAGTATTTTCTAAAATGATGATGGAAAAATATAATATTCCTACAGCTAAACATGAAAGTTTTAGCGACTATGAAAAAGCAAGTGAATATTTATCTCAGCAAAAAGCTCCAATCGTTTTGAAAGCTGACGGACTTGCTGCAGGTAAAGGGGTAATCATAGCTGAAACCTTAGAAGAAGCTCAATATGAACTTAAAGAAATGATGTGTAATTCTAAATTCGCTGCAGCTGGGGTAAATGTCGTAATAGAAGAGTTTCTATCTGGAGAAGAATTTTCTCTAATGTGCTTTGTTTCCGATAGAAAAGTTTATCCAATGGAAATTGCTCAAGATCACAAGCGTGCTTTTGATAATGATGAAGGATTAAACACAGGGGGAATGGGAGCATATTGTCCACTTAAAAAGATTACACAAGATGATGTAAATGAAGGTCTGGAGAAGGTAGTGCAACCGATGGTAGATGCAATGAGCAGTGAGGGGATGCCATTTTATGGAATACTTTATGCTGGTCTTATGAAGTGTGCTGATGGTGTTAAAACTATTGAGTTTAATGTTCGTTTTGGAGATCCAGAGAGCGAAGTCTTGCTATTAAAACTAGAGAGCAGTTTATATGAAATTTCTAACAATATCATCGATGGTAAGGATGTTGTGTTGAAATGGAATAAGGATGCATTTATTGGAGTTGTTATGGCTGCGAAAGGTTATCCAGAAAAAAGTGAAAAAGGTGCAGTTATTAATGGTTTAGAAAAATTAACAACACCGGTATTTCACATGGGAACAAAACAAGTAGATGGTAGTATTGTAATAAATGGAGGACGCGTCTTATTAGTTTGTGCAAGTGGTGAAAACTTGCAAGCTGCACGTGAAAAAGTATATAATGAAATAGGAAAAATAGGATGTGATGACTTGTTTTTCCGTAAAGATATAGGTCACCATTCATTATAATATTATGTAAATGAAGTAAAAATATAAAATCTAGGAGATACTTTAATGATAGAAAGATATAGTAGAGAACCTATGCGTAGTATTTTCAGTGATGAAAATCGTTTTAAAGCATATTTAGAAGTAGAACTTTTTGCAACTGAAGCATGGAGTAAACTAGGAGTTGTTCCAGAAAATGATGTAAAAAAATTATTTGAAAATGCTAAGTTCGATTTAGAAGGAATCTTAGAATTAGAAAAAGAAACTAAACATGATATTGTTGCGTTTACTCGTAATGTGTCTAGTTATTTGGGAGAAGAAAAAAAATGGGTTCATTATGGGCTTACTTCGACTGATGTTGTTGATACAGCATATGGTTATTTATACAAACAAGCTAACGATATCATCATGGAAGATTTACTAAAATTCCAAGAGGTATTAAAAGAAAAAGCTTTAGAATATAAATTTACACCATGTATCGGCCGTACTCATGGGGTACATGCTGATATCAGTAGTTTCGGATTGAAATTTGCTTTATATTATGATGAATTCAACCGTCATATTGAGCGCTTTAAAGCAGTTAGAAAAATAATAGAAGTAGGTAAAATTTCTGGAGCAGTTGGAACATTCTCTAACACTCCACCTGAAGTTCAAGATTATGTGTGTGAAAAATTAGGAATTCAGTCAAGTAACATTTCAACACAAACATTACAACGTGATCGTCATGCCGATTATTATTCAACATTGGCTTTAATAGCAAGTTCTATTGAAAAAATTGGTGTAGAAATTCGTCACTTACAGCGTACAGAGGTTCGCGAAGCAGAAGAATTTTTCTCAAAAAATCAAAAAGGTTCAAGTGCGATGCCTCATAAACGTAATCCAATATCAAGTGAAAATATGGCGGGATGTGCAAGAATTATGCGTGGATATATGTTAGCTTCGTATGAAAATATTCCACTTTGGCATGAGCGTGATATTTCTCACTCAAGTGCAGAACGTATTTTAAGTAGTGATGCAACAACATTACTAGATTATATGTTGAATAGATTTACAAATGTTGTTAAAAACTTAACAGTATTTACTGATAATATGATTAAAAATATTTATGCGACTAATGGTGTTATCTTTGCTCAAAGAACAATGAGTAATTTAATAGAAAAATATGATTTTTCTCGTGAAGAAGCATACGATTTAGTTCAACCACTTGCCATGAAATCTTGGTTCGAAGGTATACCATTTAGACAACTTTTAGAGGAAAACGAAGTTATTAAAAACACTGTTTCTAAAGAAGTACTAGATAGCTGCTTTGCACTAGAAGTACATTTGGTTAATATTGATAAGATTTATAAACGTATTCCAGGTTTAGAAGATTAAAATAAGTGATATATAGATTGAAAAGTTTTATACAGAGAATTATAAAAGTAGAAAAGCGAAAGATATATAGGAACTACCTAGCAACTTTCGCTACAATGAGGTAAAATATGAAGTCAGATTTTCAAATTTCAAATGAATGTGAGAAAAAACATATTGCAGAAGTTGCTGCAAAATTAGGTTTAAGAGAAGAAGATTTAATTCTTTATGGAAATTATAAAGCAAAAATTCAAACAAAAAATATTAAGCATGATATAAAAGAAGATGCTAAATTAATTTTAGTAACTGCAATTAATCCAACATCAAGTGGTGAGGGGAAATCAACAGTAACTATTGGGTTATCAGATGCTCTAAACAAACTTGGGAAAAAATCTTGTGTAGCACTTCGTGAACCATCATTAGGCCCAGTACTCGGTCGCAAAGGTGGTGCTGCAGGTGGTGGGTATGCTCAAGTAGTACCTATGGAAGAAATTAATTTACATTTTACTGGAGATATGCATGCAATTACAACAGCTCATAATGCCATTGCTGTTTTAGTAAATAACCATGTTTTCCAAGGCAACGAACTTGATATTGATAAAATTGTGTTCAATCGTGTTATGGATATGAATGCACGTGATTTACGTCACATTAAAGTAAATGCAGGAACAGAGTTAGAACGAGAAGATGGTTTTGATATTACGGTTGCTAGTGAAATCATGGCAATTCTATGTTTATCAGAAGGAATAGCTGATTTAAAAGAAAAACTTCGTAATATTCTTGTCGCTTATAACTCAAAAGGTGAACCTATTTATCTGAAAGATTTAAAAATTGAAGGTGTTATAACTTCTTTATTGAAAGATGCTATTAAACCTAATATAGTTCAAACTTTAGAAAATAATCCAGCTATCATTCATGGGGGGCCGTTTGCAAATATTGCTCATGGATGCAACTCAATTTTAGCAACAAAAACTGCTTTAAAATATGCTGATTATGTGATAACTGAAGCAGGATTTGGTGCAGACCTTGGTGCAGAAAAATTCTTAAATATCAAATGCCGTAAAGCTGAATTAAAACCAAAAGCAGCAGTAGTAGTAGCAACAGTAAAAGCTTTAAAACTTCATGGTAATATCGAGGAAAAGGATCTTAAAGAAGAGAATATAGAAGCACTTGCAGCTGGTGTTGCCAACTTAGAAAAACATGTAGAAAATATGAAAAAGTATAATCTGCCAGTTGTAGTTGCTTTAAATGTTTTTGTAACAGATACTGAAAAAGAATTAGCATTTTTAGAAGAGTGGGCGGCTAACCAAGGTGTTGAACTTTCAAGAACAGAAGTTTGGGAACATGGTGGTGCAGGCGGACTTGACCTTGCAGAAAAAGTAATTCGTGCAATAGATAACAATGAAGAAGATTTACAACTTCTTTATAGTGATGAAACACCAATTGCAGAAAAAATAGAAATAATCTGTCGAGAAATGTATGGAGCAGATGGTGTAAATCTAACTGATGAAGTTAAAGGAGAAATCGCTAGAATAGAAAAATTAGGTTTTGGTAGTTTACCAGTTTGTATGGCTAAAACACCAGCGTCATTAACTGATAATGCAAAAATAAAAGGCCGTCCTACAGGATTCAAAATTACGATCAACGATGTTAAACTTCGCAGTGGTGCAGGTTTTGTAGTTGCTTATGCTAACAAAGTCTTAACGATGCCGGGTCTTCCTAAAGTACCTAGTGCATTAAATATCGATATTGATGAAGAAACAGAAACAATTTTAGGGATATTCTAAAATTATAAAAGAAGCCGAAAGGTTTCTTTTTTTACGAATTTTTAACATAAAAATATACAAAACCAGTGTAAAATATGTTATAATGAATATGTTTGAGTAGGAATAATAAAGTAACTTGTGTTTTAACCGAATAATCAAAGAAACATAATAATTTTTTGCTTGAATAAATAAAAATATAATTAAATAAATCTTACTTTTACAGGAGGGTAATTTATGTCTACAATAGTAGTAGTTGGATCACAATGGGGAGATGAAGGAAAAGGTAAAATTACCGATTTCTTAGCAGAAAAAGCTGATGTTATTGCGCGTTATCAAGGAGGTAATAACGCAGGACATACAATTAAATTTGACGGTAAAACATATAAACTTCAATTAATTCCATCAGGAATTTTTAATGAAGATAAATTATCAATAATCGGTAATGGATTAGTAGTTGATCCGAAATGGTTATGTGGTGAAATTGATCGATTAAAAGAAAGCGGAGTTACTTGTAAAGGATTAAGAATATCTAATAGAGCGCACATTGTTTTACCATATCACTTAAAACTTGATGAGGTAGAAGAAGCACGACGTGGAGAAAATAAGATAGGAACTACTAAAAAAGGTATAGGCCCCACTTACGTTGATAAATATAAACGTTGTGGTGTCCGTGTAGCAGATTTATTAGATGCAGAGTTATTTAAGAAAAAATTAGAACAAAATCTAGTTGAAAAAAATGAAGTATTTGAGAAAATTTATGGTGTTGAAGGATTTACTGTTGAGGAAATATTCAATGAATACTTTGAATATGGAAAACAACTTTCTGAATATGTAACAGATACATCAAAAGTTTTAGAAGATGCACATAAAATGAATAAAAATATACTATTTGAAGGTGCACAAGGGGTTATGTTAGATATTGATCATGGTACATACCCATATGTTACATCATCAAATCCTAGTGCTGGGGGAATTACTGTTGGTAATGGATTTGTCCCAACAAATGGCCTTAAAGTTTTAGGAATTAGTAAAGCTTACACTTCTCGTGTAGGAGATGGCCCATTCCCAACGGAGTTATTCGACGAAATTGGTGATACTATTCGTGAAGTAGGTCATGAATATGGAACTGTTACAAAACGACCACGTCGTATTGGGTGGTTTGATACAGTAGTAATGCGTCACTCTGCGCGTGTATCAGGTATGACTAATCTTTCGGTTAACTGTTTAGATGTATTGAGTGGTCTAAAAGAAATTAAAATTTGTACAGCTTATGATTATAAAGGTGAAATACTAACAGAATATCCAGCTAGTGAAAATATTATAAAAGAATGTAAACCAATTTATGAAACACTTCCTGGATTCGATGAAGACATTACAGGAGTAACTACTTTAGAAGAATTACCAGAAAATGCACGTAATTATCTAAGTAAAATAGAAGAGTTGGTTGGAGTTAAGATTTCTATTTTTTCTACTGGACCAGATAGAACACAAACACACTTATTAGAAGATTTATGGAAATAGTATAAATAAATTATAGAGAGAACAAATTATAAAAATTTAATTTGTTCTCTCTATTTCATTTACAATTCATTTTGCTTTGTTATATTAAAATCAGCAAAAAAATAATTTATGAGGTGAACATGTATGTCAATATTAAAAAAAGCATGGTTTTATATTACAAGAAAGATATTGAAGACATTAATCATATTTCTTATTTTAGTAAGTATGTCTACAATGATTTTAAGTACAATATCTATAAAGAAATCAACAGATAAGGTATCGAAAGAAACATTCCAAAATATAACAAGTAGTTTTTCTATGGAAATAAATAGAAGAACAAATCCTGGAACAGCAAGGGGTGCTGGTAACCTCGTTGGTAAGGATATTGAACAAATTAAAAATATACCAGGTATAAAAAAATACATAAAAAGAATGAATGTGTCAGCTGATTTAATTGGATTAGAACCATTGAAATTAGCTAATCACAGATTAGAAGAAAACAAATCAGAAAACAAAAAGAAATTTAGTAAAACAGTAATTGTAAGTGGAACTAACGACTCTTCACTAGATGATAGATTTTCTGCAGAAACATTAAAATTAAAAGAAGGAAGACATTTACGAGATTCTGATAAAAATAGCGTTTTAATACATGAAGGTTTCGCTAAAAAGAATAATTTAAAATTAGGGGACAAAATTAAATTAAAAGGTAATCCGAATGATGCCGATAATGAGAAAAAATCTGATAAAGAAACAGAAGTAACTATTGTAGGTATATTCACAGGTCAAAACAAAGGAAATACATCTAGTCACATGGAGTTGTATGATAATATATTTATAGCAGATACAACAACGACTAAGACTTTATATAATTACGAAGATGGAAAAGAAATTTATCAAGATGCTATATTTTTAGTAGATGGTAAAGATAATGTAGATAAAGTTATAGCAGAAGCTAAGAAGTTACCTATTAACTGGAAATTATTTGAACTAGTGAAAAGTAATCAAAACTTCCCAGTATTACAAAAATCACTTGATTCTATATATGGTATTACTAATGGAGTATTTATAGGAACAGTAGCATTCAGTATTATTATATTATCTCTAATATTATTCCTATGGATTAATGGTAGAAGAAAAGAGATTGGTGTTAACCTTGCTCTAGGAGTTTCTAAGGCGAAAATAGTAGGACAATTTATTTTAGAGTTAGTTATAATCAGTATTCCAAGTTTTATCGTTTCATACTTTATAGGTAAAGCAGTAAGTCAAAGTATAGGAAATCAAATTTTATCACAATCTATAAAATCTGTTACAGAGAGTGTTGCTAATCAAACAAAAGGTCTAAATCTAGGAGCTAATGCAGAGGTAGAAGGAGCGAGTAAAATGATAACATCATTAGATGTAAGTGTAAACCTTACAGATATGATGAGTGTTGTAGGAATAGGATTAGCGGTAATTGTAATAGCGATTTGTATTACATCAATTCGATTAATTTACAAAAAACCAAAAGAATTGTTACAAAATATTAACTAGTTATACTTTGTAGATGAGTAAATGGTAAAAGAAAGGAGTAATAGCTATGACAACTTTTAAAAGAGCCTATCTATATATAACTAGAAAAAAGGTTAGAAGTATAATTATGTTTATGCTACTTACAATTATATCAACGGTATTATTAAGTAGTAATATTTTAAATCATACTGTAAAGGGTATTTCAAACAAGATATATGAGAGCTCTAATTTCGGATTTACTGTTAAAAATTTATCAAAAACTGATAAAGAAATATCTGTGAAAAAATTGGATAAAATTACAAACTTACCTGATATAAAAGGGGCAAATTATCAATTTGCAACACCTGTTAATCTTTTAGGGAGTAAGGTTGTTGAGGGA
Organism: Gemella sp. 27098_8_92; assembly: GCF_041433685.1. Classification (NCBI taxonomy): domain Bacteria; kingdom Bacillati; phylum Bacillota; class Bacilli; order Caryophanales; family Gemellaceae; genus Gemella; species Gemella sp. 27098_8_92. The sequence continues at coordinate 184,444 of NZ_JAPWBZ010000002.1, forward strand.
CAAAATAATCTTATTTTAGACGAGAAAACAAATAAAAACAATTTAGTTATGTTAAATGCAAATACTAATACTGCAGATAATTCAGACTTTAAAAGCGAAGTATTGAAATTGAAAAAAGGAAGACATATAGGTCCTGAAGATCGTAATAAAGTACTGGTTCATGAAGAATTTGCAAAATTAAATAATCTTGATATTGGAAGTAAAATAAAATTAGAAAAAGCAAATAGTTCTGAACAAAAGACTACTAACAAAGACTATGAAGTAGTAGGTATTTATTCAGGAACAAAGAATAATGAATTTCAAGGATTGAGTTCAGATTTCATAGAAAACACAGTTTATACAGATTACAAATCAAGTCAAGAATTAATGGGATATTCTGAAAGTGATAAAAAGGTTACGTCTGTAGATTACTTTGTAAAAAATCCAGAGAAGTTAGAAGATGTTGCCAAATCAGCAGAAAATCTAGCAATAGAAGATACAGAAGTAGTAAAATCTAATAAAAATTTCCAAACAGTTATCGCTTCTTTACAAAGTATAGAAAAGATAATAGATATAGTAAAAATAGGAAGTATTATAGCAAGTGTGATAATTTTATCATTAGTTCTAATATTTTGGCTAAGAGAAAGATTACACGAAATAGGGATATTATTATCTATAGGAACTTCAAAAACAAAAATTATATTGCAACAGATAATAGAATTAGTATATATCGCTGTGTTTAGCATAATCTTATCTAGTGTTTTAGAAAATGTTATTTTAAAATATGGAGTAAAAAATGCTATAGATAAGCTAGGGGTAGATAATTTACCAGAAGCAATTTCCCAACAAATTTTAAATGTAAAAGTAGAGTTAGGATATGTTCTAACAGTATCAGCTATATTATTCTTAATAATAGTGTGTTCTATTGTAATAACATCTTTAATAACATTAAGAATGAAGCCAAAAGAAATTTTATCAAAAATGAGCTAAGAGAGGAACAAAGTATATGTCAATTTTAAAAATTAAAAATGTTAGTTATTCATATGAAAACAGAAAAGAAAAAGTTTTAAGAAATTTGAATGTTGAATTTGAAGAAGGAAAATTTTATGCAATAGTAGGTAAATCTGGGGCAGGTAAATCTACACTATTATCGCTACTTGCAGGATTAGATACACCTACTAGTGGAGAAATTTTGTTTAATAATCAAGATATTAGTGAGAAAGGATATAATTACCATAGAAGTCACCAAATATCATTAGTTTTTCAAAATTACAACTTAATTGATTATTTAACACCGTTAGAAAATTTAAAATTAGTATCTTCAAAAGCGAATAAAGATATTTTATTACAATTAGGATTAGAAGAAGAACAAATAAAAAGAAATATTATGAAACTTTCAGGAGGGCAGCAACAACGTGTTGCTATCGCCAGGGCTCTTGTTTCAGAAGCACCAATAATATTAGCAGATGAACCTACTGGTAACTTAGATGAAAAAACGGCTGAGGATATTATTAATATATTAAAAGATTCAGCGAAGAAAAGAAATAAATGTGTAATTGTAGTAACTCACAGTAATCAACTAGCAAGAGAAGCGGACGTTGTATTACAATTACAGGATAAAAAATTAAAAACAATATAAAACATATTAATTGCTAATTTTAGTTTACTAAGGTTAGCAATTAATTAATAGTGTTGAAAAAAATATATCAACATGTTATTCTTAAATATGAGAATAATACCAAAGGAAAATATAACGATGAATATATTAGTAGTAGATGATGAACAAACAATACTAACAGGAGTAGAAGAATATTTAAAAGAATATGGATATAATGTTTTTACAGCTGGAAATGGTGTGGAAGCAATTGAGATTTTTGAAAAGATTGAAATTAATTTAATTATATTAGATTTAATGATGCCAGAAAAAAATGGCTATGAGGTACTAGAAGAAATAAGAGCACAAAGTAATATCCCAGTTATTATCCTAAGTGCTGTGGAAGATGAAATATCTCAATTAAAAGGTTTTGATTTAGAAGCGGATGATTATGTAACTAAACCTTTTTCACTTCCTTTATTAGCAAAAAGGGTAAACGCCTTATTAAAAAGACATTATGGTAATCATGAAATTTGGAAATATAGAGAAGCTATAGTGGATTTTACAAGTTATAAGGCTGTATATGCTAATGTAGAGGTGGATGTGAAGCCAAAAGAGATAGATGTACTTAAATTTCTTCTGAAGCATTCTAATCAAGTAATGAGTAGAGAGCAAATATTAGATTATGTATGGAATAATAGTGATGATGTACCATATGATAGAGTAATAGATGTCTATATTAAAAATTTAAGAAAAAAATTAGAACTGGATTGTATAGTTACAGTAAAAAATGTGGGGTATAAGTTGCAATTATGATAAAAAATATGGGAATTTTTTCAAGAAATTTTTTCAAGACATTAGGAATTTTAGGTACAGCTATAATTATTATTCATGCTATAGTATACTTTACTTTTCCGATTTTTTATGCAGAGAATCAAAGAAATAAAATAAATGAGAGTGCGGATATTTTAATAAAGTATTTGGAAGAAAAAAATTCGGATGAGATTCCATTATTATTGGAATCATATTCAAAAAATTTGAGGATTTCTGTACATTTGAAGGAAGAAACACCTAAAGATGATTCACAAATAGTAAAGGATTTAAATATTAATAAAAATAATGAATCTACATATATTATTATTGAGGAAAGAACACTAAAAACAAAAGATAATAAAAACTTATCAGTACAGTTTATTTCAGGCACTAATTTAATAGATGAGGCAATAGACATTGTATTGGTGTATCTTCCATATACACTTGTATTAACGTTAATATTTAGTTTTATATTTTCATATGTTTATTCTAAGAGACTGGCAGAGCCACTTTTATATATTTCAAAAATCACTAAAAAAATGCAAAATATGGAGTTAGATGCTAGATTTGACGAAGGGAATAAAGGTGAATTGGGAGAAGTAGGTTCACAAATTAATAAAGTATACAGTAAATTGTTAACTACTATAAATGATTTGGAAATAAAGAATAAAAATATTATCGAATTGCAAGAACAAAAAGTTGCGTTTTTGAGAGCGGCTTCTCATGAACTAAAAACACCTTTAACAGGAATTAGAATTATTTTAGAAAATATGAAGTATAATGTGGGTGTTTATAAAGATCATAATAAATATTTATCTGAAACTATTTTAAAGATTGATAGTCTAAGTATATTATTAGGAGAGATTTTAGAATCTTCTAAGTTTCAAGAATGGACTGAAAATAAACAAATATTAAATATAAAGAACGCTGTTGAAATTATGATTGATAGATATAGAGAAATGTATTTGGTGAAGAACATTAAGATAAATAATAGCGTAAAAGATACTACAACTATACTTATGAGTAAGCAGGCATTAGATAAAGTATTATCTAATGTTGTTAGTAACGCAGTTAAATACTCTTCGGAAGGCAGCAGTATTCAAATATATGACGATGAAGAATATTTATATATAGATAATCCGTGTAAGCCATTAAGTGAAGGAGCACAAAAAAATTTATTCAAGATTTTTTATCATACTCAAGTAATTAATAAACCGCAAAATGGTACGGGGCTAGGGTTATATATTGTAAAAAATATATTAGAAAGTTATGATTTAGAATATAGCTTTAAACCATATGAGCAAGGCATGAGATTTAAAATTAGAATAGAAAATAAAGAAAAAGATGATATTTAAAGTAAAACATCCTTAAGGTTAGTTATAGTAAAACTAACGCTAAGGATGTTTTTTATTATAATGTTGTTACAGTAGTAGAAAGACTATTTACTTAAGCAAAATAGTCCTTCTAATTCTTTTAATGCTTCATCAAAAGAATATACAAGTTTTCCGTGTTCTAAAATCCCACCAAGAACGTAATGGTTCATTGCATAACTAGGAATTTCATATTTATTTGCAGATTTTAGACGGATATCAGAATTGATGACGATAATTCGTTTTTTTAGGGCAATTGCTAAGCCTAACTCAACCATAACGCCACTATCTTCATTAGTAATATCAACTAAAAATATATCACAGTTATGTATAGCTTCTGTGTCTCCACGAAAAATTTCTTGTGGAGTAGGTAAAGTTTGTTTATCTTCATTAAACGGTTGTTCAATTGGATTAAAAACTGATAATTTTTCTCCAAAACGTTCCTTTAATAAACGACCTTCTTTCAAACGTTGAGAAATTTCTCCCTCATTAAATAATGCTCCAGCTAAATAAAGTTTCATAAAATAAAGACCTCCAATAGTAATATAAGTAAATTATAATATTTTTATTTGAATTTTACAATTAATGTTTTTATATATTGATAATGATTATATGTTTTATGGATTTTAAATTAATTATTTAATATTTATAAGAGTAAATATAAATTTTTTAATCAGGTGGCTACTGGATATTTAAATAAATTTCCATTATAATAAATATACATAGAGAAAATTTTAAAAATACTAAAATATGAATATTTTAATTGAATTATCAAAATTTTGTGAGGAATAACAATGAAAAGTGTAGTATTGTGTGAAAAACCATCTGTTGCTCGTGATATAGCGAGAAATCTTGGTGCAAAAAATAACAAGAATGGTTGTCTAGAAGGAGATAAGTACATCGTTACTTGGGCATTAGGGCATTTGGTAACGCTGCAAACTCCTGATAAATATAAGGAGTTCAGCAATGTAAGTTTAGAAAATTTGCCAATGATTCCAAAGTATATGAAAACAGAGATTATAAAGAAAACTTTTAAACAATATAAAATAATAGAAACTACAGTTAATAGAAAAGATGTTAATGAAGTTATTATAGCAACAGATGCTGGACGTGAGGGAGAACTTGTTGCACGTTATATTCTTGAAAAAGCAAATTGCAAAAAGAAAGTTAAACGTTTATGGATTTCTTCTGTTACAGATAAAGCTATAAAAGATGGATTCAAAAATCTTAAAGCTGGTGATGATTATCTTGGACTTTATTACTCTGGTGTTGCCCGAGCTAACGCTGACTGGCTAGTTGGAATTAATGCTTCAAGAGCGTTAACATTGAAGTATAATGCGTCATTAAATTGTGGTCGTGTTCAAACTCCAACATTGCAGATGGTGTTTGAACGTGAAGAAAAAATTAAGAATTTCAAACCGCGTGAGTATTATACTTTTGAAGCAGTAGTTGATGGTATTAGATTTAACTGTGGAGAAAGTGAGTATAATTTTGCTAAAGCTGAAAAGTTTGTTAGTGATAATAAAAATAAAACTATTAATTTTGATAAGGTAGAGGTTAAGATTAAAACTTCTATCCCGAAACCACTATATAATTTAACTGATATCCAGCAAGTAGCAAGTACATTATTTGGATTGTCTCCAAAACAGACACTTAATATTATTCAACGTTTATACGAATCTCATAAAGTACTGACATATCCTCGTACTGATAGTAGATATTTGACAACTGATATGAAAAATACTTTAGCTGATCGCTTACGAGCTATTGGTGGTGATTATAAGGAAATAACTGCTAAACTACTACGTGAAAAAGATTTTAACACGAAGAGAATTATAAATAATTCTAAAGTAAGTGATCATCATGCAATTATTCCAACGGAGCAAAAGCCAAATTATATGTCTTTATCTGATACAGAGCTTAAGATTTATAATTTAGTAGTAAAAAGATTCCTTGAAAACCTTCTACCTGATTATAAATATGAAGAGACAAGTTATAGTTTTAAATTAGATAATAAAGTATTTACCGCTAAAAGTGCAAAAGTAATTCAACTTGGTTTTAAAGAGTTAAGTAGAAGCGAGATTGAGGATAAAAAAATTAGTTTTTCTACTAAAGAATTTAGCTTGGATAGTTTGCAGTATAATAAAAAACAAACAACACCACCGAGTTATTACACAGAAGGTAGTTTAATTTATGCGATGGAAAATCCTTTTGAGTTTGTAGATGATGATAATGAAAGAAAAATTCTAAAACAAACTAATGGTATAGGAACAGTAGCGACTCGTGCAGATATTCTAGAAAAATTATTTACTAATGATTATTTGGTTTTAGATAACGGTAGGATAAAAACAACAAACAAAGCTAAGCAACTGTTAAACTTAGTACCAAAAAATCTAAAAAGCCCTTCGCTTACTGCAACGTGGGAAAAACAATTAGACAATATTGCTAAAAACAAACTATCAAAAGATAAGTTTTTAAAAGATATTAAGGATTATACGAGGGAATGTATTTTAGAAATAAAAGATAGTCAGGATAAGTTTAAACATGATAATATTAGCGGGAAAAAGTGTGAAGAGTGTGGAAGCTATATGCTTGAGGTAGATAAAAAAGGAACAAAGATGTTAAAATGTTCATCTCCTACTTGTAGAAATAGAAAAGTAATAAGTCGTTTGACAAATCTTCGCTGTGATAATTGTCATAAGAAGATGACTTTATTCGGAAGTGGAGAAAACTCTACTTATAGATGTGTATGCGGAAATTCATTAAAGCAAAAAGAAGTAGATAAACGTATAAAAAATAATAAAAAAGATAAGGCGAGTCGTGTTGATATGAAAAAATATATGAAGCAGGAAAGTTTGGAAAATAATGCCTTACGTGATAAACTATTAGGACTTAAATTAAAATAAGTATTTGATTTTATACAAATTTAATTAATGTTATACTATGATGTTAAAAAACAAATCTAAGAGTATAGTTCAAGTTGCTATAAATGGAATTTTTCTCTTTAAAAGCTAGTGTTTAGTATGAGTTTATGCTATAATTAATCATGAAAAAATTTGACTGAGAGGTAAATAATGAAATACATATCAGTAGCCGTAGATGGACCAGCTGGTTCAGGTAAAAGCACAATAACTAAAATGGTAGCAAAAGATTTAGGATATAATTATGTTGATACAGGTGCTATGTATCGTGGATTAACATATGATTTTTTGAAAAATAATTTAACAGAATTAGATGAAAAAAAAATAGAGTTACTATTGAGCAAAGTAAAGTTTGAAGTGAAGTTTATAGATAGAGTTCAATATGTTTTCGTCAATGGTGAAGATGTTAGTGAAAAAATTCGAACTGCAGAAGTGTCAAAATTTACGTCACTATTTGCTAAATCACCTGCGGTTCGCGAATTTTTAATTGACACTCAAAGAAACCTTGCAATGAGTAATAATATAATAATGGATGGTCGAGATATAGCATCGGTAGTGTTACCTAACGCGGATGTAAAAATTTTCTTGACAGCATCCGTTGAAGAAAGAGCGAGACGTCGTGTTTTAGATTTTGACCGACAAGGGGTAGTTGATATTGATTTCGATAAGGTTAAAGCTGATATAGCGGCGCGTGACTATCAAGATGAAAACCGTGATATAGCACCACTTGTAAAAGTAGATGATGCAGTGTTGATAGATACAACTAATTTAACTATAACTGAAGTAGTAGAAAAGATGACAGAATTAATTAAGAAGGCAGAAGGATAAGGAGAAAAGAATGTATAACTTTGTAAAAACATTGTTATTATTGTTTTATAAAATTTTTTATAAAGTAACAGTAATTAATGGCGAAAAAATAGAGAATGCAAAAGGTGTTGTTATTTCAGGAAATCACTTGAGCAATCATGATCCATTATTGTTTCCAGCATTTTTTGATAAAAAAATTCGATTTATTGCAAAAGAAGAATTATTTAAAATTCCATTCATAAAGCAATCATTAAAAGCAACTGGAGCAATTCCTATTAAACGCGGAACTTTCGATAGAGCAGCTATTAATTATAGTATTAAGTTATTAAAAGAAGGAGAAGTAGTTGGTGTTTTCCCTGAGGGTACACGTTCCCATTCAAAAGAGTTAGATCTAGGTCAATTACATAACGGTGCATCTTTTATTGCAACAAGAGCTAAAACGAAAATCATTCCGTTTGCAATAATTCCAAGTAAAAATTTTAGATTATTTTCAGAAATTAAAATAGTTGTAGGTGATGAAATAGATGCCACTAGTTTGAAAGAAGAAGAAAAAAGTCATGACGAAATTACAGCTATCTTAATGCAAGCTATTTCTGATTTAATAGTAAAGGAGAAGTAATATGTACGAAAAAACTATAAAATTCAAATTAGAAAAAAAATTTTTTAACTCAGCAGGCTTTTTAGATAATAAGTATATTTATGATTGGCTTAATTTAGCCAAAAAGTACTATCTAAATAGTTTGGGGATAGATGTAGATTCTCTAATTAACTATAATCTATATTATTCTGATATAGAGGTTAAATATTCTATCAAAAATAACATCAGATTTGAGAATCAAGATATGTTTATTAAGACGTGGATAGAAAAACATAATGGAATAAAAACTATTTTTTCTTATGAATTATCTGTTGATGGTGTTGTTGTAGCACTTGCAACTTCATCACATAATATTTTAGGGACTGATAGCGACCGAGCTGTTCGTATTGATAGAAATCTTCCAAAATGGGATCAGATTTTAAAAGATGTAGTTAATGGAGAATAAAGAAATAGCTAAAAATAAATGGAAGTAATTTATTTTTAGCTGTTTTTATATTTATTGATTAAACATAGATATAAGTCAACCAGATATATACAATTTTAGTAATTAAAGAAAATTGAAATTAAATTTATTTCAATTGATAAAACTAGCTATTTGTTATATACTTTTATAGTGATTTGTTAACAACAAATATGTAATTGAAAGGTGTCAAAAATGATATACTTAGATAATTGTGCGACTACAAAACCTTATGATGAAGTTTTGAAAACTTTTGTTGAGGTTAATAATAATTATTATGGGAATCCCGCTAGTATTAATAAATATGGGAAAACAGTGAATAAACTTCTTAATGCAGCTAGAATACAAGTTGCAGATATATTAGGTGTGGAAAGTGATACAGTATATTTCACATCTTGTGCAACTGAAAGTAATAATATAGCTCTTTTAGGGAGTGTTGAACATAAAAAAGATTTTGGAAATAGAATTATAGTTTCGAGGATAGAACATCCTTCAGTATTAGAGACGTTTAGAGAATTAGAACATCGTGGTTTTATTTTAGACTATGTTAATGTTGATGAAAATGGATTTATCGACTTAGAACATTTAAAATCATTGTTAACAAAAGAAACTATTCTAGTTAGTGTAATGCATGTTAATAATATTTTTGGAGCCATTCAACCTATTGGTAAAATTGTAGAACTACTCAAAGATTATCCAAAAATTCATTTTCATGTTGATGGAGTTCAGGGGGTACTGAAAGAAAAAATTGATTTAACTGTGATTGATAGTTATTCTATTTCTGCACATAAGTTTCACGGCTTGAAAGGTGTAGGAGTATTATATTTAAAATCACGAAGAACGACGCACAATATTACTTTTGGAGGAGGGCAAGAAAATGGTCTTCGAAGTGGTACTGTAAATGTTCCTGGAGCAGTAAGTCTTGCTAAAGCATTGAGACTAACTCAAGAGAAAGTAAATGATGTTAAAGAAAAACATTATGAATATAAGAAATTAATTGTTGATGAATTAAGCGCAATAGGGCACGTAATAATTAATTCGCCGTTACAAAATGATTTTGTAGATTCAATAATTAACATTAGTCTTCCGAAAATAAAAGGAGAAGCCATTATCAATGCATTAAATGAACGTGGAATTATGGTTTCAACAACGAGTGCTTGTTCGTCAAGAACTTTTCATTTGAATGAAGCTTTATACGCTCGTGGTTTATCAAGAGAAAATATTGAAGGAAGTATTCGAGTTAGTTTCTCATATGAGACAAAACTAGAAGAAGTTAAAAAATTTATCGAAGTATTTAAAGATGAATATTATAAAAAATTTAAAGAGGTAATTGAAAGTGGAATATAGTCATATAATAGTCAGATATGGAGAACTTACTCTGAAGTCTGGAAATAGAAATGAATTTTTAAAAAAGCTTACAAAAAATATTCGTTACAATCTTCAAGGATTAAAAGGATTTCATGTTCAAACAAAACGTGATAGAATGTATATCCATTTAGATAATAACGATGATGTGGTAGAAATAATGAATCGATTAAAACGCGTTCCAGGAATCCACAATTTTTCACCAGTATTACGAGCACCGCTGGATATAGAAGAAGCGAAGAAAGTAGTAGATAATCTATTAAAAACAAAATTAGATAAAGAATATACGTTTAAGATTCAAACAAAACGCGCTAATAAAAATTTTGAGTATAATACCAATGAAATGAATAATATTTTTGGTAGTCATGTTCTTGTTAATTATAAAAACTTAAAAGTTAATGTAAAACAACCAGATTTTATCATTAATGTAGAAGTTCGTAGTGAAGGAATTTTTATTTTCACAGACTTTATAAAAGGTATTGGAGGTTTTCCTGTCAATACCTCATCAAAAGCATTGCTTCTTTTATCAGGAGGAATAGACTCTCCTGTTGCAGCGCATATGTTACAAGTTAAAGGTGTGGAAGTAGAAATGATTCATTTCCAATCTCCACCATTTACATCAGCTGATGCATTGAAAAAGATTTTCGATTTAACTATCAAACTTAGCCAAGTTGTAGGGAAAATAAAATTACACGTTGTTAATTTTACTAAGTTACAAACTGAAATAGTTAAACGTGTCCCATCAAATTATACAATGACTTCTACAAGAAGATTTATGCTTCGTATTGCTGAAGAAGTAGCGAAAAAAGAGGGATGTTTAGCTATCGCAACTGGAGAATCACTAGGGCAAGTAGCTAGCCAAACATTGGAATCTATGAATTGCATCAATAATGTAACTTATATGCCTATACTACGCCCATTGTTAACTATGGATAAAGTGGATATTATAAAAATTGCAAAAGAAATAGATACGTTAGAAATTTCTAATCTTCCATTTGAAGATTGCTGTACAATTTTCACACCAAAAGCTCCAAAAACAAAACCGAGATTAGAAAAAATTGTCGCTTATGAATCACGTGATGATTATTCAGAGCTTATTGATGAAACATTAGCAAGTATTGAGACATATCTTTTTGATAAAAATGGTCGTATAATTACACAAGATATAAAAGAAAACAAAGAAGAAAAAGAAGATTTTTCGGATTTATTATAAAATAGAAAGAGAGATAGTTAATGGAAAAGAAAATAATTGTAATTGGAGCCGGTCTTGCTGGAAGCGAAGCAGCATGGCAACTTGCTAAGCGTGGAATTAAAGTTGATCTTTATGAAATGCGTCCAAAAAAGATGACCCCAGCACATAAAACGCAAAATTTTGCTGAGTTAGTATGTTCAAACTCATTAAGAGCTAATAATATTACGAATGCTGTAGGCTTATTGAAAGAAGAAATGAGAATGCTTGATTCTTTAATCATGAAATGTGCAGATGCTACGCAAGTTCCTGCTGGAGGAGCGTTAGCGGTTGATAGAGATAAGTTTTCAGAAATGATTACAAATACTATTAAAAACCATCCAAATATTAATGTTATAGAAGAAGAGTTGTCAGAAATTCCTAAAGGAGAAAATCCTGTTATTGTTGCTACAGGACCTTTAACATCTGATTCACTGAGTGAGAACATTAAGGGATATACAAAACAGGATGGATTGTATTTTTATGATGCGGCAGCCCCAATTATTGAAAAAGATTCTATAGATATGAATAGAGTATATCTAAAATCACGTTATGACAAAGGGGAAGCTGCGTACCTAAATTGTCCGATGACAAAAGATGAATTTCTTTCATTTTATAATGAATTAATTACGGCAGAAGCAGCTCCACTAAAAGAATTTGAAAAAGAAATTTATTTTGAAGGGTGTATGCCTTTTGAAGAAATGGCTAAACGTGGGGAAAAAACTTTATTATTTGGACCAATGAAACCAGTAGGTCTAGAAGATCCAAAAACTGATAAACGTCCCTATGCTGTAGTACAACTTCGTCAAGATAATAGTGAGGGAACGCTATATAATATAGTTGGATTCCAAACACATTTAAAATGGGGTGAACAAAAACGAATTATTAATATGATTCCCGGTTTAGAAAATGCCAGCATTGTTCGCTATGGAGTTATGCATAGAAATACATATCTAAATTCTCCTCAATTGTTAGAAAAAACATATCGTCTAAAAGATGAAAAAAATATTTATTTTGCAGGACAAATGACAGGTGTTGAAGGTTATGTTGAGAGTGCAGCTTCTGGAATTGTAGCAGCGCTAAATGCATTATATAACACTGAAGGAAAAGAAGTAGTTTTCCCAACTGAAACTATGATTGGAGCAATGGCAAATTATATAGTGGATAATACGAGTAAAAACTTCCAACCTATGAATGCAAATTTCGGTATAATAAAACCTCTTCCAGAGAAAATAAGAGATAAGAAGGAAAAATATGAAAAATACGCAAAAAGATCATTAGAAATTTTAGAAAATTTCAGAATAGATTAAAAAATTTTCTCAAAAAGTCTTACAATTCCCTTGGAATAGTGGTATAATAGTCAAGGAAGCATTTTTGTAAGGAGAAAAAAATGGCGAGTTTATTACAAAAAACAAGAAAAATAAGTACAATTTTACAAGAAGGACGTCATGAAAATGTCGATTTTGAAGCGATGGCAATGCGTTTAAGTCCTATTTTAGATTCAGTTGTCTATATCTTAGATGTAGAAGGTAATATTCTTGGATATGATTCAATTATGGATTATTCTAATGAGCGTATGGAAGAAATTATTCGTGCTAGGAAAGTTCCTAAAGTTTATTTAGATGCTACATTGAAAGTATATGCAACGAAGGTTAATATTCCGTTTCAAGATCCACTTTCTATTTTTCCCGAAGAAGAAACAGAAAGATTTGAGGGAAATACATATACTGTAATTTTACCAATAAGAGGTGGCGGTGAGCGTCTAGGGACACTAGTTATTGGAAGAATGGATAACAATTTTCAGGATGACGACTTGGTGTTGGCAGAGTATGCATCAACAGTAGTAGGAATAGAAATTCTTCACGAAAAACAAGACAAAGAAAAAAATCTAGCTCGTGATAAGGATATGGTTAATATGGCTCTTAACTCATTGTCATATTCAGAAAAAGAGGCAATTGAACATATTTTTAAAGAATTGGATGGAACAGAAGGATTGCTTATCGCAAGTAAAATTGCAGATAGGGTAGGAATTACTCGTTCAGTTATAGTAAATGCACTTAGGAAATTAGAAAGTGCGGGTATTATAGAATCAAAATCATTAGGTATGAAAGGTACATACATAAAAGTACTTAAAGAATATTTCTTAGAACTAATATTCTCTAATGAATTTTAAAATGTAAAATTGTAAGAGAAAACCTCCTATTTAGGAGGTTTTTCTCTTTGCTTATTTAGATATTAATTTTTCCATAAATATCTTATTATTAATTATCACACGTGTATGATTAGCTGTTGCAATTTGTGTATCACTTTCATATGCTTCAAGGTTGAAGATAATTATCTTTTCTTTAATAATTTCTTTTATTGAGCCTTTGACAATTATATTTTTTCCAATAAGAGTTGGAGCAAGATGATTTATATTAATATTACTACCAACACTGCCTAGTTCATCATTAAGAAAATTATTTAAGTAATTTTTTGCAGCATTTTCCATAAAAGCCACTAGACTAGGTGTAGATAATACTTCTAAATCACCACTTCCCATATTTTTAGCACTATTTTCATCTTTGACAGTATAGTGTGTTTCAAAAATTTTATTTAATTCAATATTCATAATATTGCTCCTTTAGTCGTAAAAAGTTACTTCATAATCAATAAATTTATTGTTTTTATAATTAAATTTAGCTGAAAAGAAAGGTTTATCTTGTACTAGCCAATCAAGAAATATATAATCACCTTCCCAGGTTTTTATATTTTGAATTTCATTTTTTTTCACCCAAACTAAGTCACCTTCGTTGCAGTCTTTTGTAAGGTTACCCGTATACTCTTTTGCTGTAAAGACATATGTATACCAATCTTTACGTCCATCAAAATTTGGAAAAGTGATTATACCACGAAGTTTTGGCTTAATAATATCAAGATTTGTTTCTTCTTTTACTTCTCGAATAACACAGTCTTCAGGACTTTCTCCAATTTCAAACTTACCACCAACACTTATAGTAAGCCCTTCATGAATATCATTTTCTTTTTTATTACGTTTGAGCATAAGATAACTATCACCATTATCAATATAACACATAGTTGCAAGTAAATTATTCATATATGTAGTACTCCTATTTAGAAAAAATAGGAAAGCAACACACGCGCTATTCCTATTTTAATAATAATTTTTATTTAAAATAAATTAATTTTCTCGGCGTTTTTTGTCTAAACCAACGGCATCAAGTAGTGCAACGAATGCTGTGAAAATTACAGATAAAACTGCGCAATCTCTAAGTGTATTAACTTCAGAGTTGCTCCCCAAAATAGATGTAATTATAAATATTGTTATAAATGAAAAAATAAAAGCCCAAAATAAAGAAATAATATATTTCATTTTATTCCCTCCTTACTGTATACTTACAATAGTAATTATACAACTAATAATCAAAACTTACAAGAAGTTTGAGAAAATTTTTAATTATTAACAGTAATTTTATATGATAATTAATAAAAAATATATTGTATTGATCATAACTTTGTAAGTGTTGGAAATTAAGTAGAAAATTAAGTAGAAAAAATGAAAATAAGTATGTTATAATATATAGATAAGTGTGGAGGTTGCGTTATGTACCAAAAATTATTAATAGATAAAAAATTAGAATGTAAAATAACGAAAGATTTAGAAAAAGTATTTAGTAATAATAACATTAACTATACTTTTTCAGAAGGGATTGACTCCTTTCAACGTAATGTACTGTATTTGACTGCTGATAAAAATAGTATTAATCCTAAGTTAGCTAATGTTTTTTTAATGAGCGATGACTATGATTTTCTAGATGTAAAAGATGCAATTTTTATAAGAAGAATAGAAGATGTGGTTAGAGTTTATATGGAAGGTATCTGGCAATCGTGGGCTAAAGAGTTGCAATTTTTAGCTCAATGTTCTCTTGCGTATAGCAAAGATAAATTTGATAGAGAACGTTCAGAACGAATTAGAGAAATTTCCTGTGAAATGCTTGCTTATAAATATGATATATCTCCAGAAAAAATCAAAGAGAATTTTGCTAGTGAAATAGGATATCAAACTCCTAAAGTAGAAACCAGAGCTGCTATTATCAAAGACAATAAAATTCTTTTAGTTAAGGAACAGTTAGACGAAAAATGGGCTCTTCCTGGTGGTTATCAAGATGCTTTAAAAAGTGTAAGGGAAAATGTTATAAAAGAAGCGAAAGAAGAAGCAGGAGCTATTATTAAACCTAAAAAAATTATTGCGGTGTTAGATTATAACAGACATCATCCAGTCAGCTTTCCACTTGGTATGGTTAAAATTTTTGTCTTGTGTGAGTATATCGATCATGATTTTGAAGCAAATACAGAGACGCTAGCTGCAGATTTCTTTTCTTTAGATAATCTACCAGAGCTTTCAGTTCAAAGAACAACTAAAAAACAATTAGAAATGTGTTTTTCTTGTTTTGAAAATCCTGATAAATGGGAAACAATTTTTGATTAATTTATAATAATATAGGAGAGGTTTGATATATGAATATTCGTGAGACATTAATTAATAAAAATCTACCTGTACATGAACAGTTGATGTTTTGTTTATTATTGACCTTAGTAGGCGGTTTTTTCGATGCATACACTTTCGTTAATTGTGGAGGAATTTTTGCTAATGCACAAACAGGAAATTTAATTTTTGTAGGAATAGGTTTGATTAATGGGGATTTATATGAAGTCCGACATTATCTTATTCCTGTACTATCTTTTATAATAGGGGTTTTAATTAGTAAATATATAGAATCAAAATATAAAGAATTGTCTATTTTTAAACATATTTATATGTTGTTGTTTATTCAAATTATGGCATTAACTTTTATATTTTTCAAAGGTTCATTATTTGGTTTAGATATTCGGCCAATTGTTATTTCATTCGTTTGTGCTATCCAATTTGATGGATTTAGAAAAGTTAATAATCTCGTTTTTGCTAGTGTATTTTGTACTGGGAACTTACGTTCTTTGAGTGAACATTTACACAAATATATTTTTCAAAAAAAAAGTGAAAGTAGATATCCACTTTTAATTTATTTAACAGTAGTTTTAGTATTTTTATTTGGTGTTATTTTTGGCGCAGCAATGTCTAAATATTATTTTCACAATGCTATTTTAGTTCCAATCGCAATAATGATAATTAATTTATTTTTTGCGATAGGGATTCGAAATAAATTTGGGAGAAAAAAAATTTAGTATAATAAATAAATATAAAACTTTGGGAGATTTTTGTTTATTACAAAAAACTATTCAAAGTTTTTTAATAGTGAATGTTAAAATGCTACAAATACATTTACATAAAGTTTTATAGATGATATAATCATTATATAGGACTTAATATTGGGGAGTGTTATGAGATACTAAGGGGGTATTTTTATGAGTGAAAAGTTATTGAACGATTTTAGAGAATATTTAGAAAATAAGAAAAAGTTCTCTATGAACACAATTAATTCTTATGATAGGGATTTGAGAAAAATCTTTTTGTATTTAGTTGAAATGGGATATTCAATTGAGGAATATTCTTGGTTGAATGAGGAATTAATTACAAGATATTTGAGGTATCTAAAAGAAAAAAACTATTCATCAGCAACATTATCAAGAACAATTTCTACAGTTCATATTTTTATTGAATATCTTTATATTAAAGGGATAATTAATGATAGAATCAATATAGATGTTCATATTGACAAAGATAATCAACATAATCTTATTATTTTCACAAGACAGGAAATAGCTAGAATTTTAGATATTGATACAAAAAATTGGATGGATTATAGAGATAAGGCTATTTTTGAATTATCATATTCTATAGGTATTAAACCAACAGAATGTATTAATTTGGAATTAAAAGATGTTAACACAACTATAGGATATTTAAAATATAAGAAAAAAGAAGGTTATAGAACAGTTGCATTGAATAGAGAATCGACTGATGCAATTAAAGAGTATATTGAAGAATTGAAAAAAGAATATCCTGATATTGAGGATGAAAGTAAGTTATTTTTAAATCATGATGGTGAAGGAATAAGTCGTCAAGGCTTTTGGAAAATTTTTAAAAAGCGTCAACAAGATTTAGGGCTTGAGAAAGAACTCAATACAATGAATTTTAGAAACTCATTGGCTATTCATCTTTTAGAAGATAAGGTTCCAGCAGAAGAAGTACAAGAACTTCTAGGATTAAAAAATATTCATAGTTTAAAGTTGTATTTTAATAATCTAAAAAAACCAGGGCAAAAGAGAACTCTAATCAATCATCCAAGAAAAACAATTAATTAAAGGAATAATAGTAAATGTATAATGTTAATTTAGAGATTTTTCAAGGACCACTTGATTTATTATTGCATTTAATTGAAAAAATGGAGTTAGACATATATAATATACCTATTGCAAAATTAACAGAGAGTTATTTAGAGTATATAAATACTAGTGAAGAGTTTTCTCTTGAAATTGCAGAAGAATATATAGTAATGGCAGCAACTTTACTCCATATAAAGAGTAAAAGTCTACTACCAAAATTTGAAGAAGATGTTGCGGAAGAGGAAGAAGATTTAGTACAACAGTTATTGGATTATAAAAACTATAAGGAACTTAGTACTAAATTGGAAATTTTGCAAAAAGAGCGAGCTCAATACCTGGAAAAAGAAAGTATAGATTTAGATATACAAGATAATATAGGATCTTTAAGAATACCTTCAATAAAGTTGCTGAAAGCTATGGAAAATATTTTAAAAACTTTTAATAATAATGAGAATGATAAAGCATTCGTTGGCTATCGCCGTGAGATTTCATTTGAAGATATAAAACAAGAATTGACTGAAAGATTCAATAAAAATAAAAAATTATCTTTTTCTGGACTAATAAAAAATTATACTGAAAGAAATGAAATTGTTTTAGTATTTGTTAGTGTTTTAACAATGATTAGAGATCAGGAATTGATATGTATAGATAATGAAAATGAAATAATTCTGGAATATAAATTAAAGGAATAAGCTATGTTATTAGATAAAACAAAAAAGATTATAAAAGCCTTACTTTTTATGAAAGGTGAAGAAGGTTTAAGCATTGATTTTTTTGCAACATTTATGGAAGTAGAGCCTCATGAAGCAGAGAATATGCTTAATATATTTTTGGAGGAATATAATACAAGAGATAACCCTCTAATAATAAGAAAGTTTGGAACAGTATATAAAATGTTGTTGAATGAAGAGATATCGGAAATGATTAAAAAAGCTATTGTTTCAAAAAATCTCGTAAAATTATCTAAAGCTTCATTAGAAACACTAGCGATAATCGCTTATAATCAACCGATAACAAAGGTTCAAATAGATAAAATAAGAGGGGTTAGCAGTGACTCTATAATAAACTCACTTCTTTCTAAAGATCTAATTATCTCAAATAAAACATTGGATACAATAGGTAAACCAAAACTGTACGAAACAACGGAAACATTTTTAGATGTTTTTGGTATAGAAAGTCTAAATGAGTTACCAAAATCAGAGGATATAAGTGAAAGTGATATAAGTAAATTTTTGGAAAAATAGGAGGATGACATGGCGGAAAGGCTACAAAAATTGATAGCAGCTTCAGGTTATACATCTAGAAGAAAAGCTGAACAATTAATACTAGAAGGAAAAGTTAGCGTAAATGGTAAGGTTGTCAATCAGTTAGGAATGAAAGCCGAACCAAGTGACGTTATAATTGTTGAAGGAGTACGCTTATTAAAAGAAAATAAAAGATACTATCTATTTTATAAACCTGAAAAGGTTATTACATCAATGTCTGATGAAAAAGATAGAGTTTGTGTTAAAGATTTCTTTGAAGCAGTTACTGAAAGAGTAGTACCCGTTGGACGTCTAGACTATGACACATCTGGTGCATTAATTATGTCTAATGATGGAGAGTTTATAAATTTAATTACCCATCCGAAGCACAAAATAAGAAAAACATATGTTGCAAAAATTAACGGAAAATTAGAAGAACATCACTTAAAAATACTACGTTCTGGTGTAAGGATTGATAATTACAAAACATCTCCAGCAGAGGTTAATATTGTAAAAAATAAAAATAAGAGTGGTAATACATTAGTAAGATTAACAATTCATGAAGGTAAAAATAGGCAAGTACGTAGAATGTTCGAAGCGTTAGGTTATGAGGTAATGAAATTAAAAAGGGAATCTATTGAAGATTTGACACTAGATGGATTACGTAAGGGTGAGTACAGGATTCTTACTATTCATGAAGTAAAAAGATTAATTAATAAAGCTAAAAATGGAGATAAGTAATTTATAGGAAGTGATATTTAGTGGCAGAAAGAGTATTAGTGATAGATGATGAGGAGAGAATTAGAAAACTATTAATAATGTACTTAGAAAAAGAAGGATACATTGTTGATGAGGCTAGTAATGGTCAAGATGGTTTAGAACGTTTGAAATACATGGATTATTCATGTGTTCTTTTAGATGTGCATTTGCCAATTCTGAATGGAAAATCAATATTATCTGAACTTAGAAAAACTAAAGCGACACCTGTTATAATAATGTCTGCACAGGCCGACGAACAAAGCCGTGTAGAAGGATTTGAATTAGGTGCAGATGATTATGTAATAAAACCATTCAGTCCTAGAGAACTTATGTTAAGAATAAATGCAATTTTACAAAGGACTAAACGTAGTGTTTTTTATACACCAGAATTGTATACAAAAGATGTATTAGTTTTCCCAGGGTTGATAATAGATGTGAATTCACATAAGGTTATCGTAGAGGATACAGAGGTTCTTCTTACACCTAAGGAATTTGATTTATTATTGTTTTTAGCTAAATCGCCAGATAAAGCATTTAGACGAAATGAAATTCTTAGAGCTGTATGGGACTATGATTTTTATTCGGATCTTAGGACAGTAGATACTCATATAAAAAGAGTAAGGAAAAAATTTGATAAAATTTCTTCAAAAGTTTCAAAAATGATTGTTACTGTGTGGGGGATAGGATATAAGTTTGATACATCACAAAATAACCTTTAAGAGATTTAACAGGAGATGTTATGTTAGAATTTTACAAATTTTTGGCTAAATTGACAAGAAAAGCCAGTAGAACAGCAGGCAAGAAAGGAACAGATTTACCGGGAAAAGTATTAAGAAAACTTGATAGTAATGTGCTTTCTAAATTGGCTACTAATTATGATGAAATTGTTTTTGTAACTGGAACAAATGGTAAAACAACAACTTCAAATTTAATAGGGCATACATTAAAAGCATGTAATAAAGATTTTATTAATAATTTTGAAGGGGCAAATATGTTAGATGGAATTATATCCACGTTTGCTATCCAGTCAAAAAACAATACAAAATTAGCTGTCATTGAAATAGATGAGGGCTCTATTCCCAAGGTTATGAACTATATAACACCAACAAAATTTGTTATTAATAATTTTTTTAGAGATCAAATTGATCGCTTTGGAGAAATAGATACTTTAATTGAAACAATCGGTAATCAATTAGAAGGGAAAGGTATACAGCTTATTTTAAATAGCGATGACCCTTTTGTTACACGATTATCAAAATATGGTAAGAATAATGTTTGTTTTGGAATAAGTAAGGATGCATATAGCTTTGTTGATTATGGTATTCCGGAATCGAAATTTTGCCCAAATTGTGGACATGAATTAGACTATGATTATATTCATTATAGTCAGTTAGGTTTTTATAAATGTATACAATGTAATTTTAAACACCCCGAAGTAAAATATAAAGTAACAAATGCGGTTGTCGAGCCATTTATAAAGTTTAGCGTTAATAATAGTGAAGCTATTGAGACAAGATTGGCAGGAGACTATAATATATATAATCTACTTGCAGCATATTCACTATTAAAAGAGCTAGGATTAACTGAGGAAGAAATTCAGCAAGGATTAGGCAGTTATACATCTAAAAATGGACGCATGCAAAGTATTAGTATATCAAAAGATGCTACAGTGTTGCTTAACTTAGCGAAAAATCCAGCAGGACTTAATGCATCGTTGGCAATTGGTAATACGATCAAGGAAGATATAAATTATCTTCTAGTATTAAATGATAATGGTGCTGATGGTTTAGATATATCATGGATTTGGGATACTGATTTTAATATTTTACTTAATCAAAATATTAAAAATATTATTTGCTCAGGAAAGCGAGCTAAAGAATTAGCATTACGTTTGAAATATAGTGATATTAGAGCTAATATAACAGTCAATGAGAATATTACAGAGGCGGTTTTAGAATTAAAAAAATACCCTGAGAGATATGCTATTGCTATACCAAATTATACAGCGTTAACTGAAACTCAAAAGGAATTGGAGAAATAGTTATATGGAATTAAAATTGTATCATTTCATGCCAGATAAATTAAATTTGTATGGTGATATAGGAAATGTGATTTCCTTGAAAAAACGCTGTGAATGGCGTGGAATAGATTTAAAAATTGAAAATATCACCTCTACATCAGGTATAAAGTTATCTAATTGCGATATATTCTTTATAGGTGGTGGTTCAGATAGAGAACAGTGTATAGCTACAGAGCAATTTAGTAAAATAAAAAATGAATTTAAAGCAGCTATAGAAAATGGGACTCCTGCACTAACAATTTGTGGAGGATATCAGTTTTTAGGAGAATATTATAAGACTGTCGATGGAATTAAGCTACCGGGTTTAAATATTCTCGATTTTTACACTGAGTCTTTACCTAATAAACCTCGTTTAATTGGTAATATTTTGCTTGAATCAGAGAAATTTGGAAACATAGTTGGTTTTGAAAATCATGGAGGAAGAACTTATCATAATTATGAAACATTAGGTAATGTAATTGTTGGATTTGGAAACAACGATGATGATAAAAAGGAAGGGTTACTATACAATAATTTAATTGGAACTTATTTACATGGTCCTATTTTACCTAAAAACCCTCGTGTTACAGATTATTTAATAAAAGCAGCATTAGATAACAAATACTCTTCATATGATTTTCCAAAGTTGGACGATTCGGTTGAGTATAATGCTAATAAATTTATGGCAGAATTATTAAAAAAAGGAATTAAATAATAAATACCTCCTAAAGTTTCAACTTTAGGAGGTATTTATACTATTTAGAAAATTCTTTAATACAAAGTTTGAAATTTTTAATTAAATCTGGTATTAATTCTTTATCAAGACATGAAAAAGCTATTCTTATGTGAGAATCATCCATAGAGTAAACACCATATTTATAGTCATTAAGGAATTTTAATCTGAATTTATGTGCATCAATGTGTTCTGGCATCTTGATAGTGAAAAAGTATCCTGAATTAAATGGCAATATAGTTACGTCATTATCTAAATTATATTTAACTATGGCTTCTTTTAAAATGTGATAGCGCTCTTCTATTATACTGTCATTATATGTTTTTTCTTGTTTTGCTTGTGAACTTTCTAATAATCTAAGAGCAATTTGTTGCGATAGATTTGATGGTGATGATGTAGTGCTTCTAAGGTATCCTTGAGTTTTTTCTAATACAATTTTTCGTAATTTATCATCACTAGTGTAATATGTTATAAATCCGACACGAAGCCCCCAACCGTAGTACTCTTTAGTTATTCCGTCTAATTTGACTACTAGACAATTATTATTATCTGCAAGTCTATATGTAGCACTTAAAGTAGGAGTTTTGTGATTTTCTTCAAAAAATAATCCAAAGTAAGCATCATCAGAAATTATTATTAGATTTTTATTTGGATTTTCTTTTGCGAACACATCTATGATGCTAACCAATTGTGTTAATTCTTCTGTTGATGGGGTATAACCAGTTGGATTGTTGGGGAAATTAAGTATTATAGAAATTTTGTTTTCTTTAATATTATATAACGTATGTTTAAAATCAGATAGATTAAAATTATTTTCATTATCAAATTGATTGTATTTATAAATATTATTCCCCAGTTTAATAGTAAATATTTGGGCATAGTTCTGCCAAAATAGATTAGGTAATAGTAGTGCATCATCTTTTTCACTAAATAAATTTGCCACAATATCAATCCCTTGGGTGATACCAGTAGTAACCATAGGTAAACTCAAATATTCTGGATTGATAATGCTATTTTCTTTAAAAATTTTCTCTTTCCATACTTCCCTTATTTTTAATAAACCTGGAGTTGGAGAATATGGTAGGTAATCTGTTGTACTTAGTTCCTTTATAACTTCATTAATTGATGGAAGTGATAATGCTTTTTTGTTATCTGTTGCAATTCCTATCGTAGCATTAACAGCGTTTGGAACAACAGATGTTTCTTTTGATTGAATAAGTACGTCTTGTGGAAGTATGATGTTTTCACCTAATTTTGAAAAAAATGACATAATGTTTCCTCCTAAATTTTATATTTTAATTATAACATTAAATTACAGCCTATAAAAGTAAAATTAATATTTATAATTAACTTTTTATTTTATATTTTAATGTGATTATTCTATTATAAAAAAGTAGTTACTAATTATGGTAATATTTTTTCTTTTTCTTTTCAAATAGAAATTTTAAGTGTATAAATTAAAAAAAAGTGTTTATATCAAGGTTTATAAAAATTAATTTACTAGAAAAAAATATCTATTTATGTTATAATATATTGTATCTTTTTGGGCTTTATATTGAAATAACAATAAGATATAAAATAAAGTTCAAGGCAAATGAGGTGTAATTATGGTAAACGATAAAAAAGATATGAGATGCTCTTTTTGTGGTAAAAATCCAAACGAAGTATTTAAATTAATAGCAGGAAATGACGTCTTTATCTGTGATGAGTGCGTGGAACTATGTTCAGATATAATAGATGAAGAGATTGAATATAGAGATATAACAAAGGAACCAGAATTTAAGTTATTAAAACCTCAAGAAATTATGGATTACCTTAATGAGTATGTGATAAGTCAAGATAAAGCAAAAAAATCAGTTGCTGTAGCGGTTTATAATCATTATAAGCGTATTATGGCTAAGCGAAATGATGAAACTATAGAATTACAAAAGAGTAATATAGCATTAATAGGAAGTACAGGTTCGGGGAAAACTTTAATCGCTCAAACCTTAGCCAAAATGTTAGATGTACCCTTTGCGATTTCTGATGCAACAACACTTACAGAAGCAGGATATGTTGGGGAAGATGTTGAAAATATATTATTACGTCTAATTCAAAATGCTAATTATGATATAGAAAGAGCAGAAAAAGGAATTATATATATTGATGAAATAGATAAAATTGCTAAAAAAGGTGAAAATGTATCGATTACACGTGATGTTTCTGGAGAAGGGGTGCAACAAGCATTACTAAAAATTCTAGAAGGTACTGTGGCCAGCGTTCCCCCACAAGGTGGGCGTAAACATCCTGGCGAAGAAATGATAAAAATCAATACTAAAGATATATTATTTATTATAGGTGGTGCTTTTTCAGGGATTGAAGAAATAATAAAACGTCGTTTAGGTGATAAAATAATAGGTTTTTCAAAAAGCGATGAACTTAATGATGATTCTGACATTATTTCTAAAGTAAAACATGAAGATTTGGTAAAATTCGGTATAATACCCGAATTTATTGGGCGTATACCGGTGATATGCTACCTAGAAGAATTAGATGAACAAGATTTAGTAAGAGTTTTAACAGAACCTAAAAATTCAGTTGTTAAGCAATATGAATATTTATTTAAGTTAGATGGAGTAAATCTTGTTTTTGAAAAAGATGCATTGGAAGAAGTTGCTCGTGAATCTATAAAACGAAAAACTGGAGCGCGCGGATTACGCTCAATTATAGAAGAAGCTCTTTTAGATGTTATGTTTGAACTTCCAAGTACAAAAGGTGTTAAAACTTGTACAATAACCAAGGATAATATAGTTAATAAAACTACACCTAAATTAAAATAATAATATAACGAAAGGAGTTTGTTTTGACAAAATATTACTTATTAGAAAATAGAGATATATTCTTTCCGTCTAATACATATAATATTGATGTAACAGACAAAAAATTCTTAAAGACTATAAAAGGCTTGAAGAAAGATAAAATATCTGTATTTGTTACTAGTAAAAGAAAACCAATAGATACATATGATGAAAAGTTTTCAGAAGATGACATGTTTGATAACCAAGGATTCAACGTTTTCTTTGGAACATATGGTCAACTTACAATAGATAAAAAAGCTAATAAATATGAGTATCACTGTTATGGTGTTGCTGAAGTGAAAAGTGGTGTGTACAATGACAATCAAGTAGAGTATTTAGATATTACTATAAAAAATATAGAAGATAATGGTTTTGATAAAAACACTATGCTTAACAATATAGAAGAGTTATTTAAGAAATATCTTGATAGAGAGAATTTTGAAATAGATTACTATAAAACAGATAATCTGGAAAAATTTATTAATAAAAATATGAAGTTCTTCCCTTTAGATAGATTATTAAAGAAACGTATTTTGTATTTATTAGATTTAGAAAAAAAAGCGATTTTCTTAAGTAGAAGCTTAGAAACATTTTTAGTAGGAAATAGTTTTAAACGTGAAATTGATGATAAGGTTCGAATAAATCTTGACTTACAACAGAAAGAATACTTTTTACGTGAACAAATGAAAGTAGTTCAAGACGAATTAAAACAAATTTCACCAGAAGATGATGATGTTGAAAAGATTAGAAAAGCAATTGCCGAAATTGAATTATCAGATGAAGATAAAACAATATTATTAAAAGAAGTAGATAGATTAGAAAAAACTCCTGTTATGAGTCCGGAGCATTCTATTATACGAACGTATCTGGATACAGTTGTTGCATTACCTTGGAATATATTGACAAAAGATGAGATTGATATAAAAACAGCTGAAAAAATTCTTGATGAAGACCATTATGGCTTAGATAAAATAAAAGAAAGAATTTTAGAGTTTCTTGCTGTTAAAAAGCTTAGAGATGATATGAAATCACCAATTTTATGCTTATCTGGACCTCCTGGAGTTGGGAAAAGTTCTCTTGCCAAGTCTATAGCAAGATCTATGGGGCGTAACTTTGTACGTATTTCTTTAGGTGGAGTAAGAGACGAGGCGGAAATTCGAGGTCATAGAAGAACATATTTAGGAGCTTTACCTGGAAAAATTATTCAATCATTGAAAAAAATAAAGACAAAAAATCCAGTAATTTTATTAGATGAAATAGATAAAATGGCATCTGATATTAAAGGTGATCCAGCTTCTGCAATGTTAGAAGTAATAGACCCAGCTCAAAACAATGAATTTGTCGATCATTATCTAGATATTCCATTTGATCTATCAAAAGTATTATTTATTGCTACAGCTAACAATTTAAGCTTAATCCCAGCACCATTACGTGATAGAATGGAAGTTATTGAATTAGAATCTTATACGGTAAAAGAGAAAGAAAATATTGCGATTAAATATTTAATTCCTCGTCAAATCATAGAAAATGGGCTTAAAAAAGAACAAATTTCTTTTACGAAACAAGCGATTAATAAAGTTATTAATGGTTATACTTACGAAGCTGGAGTTAGGAATTTGGAACGTATACTTGGTTCAATTTGTCGTAAGGTTGCTTTAAAAATACTTAAAGGTGAAGAAAGGATCAAAATTGGTGTTAATAATTTAGAAGAGTATGCTGGGCCTGAAAAATATAGTTCAAAAGATAAAAACTCTCATCCAGAAATAGGGTTGGTTAATGGTTTAGCGTACACTGTTGTTGGAGGAGATACTCTTGAAATAGAAACAAGTATATCTAAAGGAACTGGTAAAATCATTTTGACCGGAAAACTAGGGGATGTAATGAAAGAATCCGCTCAAATGGCTATCTCTTACTTGCGTTCTAATGCCGAACAGTTGGGAATAGATGAAATTAATTTTTCTGAGATAGACATTCATCTTCATGTTCCAGAAGGTGCCGTTCCAAAAGATGGACCATCAGCAGGGATTACTATAACAACATCGGTATATTCTGCATTAACTAGAAAAGCAGTTAATAATGATATTGCGATGACAGGCGAGATGACGCTTCATGGTAAAGTATTACCAATAGGTGGAATTAAGGAGAAAATTTTAAGTTCAGAAAAAATGAATATTAATAAAATTATTATTCCTACAAAAAATAAGAAGGACTTAATAGATATACCAAAAGATATTTTGGCAAAACTTACTATTTATACTGTGGATAATATAAGTGAAGTATTCAATATAGTATTTGGAGAAAAATAATGACAAAGTTAAATACACATAATGTAGATTTATTAATCAGTGCGGTTTCAAAGAAACAATATCCAGAGCATACTAAGCCAGAAGTAGCGATGTGCGGACGCTCTAATGTTGGAAAATCATCATTTATTAATACTATACTAGAACGTAAAAATTATGCACGTGTTTCAGCGAAACCTGGTAAGACACGTACATTAAATTTTTTTGACATTGATGATAAAGTAGTTCTAGTTGATGTCCCAGGTTATGGTTATGCTAAATTATCAAAGTCAGAAAAAGAAAAATTATATGATATGATTGTAGAATATTTCACAACTAGTGAAAATCTAGGTTTTGTTCTACATCTTATAGATAGTCGTCATAAACCATCACAAGATGATATAGAAATGAATGAATTTTTAAATTACTACGAAATTCCATTTGTTGTAGTTTTAACAAAAATAGATAAAATTTCAAAAAATGAACTAGCTAAAAATACAGCTATTATAAAACGTGAACTGGATTTAACAAATAGTATGGCGGTAATTCCATTTTCATCAGTTACTAAATTAGGAAAAGACAAAGTATTAAAAGAAATTGAAAAGGTATTAGAGGACTAAAATATTCAGATAAAGGCAAGAACGTATATCTTGCTTTTATCCGAATAATTATTTATAAATATTTTTTCTTTACATGCTTAATATATACTGATACAATAGCTATTAGAAGAGTCAAGAAAAAAAGTTGACATTTTTCTTTAAAAAGTATTGACAGACATTTATTTTAATGGTAGAATAATATCTAGCTTAAAAACTTAGCGTTATAGATTCAACTTTTTCATTAAACACTTCATAAACACACATTAAAAATTAATAAAAAGTTGAAATATAAGGAGTACAAACATGGCAGTAAAAATCCGTTTAAAAAGATTAGGTGCTAAAAAATCACCTTTCTACCGTATCGTTGTTGCTGATTCAAGATCTCCACGTGATGGACGTTCTATCGAAACTATCGGTACTTACAATGCTGTTAAAGACCCAGCAGAAGTTAAAATCGATGAAGAGTTAGCATTAAAATGGTTAGGTAATGGAGCTCAACCTTCTGACACTGTTAGAAGTTTATTATCAAAAGAAGGAATTATGAAAAAATTCCACGATTCAAAATTAAATAAATAATAGTTATTTAGCCTCTTAATTTTAAGAGGTTTTTCTTTATATGAAAATATGTTATAATAGTCTATAAATTTTAAATAAAAACTTCATTAAAAATGAAGTTTTTATATTTTATAAGGAGGTTATTGTATGGAATATTTAATTAATATATTACCAAGTTTAATAAAAGGTGCTCTTATCACAATAGAAGTATTTTTTCTAGTTTTAATTTTATCTATTCCACTAGGTGTTTTTATTGCATTTATCATGCGCTTTAATATTAAAGTGTTAAATTACTTCCTCAACATTTATATATGGATTATGAGAGGGACACCTTTATTACTTCAGTTAATTTTTATTTACTATGTATTACCATCAGTAGGGATACGCTTTGATAGATTACCTGCAGCAATACTTGCATTTACGTTAAATTATGCGGCGTATTTTGCAGAAATTTTTCGAGGTGGTATAGAATCAATTCCTAAAGGTCAATATGAGGCAGCAAAAGTACTGAAATTTACACAATTTCAAGCAATTAGATTTATTATTCTTCCACAAGTAATAAAAATTGTATTACCGAGTGTATTTAATGAAATAATGAGTTTAGTTAAAGATACTTCTTTAGTATATGCGTTAGGTATTAGCGACTTGATTTTAGCAAGTAGAACAGCAGCTAACAGAGATGCTAGTCTGTTACCTATGTTTGTTGCAGGAGCAATTTATTTAATTTTAATTGGTATTGTAACGATTGTATCTAAACGTGTTGAAAAACGTTATGATTATGATAGGAGGTAAGATATGTTAGAATTAAAGAATATTAGTAAAAGGTTTAAAGATAGACAGATACTATCTAACTTTAATTTAACTGTAGAAGAAAATAAAATTTTAGCAATTGTTGGACCATCTGGTGGAGGAAAAACTACCTTACTAAGAATGCTTGCTGGTTTAGAAAAAATTGATTCTGGAGAAATTATTTATAATGGAGAATCATTACCTATAGATGAGTTAGAGAAAAGAAATTTATTAGGGTTTGTCTTTCAAGATTTTCAGTTATTTCCACACCTTACAGTATTAGAAAATTTAGTGCTGTCGCCAATAAAGACAATGAATATGTCAAAGGAAGAAGCCGAACAAAAGGCATTATTATTGCTAGAAAAACTTGGATTAAGTAAACAAATCAATAGTTATTCTAATTCCCTATCTGGTGGACAAAAACAACGAGTTGCATTGGCACGAGCAATGATGATTAATCCAAAAATTATTGGATATGATGAACCAACAAGCGCATTAGATCCAGAATTAAGATTAGAGGTAGAAAAATTAATTCTTCAAAATAAAGAACTAGGTATTACTCAGATTGTTGTTACCCATGATCTACAATTTGCTGAAAATATTGCTGATAGTATTTTGAAAGTAGAACCTAAATAAGAGGTGATAAAATGAGAAAATTTAAATTTGTTATTACACTTATTGTAATGGTATTAGTAATTACCGGTTGCGCTTCTGGTGGAAAAGAAAAACCAAGAAAAGATAACTGGAACGATTTTCAAATAGATAAAAAAGTAGTAATAGGATTTGATAACACATTTGTACCTATGGGATTTCAGGATAAAAGTGGAAAAGATGTGGGATTTGACATCGATCTTGCTAATGCAGTTTTCGAAAAATATGGTATAAAAGTACAATGGCAAGCTATAAATTGGGATTTAAAAGAAACAGAATTAAAAAATGGTAATATTGATTTAATATGGAATGGATATTCTAAGACTGACGAAAGAGAAAGTATAATTCAATTTACTAAACAATACATGGTTAATGAACAAGTTATTGTCGTTAAAAAATCGAAAAATATTAAAGCTATTTCTGACTTAAAAGATAAAGTACTAGGAGCCCAAAATGGATCATCAGGTTATGATACATTTAATTCAAGTCCAGAAGTACTAAAAAATATTGTTAAAAACAATGATGCAACACAATATGAAAGCTTTAATGAGGCTTTAATTGATTTAGAAAATGATAGAATAGACGCATTGCTTATAGATAAAGTTTATGCTAATTATTATTTAAAACAACAAAATAAACTTGATGATTTTAATATTTTAAATGCTGGATTTGATAGTGAATCTTTTGCAGTAGGAGCTAGAAAGGCTGATATTACACTTGTTAAAAAAATAAACGAAGCCTTTTATGAATTATACAGAGAAGGTAAATTTCAAGAAATTTCAAATAAATGGTTTGGAGAAGATGTTGCAACTGAAGAAGTAAAAAGTAAATAGAAGTTTTAAAGAATATACTGCTATGTATTTTTTATAATAATTCATTATTGAATAATGTAGTTTCTACTTGTTTAGCTGTCAACAAAAAAAGTTTACAAATATTAATAAAAGT
Organism: Gemella sp. 27098_8_92; assembly: GCF_041433685.1. Lineage (NCBI taxonomy): Bacteria > Bacillati > Bacillota > Bacilli > Caryophanales > Gemellaceae > Gemella > Gemella sp. 27098_8_92. The sequence goes on from NZ_JAPWBZ010000002.1 coordinate 215,356, forward strand.
ACTTGATTTTTTCCTACTTATTATTTATAATAAATAGGTATGTGATTAGATCACTTCAAAAATAACTCTGTTCGTATTAAAAGCGTTCAGGGCAGAAGGAGACGATAATAATGAGAGAAGGAATTCACCCAGATTACCGTAAAGTTGTATTCATGGACACTACTAGTGGTTTCAAATTCTTAAGTGGTTCTACAAAACCATCTAAAGAAACTATCGAGTGGGAAGATGGAAATACATACCCATTATTAAAAGTTGAGATCAGTTCAGACACACACCCATTCTACACAGGGCGTCAAAGATTCGCTCAAGCAGATGGTCGTATCGAACGTTTCAACAAAAAATACGGTATCAAGTAAGAAAAATAAAACAGACATATCTTTTCGGATTGTCTGTTTTTATTCTATATATTACGTATAAAATTCTGAAACAGTAAAGTATTTATACTAATCTAATTTGGAGAAATAATTTATGGTAGAAAATAGAAAATTTGGTTGGATAGAGTGCATTTGTGGAAGTATGTTCTCTGGTAAATCAGAAGAATTATTAAGAAGGATTAAACGAGGAGTAATAGCAAAACAAAATGTCTTGTTATTCAAACCAAGTATCGATAACAGATACGATGAAAACAAAGTCTCAACACATAATGGAAATAGCTATGAATCTGTTAGTATAGATAGTGCTGAGCAAATTTATGACTATGTAAAAGATAAAAAATATGATATTATAGGTATTGATGAAATACAATTTTTTGACAACAAAATAGTTAGTGTTATAAATACACTTGCTGATAGTGGCGTTCGTGTAATTGTCGCAGGGTTAGATATGGATTTTAAAGCTGAACCATTCCAACCGATGCCTGAAATTATAGCGATAAGCGAAATGGTTACAAAATTACATGCTGTTTGTAATAAGTGCGGTCAAGAGGCAAGTCGTAGTCAAAGATTAATTAATGGTGAGCCCGCGCGTTTTGATGACCCAATAGTAGTAATAGGTGCTAGTGAATCATACGAAGCAAGATGTAGACATTGTCATGAAATAAGAAAATAAATTATTAGGAGGACCAGATGGAGATATTAGGACAACTGGAAGTTGTAGAAGAACGTTATGAGAAACTTAATGAACTATTAAGTGATCCAGATGTTGTTAGCGATACAAAAAAACTTATGGAATATTCAAAAGAACAACGTTCTATCGAAAAAACTGTTGTGGTATTTAGAGAATATAAAAATATCGTTCAGCAAATAGCAGATACAAAAGAACTTCTTGAAATCGAAGAAGATAAAGAAATGAAAGAAATGATGCAGGATGAGATTAAAGAGTTAGAACCTAGTCTTGCTCCTATGGAAGAAGAATTAAAAATCTTATTATTACCAAAAGATCCGAATGATGGTAAAAACGTTGTTGTTGAGGTTCGTGGAGCAGCGGGAGGGGACGAAGCACAATTATTTGCAGGCGATCTTCTTCGTATGTATACTAGATTTGCAGAATCTCAAGGATGGAAAGTTGATGTATTAGAACGTTCTGAGACAGGTATTGGTGGAATTAAAGAAGCTATCTTTATTATTTCGGGTGAGGATGTATATTCTAAGATGAAATTTGAAAGTGGAGCACACCGTGTTCAACGTGTCCCTACAACTGAATCAAGTGGCCGTATTCATACTTCTACAGCAACTGTTGTTGTTCTTCCAGAAGCTGAAGAAATTGAAATAGATATTAACGAGAATGATATTCGTGTTGATACTTTTGCATCTAGTGGAGCAGGAGGGCAATCTGTTAATACGACTATGTCTGCTGTTCGTTTAACGCATATTCCTACAGGAGTAGTAGTATCAATGCAAGATGAACGTTCTCAAATTAAGAACAAAGAAAAAGCCATGAAAGTACTTCGTGCACGTGTTTATGATAAATATCAACAAGAAGAACAAGCTAAGTTTGATGCGGAACGTAAATCTAAAGTAGGTACAGGAGATCGTTCTGAACGCATTAGAACATATAACTATCCTCAAAATCGTGTTACTGACCACAGAATTGGTTTAACAATTCAAAAACTGGACCAAATTATGGAAGGTAAACTTGATGAAGTTTTAGAAGCACTTCGTATAGCTGAACAAGCTGAAAAAATGGCAGAACTTAATAAAGGTGAAGAACTATAATGAACAGAAGGCAAGCTATAACAAAGGCTTGTCTTCTTTTGAGAAGACAAGCAAAAGAAGAGAGTTTAGCACGATTTTTACTAATGTATATGTTAGATGAAATGCGTGAATTTAATGAGAATTTAGCACTTGAATTAACAGAAGAAGATGAACAAAAATATTTTCAATTAATTAATAAACACATAAAAGATGATACTCCACTTAGTCATTTAGTGGGATTTGAATATTTCTATGATAGAAAATTCAAGGTAACAAGTGATGTATTATCTCCAAGAATGGAAACAGAAGAACTTGTTTACAAAGTAATTGATTATATTAGAAAAAATAATCTAACTAATATAAAGATATTAGATCTTTGTACTGGAAGTGGAATTATAGGTATTACATTAAAAAAAGAATTAGAAGAATTTGATGTCAAAATTTTAGCAAGCGATATTAGTAGTAGAGCACTAACGGTCGCAAAAGAAAATGCTAGTTCTTTGGAAGCAGATATATCTTTTGTTGAATCAGATTTATTTTCTAATATACAAGATAAGTTTGATATAATAGTATCTAATCCCCCGTACATTGCACATGATGATAAGAAAACTATAAAAGAAAATGTCTTAAATTATGATCCTCATTTAGCATTATTCGCTGATGAAGAAGGAATGTACTTTTATAGAAATATAATAGAGAAATCTAGACAATATTTAAATGAAAAAGGAGTTATATTTTTTGAGATAGGTTATGATCAAAAAGAAAAAATAATTACCTTAGGAGAAAATAATAAGTTTGAAACTGTCGTTTATAAAGATATAAATGGTAGAGATAGAATAGCGGTATTGAAATCACAAATATAAAAAATACGAAGTATGACCATATTAAAAATTAAGTGTCAAACTTCGTATTCTTTATATTATTAGTGTATTATTATAATTCTCTATAAACCCCAACGCATTCCCCTATGATTTCAACATTTCGAGTGACTATAGGCTCATAATCTGGATTGCAAGGATAAAGAATTACATTATCATTTTTAACGAAAATCTTTTTTAACGATGCTTCATTCCATTCAGTCAAACGAACAGCTGCAATTTTACCATTGCGAACAGAAGACTGTTGACGGATAAAAACCAAATCTCCGTCAAAAATTCCAGCCTCAATCATACTATCTCCTTTGACTCGAAGAGCGAAATCAGCACCCATTCCTTGATCTATAAAAATATGTTCATCATATTCTTCTTCTATATAAACCCCATCTCCAGCACAAATAGTCCCCAGTATTGGAAGTTTAGAAGTGTTGTCGATATACTCATCTGAATCTTCATCAGAAGAGGAAGTTATATGTTCTTCCACAAACATATTATCACAATCACCCACTAACCAATCAGGATTAACAGATAAATATTCTGCAATAGCAAGGAGTTTATCTCTTTTAGGAACATATTTTCCTTTTGACCAATCGCTTATAGATGAAGGGGTAATTTTTGTAGAGCGAGCAAGTTCCGCTTGTTTTATATTTTTTTCTTTTAAACATTGTTTAAATCTAATGCTAAATATAGTTGTCATAATATTCTATCCAATCGTTACTTTATTCTTATCTTAAATTATAAAGTAAACCGTAATAAAAATCAAGTATATTTATAAAAAAATTAAGAAATATGAATTTTATACTTGATTTTCGGTTTTCCGTATGTTATTATATTAATAGAGAATAAATTAAGATTTACGTACAAAAAGAAAGAAGGTAATTTTATGTTTATATATTGGGTGATTATTGTATTTTTATTAGCGAAAGTATTTACTTTCTTTGAAACTAATAAGTTAAAAGTTGTAAAAAGAAACAAAATTAATCGTAAAGTTTATTAAGAAAACTTTATACGGAAAAATTTATGTATAGTTTAATAATGCCAATAGTAAATAAAAAATAAAACTTAAAACAAATGATAGAACGTTTTCTTAATAGTTTTTATTTAAAAGTATGTACACTTGTTTAAAATTATTGTATAATGAAAAATATAATAATTAACTAGGAGGATTTCTTAAATGAAATTAGTATTAACTAGACATGGTGAAAGTCAATGGAATCTTGAAAATAGATTTACTGGATGGGTTGATGTTGATATCACTGATAAAGGAAGACAGGAAGCTATTAAAGGTGGACAAACTTTAAAAGAATTAGGTCTTACTTTCGATGTAGCTTATACTTCATATCAAAAAAGAGCAATTAAAACATTAAATTTATTTTTAGAGGAATTAGATTTATTATGGATTCCTGTTTATAAAAGTTGGAGACTAAACGAAAGACACTATGGAGCTCTTCAAGGATTAAATAAAGCTGAAACTGCCGAAAAATATGGAGATGAGCAAGTACATATTTGGAGAAGAAGTTTTGATGTAGCACCTCCACAAGTAGATAAAAATAGCGATATGTACCCTGGAAATATTGATAGATACAAAGATATTCCAGAAGGAGAAATCCCAACAGGAGAAAGTTTAAAACTTACTATTGATAGAGTGCTTCCTTATTGGGAAAGCGATATATCTAAACAAATAAAAGCTGGTAAAAATGTTCTTATCTCTGCTCATGGAAATAGTTTAAGAGCGTTAATCAAATACTTATTAAATATCTCGGACGAAAAAATCTTAGATCTTAATTTACCAACAGGTACTCCATTAGTATTTGAAATCGATGAAAACTTAAACATCATCTCAGCACCAGAGTTATTCTAATTAAGAATATGAAAAAATTAATTATAATGATTACAGCCTTGCTTTTATTGCAGGGCTGTAGTTCTAAAGAAAAGTTCTCAACAGAACAGCTCCAAAATCTTACAAATTCAGTAACTATTAACCAGCTAGAAAAAACTGAATTTAACGTAGGAGAGAATAAACTGGTTATTACTACTAAAGAAGAGGTTGTAACCAAAGAAGAATTAGATAAATTATTATCAACATTAAAAATTAATAATTTCTCTGGAAAGCAACTTGTTGAAAAATCAATTAATTCAAAAGAATTTGATAATAAAGATTTCAATATAGAGATAGTCACTAAAAATAGCAATAGTATATCATTTAATACTAGTAGTGTTGATAACAAAAAATATAGTGTTGATAACAAAAAATATTCAGTTGATTATATAAAAAATAAACTATCAAATTTCACAAAAGATTTGATAGCATTAGATGAACTTGCAGGAACGATTGAAACAGATCTTAACAAAGGAAGAGACTTAGGGAATAAAATCAATAGCTTTAATGAAGTGAAAGAACGTATAACTTCAGATATCACTTTCTTTAAATTATTATCTAGTGAAAACACTAAATATGATAAACTCAACGAATTAACCAGCCGTTTATTGAGAATTGAAAAATTAACTCCAGTAATTATTAATGCAGTAAATAGTTCAATTACATCTAAGAACGGTTCAGCGATAGCTTCTGCATTTTTAATTATCAATGATATAGATAGACTAACTCGTGAATTAGCTAATATTTAAAAAACTTTCGAATTATTTCGAAAGTTTTTTTAAATAAAATCTTCAGGTTTTATGTCATTCATTCCAATCATAGGGTCAATGGTATTAAGGTTTTTATACGTTAAAATATAGTCTTCATTTAGTTCTATATTTATTTCTTTTGTTTTCTCATTAGTAAAGAAAGTAGATAATGCTGTTTGCCTTATTACTGTATTAGTAGGTTCTATTGATTTATAAAACACATTTGGATCCCCACATAAAATTAATTTTTTCTTAGCACGAGTTATGGCGGTATACGTTAGATTTTTATTTAACATAAAGTTATAACTATCAATAAACGGTATAATTACATTCTCAAATTCCGAACCTTGGGCTTTATGAATTGAACAAGCATATGATAGGGTTATTTGATTAAGTTCTTGTTTTTCATATGTTACAAAGTTATCATCATAATCAATAACTATTTTTATTTTTCCTGCTTCTTTAAAAATATCATAAATATATCCAATATCGCCATTAAAAATATTGTCTTCTGGACGATTTACAAGCTGCATAACTCTATCATCCACCTTATATATTAAATCTCCATATTCAACTTGAAGTTCATTTTGATTAAAGAGGGTTTGAATAGTTTTATTGATTTCATTGATACCAGCCCCACCTTTATAAATAGGAGCAAGTATCTGTATTTTTTCCTTTTTTGATTCTTGTAATATACTATTGTATGTTGTAGTTATAACATCTAATATTTCATTTTTATTTGCTAGTAGAAATTCCTTATCATCAAAGTTTTCAAGTATATCGAAAGGAATATTATTTTTAATAGAGTGAGAAATATTTATTATACTTGAATGCTCACTTTGCCTAAAAACTTTATTTAATTTAACAGTTGGAATTACTTGAGCGTTAATTAAGTCGTTAAGGACATTTCCTGGAGCGATTGATGGTAATTGATCGTTGTCTCCAACTAAAAGAATTTTTGCATCAGGATGAATTATTTTAAGTAAATTATACATTAAAAATACATCAATCATACTAGTTTCATCGATTATGATTAATTCTGATTTTATCCTTTTTTCACTAACAAACTCTTCCATATTCTCATCTTCTACCGTCCAACCTATAGCTTTATGTATAGTTGATGCATAAAGTCCTGTACTTTCAGCCATTCGTTTTGCAGCTTTTCCTGTTGGAGCGCATAATGTTAATATACTTTTAGTTTCATCTTGAAGCTCCACAAGATTATAATTCTTAATCTTTTGAAATACTTTTATTATTGCAAGAATAATTGTTGTCTTACCTGTCCCTGGACCTCCGGTAAGGATGGAAAAATTATTAACTATAGAATTTTTAATTGCAGCTATCTGTACTATGTCATATTCAATTCCAAGTTCTTCTTCAATTTCTTTAATATACTTATCTAAAAGTTTATCACTAATGTTTATGGACTTTTGTTTAGTCAGACGGTGTTCTATATCATTGTATATCGCATACTCTGAATAATAAATTTCTGGAAGGAAAATTTTTTCTTCTAGTTCTATAAGCTTTCCAGTATCTAAACAATAGGTAAGAGCATCTAGTATATCATCCTTATCTACAGCTATATTACGAGAAGAATAGAGGACATTAAATGTATTATAAAGCAGGGCATTTTTCATTATATATGTATTTCCAGTAGAGAAGCAAAATGAATTTACTGTATATATAAAGCCATATAAAATTCTTTCGCGATTATTGGCTTCTACTTTATTTAATTCGGCTATCTTATCAACAGTTTTAAAATTAATTCCTTTTATATCTTTAATAAGAGAGTATGGATTTTCTGTTATTGTGCGTAGTGTATTATGTTTGTAAAAGTTATAGATTTTTAAAATAAGATTATTACTAAGATTATATTCGTTTAATTTCAAAATGATATCTTGAGTTTGTTTATTAGCGACTATTGTGTTATAGATAACATCTTTCCTTGAAGTAGAAATTCCCTTAATATCATATAGAGTTGTCTTATCGTTATAAATCTTATCTAGAGCTTCTATCCCTAAACTATCAACTATTAATTCAGCTGTTTTTCTTCCTATACCTTGAAAAATCGAACTAGATAAGTAAGAGACAATAGCATCTTTATCTTTTTCAATTACAGGTTCAGCAATAATTGCAGAAAGTTGCATTCCATATTTTCGATGCTGAACTAGTTGTCCCTTAAATAAATACAAATCATCTTCTATAAAATCAATATCATCAAAAGTTCCTACAACACTAAGATAATCACTATCAATAAAATCGTAATTATCATTTAAGAAAATAGATAAAATATAATAATTATTTTCTTTGTTGTGAAAAATAATCTTATTAAGATAACCTTCTACCGTCTCCATAATAAACTCCTACATACATATTTTGATTATATTAATAATAATATATAAATTCAAAAAAGTCTAGCTTAGCAGAATTTTTTACATTCAAGTGCTATAGAAATGTTTTTATTTTTAATTATATTCAATCTATATTTAATGTCTGTAGTATATACTGGAAAAATATGTGTTTTACTTTATTATTATATATAATTACTAAAATTTAGCGAATAAAAAAACTGTTATAGTTTTTTTATTTTAGTTTTCTCTTTATTTTTTTAAAAAAATAAGATATAATATAATTACAAATAAAACGATTTCAAAGGAGATATTTTTATGAATGAATTAAAGAAGACTATAGGTTTTATGCCTGCTTTTATGACAGTTATTGGATCGGTAATTGGAGCAGGGGTATTTTTTAAAGCTGCTGTTATTTATAAAACTACCGGAACTATGAGTTTAGGGATACTTGCATGGGTTCTGGCCGGAGTTATTACAATTTGTGCAGGTCTTACTGTTGCAGAACTTGCTGCCTCTATTCCTGAAGTGGGGGGGATGGTTGTTTGGATAGAAAAAACATATGGGAAAACAGCTGCCTTTCTTCTTGGATGGGCGCAATCAATTATTTACTTTCCTGCAATGATAGCTGCACTAGCTGTTATATTTTCTACTCAAGTTCTTAGTTTATTAAATTTAGATAAAACATGGCATATACCTATTGCATTTATAACAGCTGCTTCACTTATGTTTTTAAATTTCTTAGGTGGGAAAACGGGGGGGATTATACAAACAGTAGCTACTATTTGTAAATTGATACCATTGGGAGCTATTATAATTTTTGGGTTATTCCAAGAAAATTCTCAACCTTTACAATTATTCCCAATAGAAGCTGGAAAAGATATTTCATTTGTTGGGGGCTTAGGTGGAGCACTACTTGCTGCAATGTTTGCATATGAAGGTTGGACTAATGTAGGAAGCATGGCAGGAGAAATGAAAAATCCTAAAAAAGACTTACCTAGAGCTATCTTTTTAGGTCTAGCAGTCGTAATGGCAGTCTATGTTCTTATAAATATTGCATATTTAATGAGTTTACCTCTAGATAGAGTTGCTGGGAACCAAACAGTAGCCAGTGAAGTTGCTGCTAAATTGTTTGGTGGGCTAGGTGGTAAAATACTAACAATTGGTATTTTAATAAGTGTTTACGGAGCTATAAATGGATTCACTATGGCTGGTATTCGTATTCCATACGCTATGGCATTGAGCGATCAAATACCTTTTAAACATGTTTGGACAAAATTAAATAAAAGTGCAATTCCTGTAAATTCAGGTCTACTACTATTGGTAATGTCAGGAATTATGATGTTAACAGGAAGCTTTGACATGTTAACAGATTTATTAGTATTTGTAATGTGGTTCTTCTATACTGCAACATTCTTTGCAGTTATAATATTACGTAAGAAAGACCCTGATTTAGAACGCCCATATAAAGTTCCATTATATCCTATTGTCCCTATAATAGCAATTTTGGGAGGATTATATACTTTAATCAGTACACTAACATCTCAAATTACTTTGGCTTTAGGAGGGATTGGATTAACGTTAATAGGTTTATTATTCTACAAAGAATTACATAAAAAATTTAAAAAATAAACTTAAATAAAATAAAATATCTACTTCTGATATTTAAATTGGGAGTAGATATTTTATTTTAATTACAAAATAAGTTTCGTTATGGCAATTTTTTTTATAAAATGTTATAATTATATGATAAGATTAAAGGAGGAATAGGTTTTTGACTACTGTAAGAAATGTATTTGATCATTTAAATAAACTTGCTGACATAAAACTTGCAGAAAAATGGGATAATGTTGGTTTGATGCTAGGTGATTATAATAGTGAAGCAAGAAAAGTATTAGTATGTTTAGATGTTACAACGAAAGTAGTTAATGAAGCAATAGCTAATAATGTTAATTTAATTGTTTCTCATCATCCATTAATATTTAAGCCCTTGAAATCACTTGATTTTACAGATAATTTCAAGTCTAACATACTAAGGGATTTAATTCTAAATGATATTTCAGTTATTTCATTTCACACTAATCTAGATTCAGCGACATATGGTTTAAATGATTTTCTCGCGAAAAAATTAGAATTGAAAAATATACGAATACTTTTTGAACATGAAATATATAAAAATGCTGGACTAGGTAGAATAGGGGAGTTATCAGAGGAATTTACTCAAAAGGAGTTTATTACATATATAAAAGAAAAGTTCAATTTGGAGACTATTTCGGCGGTATTAGGAAATAACGATAATATAAAAACAGTAGCCCTTCTAGGTGGAAGTGGAGCTGATTTTATCTATACATTACCTGAAGTAGATATTTACTTAACAGGTGATGTAGGATATCATGTAGCTTTAGATGCATTAGAAATGAAAAAAAATATCATAGATGTGGGACATTTTACAGAACATCTTGTAAAAGACTTACTTCTTGAATACATAGGCGAATTGTCTATAAATGTACAAAAATCTAAAGTCGAACAATCGCCATTTAAAACACTATAAGGAGGAACATACATGGCCAAAGCAACACCAACTATGGAAGACTATATAGAAGTCATTTATTCATTAGTGAAAACTAAAGGTTATGCCAGAAGTGCAGATATAGCAGAAAAATTAGAAGTTTATCCTTCAACAGTAACAAAAATGTTGAAAAAACTTGATGCTGAAGGATATATAGTATATGAAAAATATCGAGGAATAGCATTAACTGATATAGGAAAAAAAATGGGTGAATACGCTCTTACTAGGCATGAATTATTAGAAGAATTTTTACTTTTAATAGGGGTGGATAAAGATAAGATTTACGAAGAGGTAGAGGGAATTGAACATCACTTTGGAAAAAGTTCCCTAGAAAAGATAAAAGATCTTATGAAGTATCTTAAAAAAAATAATTATAAAGCATAACGGAGAAGTGGCGTGGCAGATAAAGAATATTTAAATTTATGTAAAACTATTTTAGAAAATGGAATCACTAAAGATGATAGAACAGGGGTAGGAACTAAAAGTATTTTTGGTTATCAAATGAAGTTTGATTTAAATAAGGGCTTTCCACTATTAACAACAAAAAAAATTAATTTTAACTTGGTTTGGTCTGAATTGCTATGGTTTATTAAAGGTGACACAAACATCAAATTTTTATTAGAAAATAAAAATAATATTTGGAATGAATGGGCATTTAAAAAGTGGATTGAAAGTGAAAACTATACAGGTCCTGACATGACTAATTTTGGACATAGAGCACTTAAAGATAAAGATTTTGCAGAAGAATATAAAAAACAAATGAATATTTTTAAAGAAAATATCCTTAATGATGACAATTTTTCTAAAAAATTCGGTGATTTAGGAAATGTTTATGGTAAACAATGGCGAAATTTTAATGGTATTGATCAATTAAAAAATGTTATTGAACAGATAAAAATGAATCCCTCATCACGTCGACTAATTGTTTCTGCATGGAATCCAGCTGAGGTTGATAGTATGGCTCTCCCACCCTGTCACACTATGTTCCAATTTTATGTGAGTAATGGAAAGCTTAGTTGTCAACTTTATCAACGCAGTGCGGATGTATTTTTAGGAGTACCATTTAATATTGCATCATATTCATTACTTACTATTCTAATTGCTAAGGAATGTGGATTAGAAGTAGGAGAATTTGTTCATACATTAGGAGATGCTCATATCTATATAAATCATTTTGAACAAGTGAATGAACAAATTTCAAGAGAGGCATATGAACTTCCTAGCCTTAGAATAAATGACTTTGATAGTATTTTTGATTTAGAAATTAGTGATGTGGAGCTTGTAGACTATAATAGTCATCCATTTATAAAAGCTCCTATAGCAGTTTAGTAAGGAGGGGTTTTATGTTATCTTTAATAGTAGCGTACGACAAAAATAAATCTATCGGAAATGAAAATACGATACCATGGCGCCTCCGTGCAGATATGTTAAGGGTTAAAGCTCTAACAACTAATCAAACAATAATTATGGGAAGAAAAACACTTGACAGTATAGGAAAAGCTCTTCCAAATAGAATAAATAGAGTATTAACAAAAAATCCAGACCTATTGAAAGATTATGATGATGTCGAGATTTATACAGATGATAGTATTTTAGAAAATATAACTACTCAAAAGGTATTTATTTTTGGCGGTGGTACAATTTATGAAAAATATTTCGATAGATGTGATGAAATGTTTATAACAGAAGTTGATACTATAGCTGAGGCGGATACTAAGTTTCCAAATTTCGATGAAAATAATTGGGAACTCGTTAGTCGTGAAGAATTTAAAAAAGACGAAAACAATGATTACGATTATGTTTTTATGCATTACATAAAAAAGAAAGAGATGTAAAATATGGAAAAAGTAAAAATCATTATTGATTCATCAAGCGATTTAACAAATGAAGAAATAAATAAATATGATGTTGAAGTTGTTCCATTGACTTTTAATATAGATGGACAAGAATATGATTATCAAAGTATGGATAATGACGAATATATACTACGTATGCGTACTGCAAATGAATATTCTACAAGTCAACCGGCTATCGGTAAATTTTTAGAAGCATTTGAAAAATGGACTAATAGAGGGTATAAAATAATTGTTCTTACTATTTCTTCAGCATTAAGCGGAACTTACAATACGGCACTAGCTGCAGCTGCTGGTTTTGATAATATTGAAGTTGTTGATACTAAAACAACAACAAGAGGGATGGTTTATCTTTTAGATTCTTGTATTGAACAATTGAAAACTGGATTAGATATAAATACCATTTCTGAAAATTTACGTGAAAAAGCTAAGAATATTTTAACGTTTGTTACTATTGATAATCTAGACAATTTAGTAAAAGGTGGAAGACTTAGCAAGTCAGCAGCATTGATTGGTGGATTGCTTAATATAAAAGTTTTAACACAATTAAAAGAAACTGAACTTGTTGCCATAGATAAAGTTAGAGGAAAGAAAAAATTAGTACATTCATTAATTAAACATATTAATAAGGAAAAAATTGATAAAAAGATTAAACATATTTGTCTTCCTAATACTTTGGCAGATGAGTATATTAAACTAATCAAAGAGGAATTGCAAGAAGAATATAATTATACAGTGAATGATAATGATATTTTTACGACTACACCAATAATTTCAACTCATACAGGTGAGAACGCAGTAGGTATTTTAATAGAATTAGTATAATCGGAGGATAAGATTATGACAAACTTTGACGAAACAAGATTATTTGATAACAATTTTTATGACAAAAATGATATCCATAGTATACTAAAAAACGTTGTAGGTACGATAAAACAACGTGGCTATGATCCTATTAATCAACTTATGGGATATATTAAAACAGGAGACCCTATTTATATTCCTCGTGATAACCATGCAAGAGAGCAAATAAGATTAATAGAAATAGATGATATATTAGAATACTTACTATACTTTTTTATACAGGAGTCATAAATGTTAGATAAAAGAATAATGGGACTAGATTATGGTTCAAAAACAATAGGAGTCGCTGTTAGCGATTTATTAGGAATGACTGCACAAGGTGTAGAGACTATTAATATTAATGAACAGATAAAAGACTTCAAGATAAAACGTATAAAAGAACTAGTTAATGAATATAACATAGGCAAAATAGTTGTAGGTTTACCAAAAAATATGGATAATAGTATTGGGTTTAGAGGAGAAGCTACACTATATTTTGTAGAAGTTCTTAAGAAAAAAATAAAAACTGTTGAGGTTATTTTACAAGATGAACGTCTTACAACAATAGGGGCAGAAAGAGTGCTTCTTGAAGCTAATGTTTCAAGAAAAAAACGTAAAGATGTTATTGATAAAATGGCAGCAGTTCTTATATTACAAACTTATTTAGATAAATTTTAAAATTATGGAGGATAATAAGATGCAAGAGAAAGACTTAAAAAATATTAGTATAGATAATACAGAGGAAGTTTACACGCTTAGTACATTAGAAGGGGAAGAGAAAGAATATCGTAAAATTTTAGAGTTTACAAACCCGACTAATGGTAACCTATATTATATTTTTGCAGAAGAAGAAACTATTGATGAAGAGGAAATTAGCATTTTCCCTATGGTATGTGTAGAAGATGATGAAGATAATATTCGTTTTGAACCAGTAGAAACTGATGAAGAATATGATATGATTTCAGAAGTATTAGATACTTTTTATTATGACGAGAGTGAGTAAAGAATGAACGAAGAACAAGTAAGAAAACGCAGAGAAGAATTAAGAAAAAAGAATAGAAAAATTAAGAGAAAATCCCCTATACTTCCAATTTTTCTAACAGTAATATTGATTGCAGCTATTTCGGTATTATCATTCTTTTATTACATGACAACACCTGTAGATAAAAGTAATAATAATGACATAACAATTGAAATTAAAGAAAATTATGGTAGTACTAAAATAGCAGAAGAATTAAAAAATAAAGGTTTAATCAGAAACCAAACTGTTTTTAAGCTTTATACAAGAATAAAATCAAATACATCATTTTACGTAGGTAGCTTTTCTTTAAAACCTAGTATGAGTATGACAAAAATCATAGATGAACTTAGTTCAAAAGATAAAGCTAAATCAACCAATAGTTTTGCTGTTATTGAGGGTGATAATATTCTGAAACTCGCTCAAAAGCTAGAAAAAACTAAATTAAGTAGTAAAGATTTTTTAGAGAAAGTTAATGATGCTGAATTTATAAAAAAATTGCAAAAACAATTCCCTGAGCTTATTACAGATGATATATATAGTAAAGATATTAAATATGCACTTGAGGGATATATATATCCAGCAATTTACAATATAGAAGATAATGAGACTGTAGAATCATTAATCACTAAAATGGTGAAAACTACTAATGATAGAGTTGTTCCACTGTATAAACAAAACAAAAAGGAATGGGTAATTAATAATAAAAAAGTAAAAATTTCTATTCATGACTACATTACAATGGCAAGTATTTTAGAAAAAGAATCAACTAAAACAAATGAAAATAAACTTATTGCCAGCGTGTTTTTCAATCGTTTAGCAAAAGGAATGAAACTGCAGACAGATCCATCAGCTAACTATGCTGCCGATAAGTTATCTGGAGCTCCTACACAAAGAGAATTATCTCTACAATCACCATATAATACATATACAACAGTAGGACTACCTCCTGGGCCTATCGCTTCAGTAGGAGTGGCTTCATATGAAGCACTGAATAACGCTGAAACTACAGAATATTTGTATTTCTTACATGCTACAAAAGATGGAAAAGCATATTTTTCGAAAACTTATGAAGAACATGAACGCTTAGCTAAGGAGCACATAGAAGGATATATTCCAAGCGGAAGTTAAACTTAAA
>NZ_JAPWBZ010000003.1:0-224552 GCF_041433685.1 Gemella sp. 27098_8_92
TTTGTTAGCTTGATTAGCTCTTTAAAAAGTTTTATAGTTTCTTTTCAAAACTGTCCTTTTTGGAATTAACGTTGACTTAATTCGTTTAGTTTTCAATGTTCAAGTTCGTTGCGTTAGCAACTTTTATATCTTATCATTTTTATTTTTATTTGTCAATAGTTTTTTTAAACTTTTTTTTACTTATTTAAAAATGACTTCGTCTCTTTGAGACTGGTTTTATTCTATCATCTACTTTCCCCTTTGTCAAGGTGATTTCTTCTTTTTTCTTAACATTTGCCTTTTATGCTTTTAAACAACATTGTTTATTAATAATATCTTCTATAAAAATACAAAAGATTGAATTACCAAAATCATAAAATAGTAATTCAATCTTTTTATTATTTCATCTCTACTACTGTAGCTCCCATTCCACCTTCATTTTGGCCACCACTTCTAAAACTCTTGACATAACGATTATTCTTCAAGTACTCCGCAATATTTTTTCTAAGTATTCCTGAGCCTAGACCATGAATTATAGTGAAAGTATCATACCCTTGTAAGATAACCTTGTCCATATAATCCTCAATAACTCTTATCGCTTCTTCAGTATTTAATCCGATAACATTAATATCAATACCAACCTTTTTACTACTTACTTTACTAGTACTAATATATCGTTGAGCTGTTTCTGGTTCACTATCAATTTTTCTAACTTCTTTTTTCTTAATATTAAGTTTCATAGCCCCCATTTTAATTTGTAGATTATTACCTGATATTTCTAGGACAGTTGCTCTCTGATTATAACTAAGAACCAATACATCGTCACCAACTTTAATTTCAGTATCATTAAATTTAAGTTGATCCTCTAATTTTTTCGTTAAATTAATTTTGTTTTTTCTATTATCAATATTATGAAGGATTTCATTTACCTCATGTTGTTTTAGAGCTGAACTATCTTTAAAATCACGATACAAATCTAAAATTTCTTCTTTTTTAGCATCAATCTCTCTATTCAACTCTAAACTTAGCTCATTATATAAACTATCTTTATATTCATTATATTTTATAAGATTGTTTTCTAAAGTTGCTTTCACTTCATTTATTTCATCAACAACTCGATTTATATATTCCAATTTAAAATCGTATTCTCTTATACTTTCAGAAAGTTTATCGATAAATAAATTATTTTCTTTTTCATTTTCTTCTTGCAACGCACTTGCTTCAGCTATAATTGAACTATCTAATCCTAACTTTGCCGAAATATTTATCGCATTTGATTTTCCAGGCAAACCTATTATAAATCTGTATGTAGGTTTTAATTTTTCAAAATCAAATTCCATAGAAGAGTTTTTATAATATTCCGATTCAAAACAATAATTTTTAATCTCTGGATAGTGAGTTGTACATAACATTGTAGCATTTAGTTCTTTAAATTTATCAAGAAGAGCTATCGATAAGACCGCTCCTTCACTTGGATCAGTTCCTGAGCACAATTCATCTAAAAGAATTAAACTTTTCTCATTTGTTTCTTCTAATATATTAATGATATTTGTCATATGCGAAGAAAATGTAGATAAATTATTTTCTATAGACTGCTCATCTCCTAAATCGACAAAGACTTTTACAAAGAACCCAACTGTAGACTCCTCTAAAGCGGGAATATAAAATCCTAAGTGAGACAGATAGACGCATAATCCTACCGTTTTTAATATTACAGTTTTCCCACCGGTATTAGGTCCAGTAATAATAAGTGAGTTCCCAAAATTATCTAAAGTAATATCATTTTTCACAACAACGTCCTTATCTATCAATGGATTATATGCTTTTTTTAAATTAATTTCTTGTTTATGAACAATATTTTGCTTATTAAATCCCTTTTGACTACAGAAATTCATTTTTGAAAAAATAAATTCTACTTGAGAAAAATTCCATAATGAATTTAACAATTCATTTGCTTTTATTTTTATAACTTCCGAGGCATCTTTCAAAATTCTTAATATTTCTTCTTTTTCTTTTCTTCTTAAGATACCTATTTCATTATTTATTTCTACATTTTCTCTCGGTTCTACGTAAAATGTATTTCCAGAAGCAGATTCATCATGGATTATTCCTCCAAAATCATTCTTATGTTCTGGTTTAACTAAAATTACATCACGATCATTACGCTTAGTAACAATAGCCTCTGTTAATTTTTTCACATTTGCTCTTATTATATTTTTTAATACTTGGTCACTTTTAGTTTTTAATTTGGCAATATTTGCTTTTATATTTTTCAATTCTAATGATGCATCCGGTCTAATATAGCCGTCTTCATCAATTATTCTATCTAAGTATTTCTCTAAATCTTCAAAGTTATCTAGTTTTTCTATATACTTATCTAAACTTCTATAAGATTTATTTTCTTGAATTTTTATTCCTTCAAAACGCTTTGTAAATCTATCATAAACGATAACATTCCTTAAAATGTAAAATAAATCTTTTTCTGAAAGAACACTATCTATTTTAGATTTTTTAACGCTCGCTTCATAATTGTAAATTTTTAAACGAAATTCATTTGGGTATTTTCTTAGCAATTCATATGCTTCTTCATTTTCTCTATGGACTTCTAGTAACTTATCAAAATCACTTATATATTCAAGATTTTTTATTTTTTCATAAGATATTTCTGAATAACAATATTTTTCTACATCTTTTAATACTAAATCTAAATTCAATTTTTTTCGAATCATCTTATCCAATTAATTTTCACCCCTTCAAACATAATATTTTCTTATATTCAACAAAAACTATTATACACTAAATATATTCTTTTAACAATTTTATTAAACAGAAAAATAGAGTAATAATTTAAATAATTTAACTATTACTCTATTAATATTCTATCTATCGAAGAATAAGCTTATTAGCTGTTTTGACAATATTGGTGTGTTTTCTAAAATATACTCTGGAAGTGTTGAATTAGTGAAAATTGTTGTTTTCCATTCTGATGTTGGTAAAATTGTTCCAACATAAAGAATTAGAAAGATTATCAAATAAATTTCTACAAAACCTAAAATAGCACCTAAAAATCTATCCGTTGTCTTTATTAAAGGTAATTTTCTTATTAATCCAAAAATAGAAGCTAAAACTTGAATTATCAATCGAATCACAATAAATATCACAATAAACGAAATAACTCTATAATAAGCTGTAGGAATATTAAGATTTTGGTAAATCCCATTTAATCCTTCTGATACATTATCAGGTATTGGAATTAATCCTGTAAATAAATAAGCTAAACGGGAACTGAACAACATAGAAACAAGATAACCTATTATAATTGTTCCTAAATAAAAAAGTTGCATTATAAGTCCTCGTTTATAACCTAGATAGGCTCCTGCAAAAAGAAGTAATACAATTAATATATCTACCATAACATCCTCCTTTCATAATTATATTATACAATTGTAAGTAATTAACTTTAAAGTAGCATTAATCTAAATAAGATTAATGCTACTTTGTTAACAAAAAATAATTTTTTATTCTAATCCTATGATGTATGGATATACTGGTTGTCCTGATTCTACAAGCTCAACTTCTACATCAGGATATTTATCTTCGATTAATTTTTCTAAGAAATCCGTATATTCATCTGTACTTTCTTCACCTAGGTAAATAGTTACGATTTCTTTGTCTTCATCGATAGATTTCTCTAATAATTCTTCTAATACAGTGTTAAGTGATAAATTAGAAACTACAATTTTCCCATCACGAATCCCCATAAATTCATCTTTTTTAATCTCAACACCTTCAATATGCGTATCACGAACAGCATGAGTTACTTCTAAAGTACTAACTGTCCCTAATACTTCTTGCATGTTTGCAAAGTTTTCTTCTGGACTAACATTAGGATTAAATACCATTACTGCAGCCAATCCTTGAGGAGCTGTCTTGCTTTCCACAACATAAACATTTTCTTCTGCTAACTCTGCTGCTTGTTTAGCTGCAAGTTGAATATTCTTATTATTAGGGAAAATATAGATATTTTTAGCATTTACTTCTTTTATAGCTTTCATAATATCTTCTGTTGAAGGATTCATAGTTTGACCACCTTCAACTACATAATCAACGCCCATTGAAGTTAAAACTTTACTTAATCCACTTCCCATTGAAATAGAAATCATAGCTTGCTCTTTAACTTCTTTTGAAGTAGTTGCTTGTTTAGATTCTTGTTTTCTTAAAACTTCTCTATGTTGCTCACGCATATTATCTGATTTAATTTTTATAAGCTCTCCATATTGTTGTCCATAATTAAACACCTCTCCTGGAGTCTCAGTGTGAACGTGAATTTTTACATACTCACTATCTGAAATAACAAGTAACGAATCTCCAAACTCACTCATATCTTTACGGAACTGATCTTCATCAAATTCTTTTTTATCTTTATCAAGACGAACAGTAAATTCTGTACAGAAACCATAAACTATATCTTCTGGACTCATAAAGTCCATGTCATGATCATCTTCAAATTGCATATCAACTATATTTGTTTCAACTGCATCTAAACCGTCGATTTCTTCTCCTTTAAGAGCAGCAACAAAGCCTTGATATACACAAACAAGTCCTTGTCCTCCTGAGTCGACAACACCTACTTCTTTCAAAATAGGTAATAGGTCTGGTGTTCTCTTAAGTGATTCTTGTGCTTCCGCATAGATAGCTTCCATTACTTCAATAACAGATGTTGTACTTTCAGCTTTTTTAACTCCTGCTTCTGCTGCTTCACGAGCTACTGTTAAAATAGTACCTTCAACCGGTTTAATTATAGCTTTATAAGCTATGCTTACACCATTTTGAATTGCGGCAGCAAATTCTTTAGAATCAATTTCTTTCTTGTCAACAATGTATTGTGACATCCCTCTAAATAATTGAGAAAGAATAACTCCTGAATTACCACGAGCACCCATTAACAACCCTTTAGAGAATGATTTTCCTAGTTCTCCAATATTTTCAACAGTATTAGCTGCTGTTTCTTTAGCTCCTGAAGACATAGATAGGTTCATGTTTGTTCCTGTGTCTCCATCTGGAACAGGGAATACATTTAATGAATTTATTTTTTCTGCATTTTTAGCTAAATTTCTAGCACCTAAGTCTATCATTTTAGCTAAAACAAGGCCATTTATCTTTTCCACTATCTTTCCTCCTATTTATTCACCTTGATGCCTTGAATAAAGATATTAACCTCATCCACTTTAACACCTAATGTTTTTTCAATTTGGTATTTTACTGAAGATTGAACATTATTAGCAATTTCTGAAATTTTTGTTCCATACATAACAATAATGTATAAATCAATCACTAATTTACCATCATCTTTTTTTACAATTATTCCTTTAGAATAATTTTCTTTACCTAATATTTCTGTAATTCCATCTTTAACTTGATTTTTACTAGCCATTCCTATAATTCCGTAACAACTTACAGCTGTACTTCCAGCAACTGATGCAATCACATCATCACTGATAGAAACGTGTCCTAGATCATTATTAATTTCTAATGCCATATCTTTTTCCTCCTATTTAAAAATAGACAAATGAACATACGAATTATTATACCTTTTTTAGCATAAAAATACAAGTAAAACATTGATATTTCAGAAACAAGAGCCTTTGATTATCTCTTATTTAATCAAAGGCTCTTATTTATATTACTTATTATTTATTCCCGTTAACCGACTCTTTCGAATGTATCATCAAAGTGATTACGTCACATACCGGTGTAGGAATATTATGAATTTTTCCTAAACGAGAGACTTCTCCGTTTAAATAGTCTATTTCTGTTAATCTACCATTTTTCATATCTTGATATAATGATGGATAGTGTAATCCTGCTGTTTTCGGATCAAAACAGTTTTCTATATTTTTCTCAATTATTTCTTGTTTAACATCAATACCTTCTGCTCGTCCAACCGCTGTTACTTCATCTAAGACAGCACGAGTTAACTCTAAATTTTTTTCATAATTACCATATTGATTTATATTGCAATCTATCAATGTACAATATGTATTTAAAACACAATTTAGTCCTACTTTATGCCAAATTGATTGATAAGTATTATCTGAATAATTTAAGTTTAACCCCGCTTGGTTTAATCGATCTATAATTTGTAAAGTTTTATCCAAATTATCTTCTTTCACCTGTTTTATCTCAGTTTTTCCTGAACCATAAGCTTTTAAAACACCTGGGCCTCCCAATCCGCTTGTCCATACAGTAACACCTATTAATATATTTTTCTCATCTACAAAATCTCTCAAAGTATCTACATGTCCCAATCCATTTAAAACACAAATAACTTTTGTATCTTTGTGAATTAAATGTTTTACTTTTTCTAGCATACTTCTTAACTGCATTGATTTTGTAGCTACAAAAATTATGTCATATTCTCCCGAAATTTCATCAGGATAATATGTAGGTATATAGTAATTACCAAGCTCTTTATCATCAATAATAACTTTCAAACCATTTTTTGTGATATTTTCTACATGATCCTTCCATGTATCTACAAAAGTCACATCTTCCCCGTTTTTGAATAACATATACCCAAATCTTGATCCCAATGCTCCTGCACCCACAAATAAAATTCTCATAATAGCCTCCTTATTTAATTCTCTATTTTTTGATAAAATATTAATTTTTCATAATTTTAATTATAAATTTTCATTTTTTTGTTAGCGTTTACAAATTTTTGTAAAAGAAGAATCGACTAATGTCGAATCTTCTATAGATTTTCTGGTTTGTATGCATCTACTGTATATAATTTTAAAACATTACAATAGAATCTATCAGCTAAGAATGCCACTCCGAAAGGAATCACAAAAAACGCTAAAACTATTTGTAATAAACCTCCGTGAGTCATCTCATATGATTTTAGAGGGCCAATCAATCCGATAATACCAAAACCTGCACTTTCATGCGTTCCTACAATGTTTAGGAAATAGCCAGAAATCCCAGTTATTGCAGCAGTAGTTAAAATGGTTAAAAATAATTGAGGTTTTCTCGCACAGTTTGGCATCATTAGTTTAATGGCTCCTAAAATAATCGCTGCTGTAGCTCCTTTACTATTAGCTCTAAATGTCCCTATCGCTAATACAGCTGCCGCAGAAACTAGTCCCAATGTTGCTGCACCAGCACCTATATAATTTTCATTTGTAAATAAAATTATACCCATTGCTACTGTTGATACAGGTGTTACAATCAAACATGCAAAAGCCATAGTTATCAACATACACATTAAGATTGGTTGTAGCGTAGTAAACTCAAATATAATTGTTGCTAATAGTTTAGTTAAACCTTTCATATAAGGTAATGTTACTAAACCAAAAGCTGCTACTAATCCACCAATTATTGGAAGAAATATAATTGTTACTGCACCAAATTTATCTTTTACCAACGAAATAAGTAATGCCCCTATAATAGCTACTAGCATTACATTGAATAAGTCCCCCATCGGCACACCTGTCCAAGCTTTATTAGCAGCATTATAAGTCAATGAACCACTTCCCGCTAAAACTGTTGCTCCTAGCACAGACGACTCTAAAGGTTTGAATTTTAAAGACTGCCCTACAATAACTCCAACTAATACAGGAATCGAGAATTGTAATAAATACATTGCTTGCGATAATGTAGTAAATAAGCTAGGTGCAAATAATGTTCCTAGATATTTAAATAATGTACTCAATACTGCATTTGGAATTAAACCAGCTACCACTCCTAGTGCTGTACCATTCAAAATTATGTTAAGAAAATTCTTTACTTTTTTTGTCATATATATCCTCCTTTTATATTATTATACTATAATAATATAAAATCAAAAAAAAGTAAAGAATTTTTCGAAAATTTATTAAACTTTTCTTTTATTTCCTCTGAATTAACTTTTATAGTTAAAAAAGTAGTTCATTGAAATTTCAATGAACTACTTTTTTAATGGTTTTTTATTAGGTATTCCAGCTTTCCTTGGATATTTATTTGGTGTCTCTTTAGCTTTTCTTATCTCTAGTATATGACGTTCTTCACCTTCTACATCAAATTCTATATCTTGCTCTAATTTACCACCCAAAAGCTTTATTGCATTTATTGCCTCATCAGTTTCTTCTTCAGCCTTTTGTGCTTTTAAACTCAAGAAATAACCACCTTTTTTTACTAATGGTAGGCATAGTTCAACTAAAACATTTAAACGAGCAACCGCCCTAGCTGTTACTATTTCAAAACTTTCTCTAAAATTTTTATCTTGACCAACTTCTTCTGCACGTGCATGTATAAAGTTGCAATTTGTCAATCCCAATTCCTCTTGAAGTAGATTTAAAAATTTAATGCGCTTATTTAATGAATCAACTATTGTTACCTCCAAATTCGGATATAATATCTTAAGTGGAATAGAAGGAAATCCTGCACCACTTCCTACATCACAAATACTTTGTACTTTATTATAGTCTCTATAAAAGGAAAGTGAGATTGAATCATAAAAATGTTTAGTATAAAATTCTTCTTCTTCAGTTATTGCAGTTAAGTTAATTTTTTGATTCCACTCTACTACTAATTCAAAATATTTCTCATATTGCTTCTTTTGAATATCACTAAGAATTATATTCGTCTTTCCTTCAACTTTTTTATAGAATTGTTCTTTATTCATTATTCATTCCTCTTCTTTGTTCTAAGAAAACTAATAGGATAGAAATGTCAGCTGGATTTACTCCAGAAATACGAGAAGCTTGACCTATAGTTAATGGTAAAACCTTTTTAAGTTTTTCTCGCGCTTCTATTGCTAAACTTGGTACCTCATCATAGTCTAAATCATTTGGAATTTTCATCGCATTCATTTTTTTAAGTTTTTCTACTTGTTGTAAAGATTTTTTTATATATCCCTCATATTTAACTTCTATTTCTACTTGTTCAATAATATCTTTAGGCAATGTAGTAGAATCATCAGCTAAATACATAACACTTTTATAACTCAACTCAGGGCGTCTTAACATATCAATTGCTAGTATCCCATCTCTTATTTCTGCACTATTTAGTTCTGCTAATTTTTCTAATGTTTTTGCCGTTGGTGTTATTCTAAATGTTTTTAGCCTTTCGATTTCATCTGCTACTGCTTGACGTTTTTTACAGAATTTCTCATATCTTTCTTCTGTCACTAAACCATAATTATATGCTTTTTCTGTTAAACGCATATCTGCATTATCATGTCGCAATAACAATCTATGTTCTGCTCGCGATGTTAATAATCTATATGGCTCATTAGTTCCTTTAGTCACTAAATCATCAATCAACACTCCAATATATGCTTCATCGCGTCCTAAAATCATAGGTTCTTCACCTAAAACCTTACACGCTGCATTAATCCCAGCCATAATCCCTTGACCAGCTGCCTCTTCGTATCCACTTGTCCCATTAATTTGACCAGCAGTAAACAGTCCATCTATTAGTTTTGTTTCTAAAGTTGGCCATAATGTCATAGGATTTACCGCATCATATTCTATAGCATATCCATTTCTAATAATTACTGCATTTTCTAATCCAGCTATACTTCTAACCATGTCATGCTGAACATCATCAGGTAACGATGTTGATAATCCTTGAATATATATCTCTTTCGTATTACGCCCTTCAGGTTCTAAAAATAATTGATGTCTCTCTTTATCATTAAATCTCACATATTTGTCTTCAATACTTGGACAATATCTTGGTCCTGTTCCTTTTATTACACCTGAATACATCGCTGAACGACCAAGGTTTCTATCTATTATTTCATGGGTAGTCGTATTTGTGTAAGTTAACCAACATGGGATTTGATTTTCAACATATTCCGTTGTTTCATAACTAAATGCATATTTTTCATTATCCCCTGGTTGAATTGTAGTTTGCGAAAAATCTACACTATCTGCATTAACACGCGGAGGTGTCCCTGTTTTAAATCTTACTAAATCAAATCCTAATTCTTCTAATTGTTTTGCTAAATCGATTGATGGCATTTGGTGATTTGGGCCTGATGAATATTTTACATCTCCAATAACTATTTCTCCGCGTAAATAGGTCCCCGTCGTGATAATAATCGCCTTCGCTTTATAGGCTGTTCCTAACATAGTTTTTATACCAACTACTTTATTATCTTCAATAATTAACTCTCGAACCATCGCTTGTTCAATATCTAAGTTAGGTGTTTCTTCTAAAATACGTTTCATTTCAGTCTGGTAAGCTACTTTATCAGATTGCATTCTTAATGCACGAACAGCTGGACCTTTTGCTGTATTTAACATTTTACTTTGGATATTTGTCTTATCTGCAACACGTCCCATCAGTCCTCCAAGTGCATCAACTTCACGAACAACTATTCCTTTGGCAGGACCTCCCACACTTGGATTACACGGCATAAAACCAATTGTATCCAAATTAATTGTAACCATAAGAGTTTTTACACCTTTTCTACTCGCAGCGTACGCGGCCTCAATTCCAGCATGGCCTCCACCAATTACAATAATATCATATTCTTTTAAAAATTTAGTCATAGTGCCTCCATATATTTTAACGTAATTGCAAAATAATGCTTTGACCAAAATTTTGATACATTACTAATTTTTACCTTTATTATATTATCATAACCATATAAAAAATACGAATAATATACTTTGTAGACTATCTATAAATAAAAAATCGCAATACAAATTTGTACTGCGATTCCGAATCTCTATACTTTTTATTTTTCAAATCTATCAAATTCTTCTTTATTAAATAATTTAAGATGTTTATCAACCATAATAGAATTTGTCATTCCACCACTTACATTTAAGCAAGTACGTCCCATATCTAAAATTGGATCTACTGCTAAAATTGGATTAATTTGATTAAAGAATGCTCCAAATCCTACTCCATTAACTGAAACTGATGCAGCCGTAATTGCTGTACCTGGTACACCTGCTATCCCTACTGAACCAAGAGTCACAACTATAATTGACATAACAAATAATGTAGCATCAATAGCTATACCATTAGCATTTGCTAAAAATACTATTAACATCGCTGGATAAATACCAGCACACCCTTGCATTCCTGCTGTAGAAGAAAATGAAGCTACAAAGTTTGCAGTTGATTGATTAACACCTAACTCTTTTGTAAGAGTATTGATAGTTAGTGGTAATGTCCCTGCACTTGAACGTGATGTAAACGCTAAGATTAATGCTTTGCTTGCTTTTTTAAAATATGTAATTGGAGATAATCCATGAAATACCAAAAATAATCCTTGAATTATAAATTGAATAATTACTGCTAAATAAAGTAATACAATGAACAGCAATACATCTTTAATAGATTTCAATCCACGTTGAGCAATTGTATTCGCCAATAATGGAATTACAGCATATGGCAATAACTTTATAATCATAACTGTAACACGAGATACTATGGCGTGAAGGTTTGCTATATAACCTACAAACGAGTCAACTTTATCTTTATCCTTATTTTGGATATACCTTGCTGCTATACCTATGAACATAGCAAAAATAACGATACCGATAACATTAAAATCAACCATAGCCTTAATAGGATTCGATGGAATTAATCCGCGTAAAATAGTTACCACATCTTTTACTTCTTTTATTTTACTTTCACCACTACCTAATATTATAGAATTGCTTCCTAATTTAAATACTGTTCCTACTAAAAAACCAACTGCTGAACTTATTGCTACCATCCCTAGAGTGATTATTAATGTAAAACGTGTTAATTTTTTTATATCTGTATTAGCATTTATATTAACAATAACATTAATAATTGATACTAATACCAATGGAATAATTAACATTTTAATTAAATCAATAAATCCATTCCCGAATAGCGAATACCATTTTGTAATTTCTGCAACATATTTTATTTTTGTTGGATCGTCACTAAATCCCGAATATGCTTGAATTACAATCCCAAGTACTAATCCTATGGCTGTTGCCAATAACGTTCTTTTTGCCGAACTAACACGTATTTTAGCTAAATAATACATGAAATAAAATAGTGCAAAAAGCAATACTAAGAATAATAATGTCTCCTTAGTAGAAATCATAATAAACTTTTCAAAAAATGTAAACTTGTTTCCCATTCTATTGTACCTCATAATGAATCAGATTTCCTAATTCATCTTTCTATAATTTTGTTGTGTAAACTTATTAATTAATCTCACAACAACTACAGATAGAGCGGAAACGAATAAATTCATTTTCCATAGTATACCTCCATAAATAAAAGATGTATATTATTAAACCACTAATAAAATAACTTTTCAACTTATATGCTTGAAACTAAAAAACTTCCTTGTCTTATATTTACTATTTTCTTTATATAGGTTATAATACTAGTTAGTTGATAATAAATTTTAATTAGAATTGGAGTGATATTAGTGAACATAAAATTAGTATATGCTAGTTTAACTGGTAATACAGAAATGCTATCAGACTTAATAATAGAAAAATTTGAAGAAGAAAAAGGTTTAGAAATTGAAAAATTATTCATTGAAGATATGGTAGATTTTGATTTTTTAGATGATGCTGATGCATTCATTATTGCTACTTATACTTATGGCGAAGGAGATCTTCCTGAAGAAATGGAAGAATTCTTTGAAGCACTTGGTAAAAAAGATTTCAGTGGTAAAACTTATGGGGTTATCGGTACAGGAGATACTGTTTATGAGCAATTCTGCGTTTGCGTCGACCAATTCGATGATCAAATTGCTAAAACTGGTGCTACTAACCCTACACAAAATCTAAAAATTGAAATTGAAGCTGATAGCGATGAAGATTTCGAAAATATTGATAAATTTATAGAAGACTTCTCTTCTGCACTATAAATTAAAAAATAAAGGATAAAAAAATGAATGGTATTATACCATTCATTTTTTTATCCTTTAAAGAAGACATTCACTCTTTCAAATTCCTCTTCCCAATTATTCCAGTCTAATCGTATCCTAGAGTTTTCTTCTAAAATATCTTCTACTAAATTATCTATTGTAATTTCTTCCAATGATTTTTTAATCGATTGATTAATAGAATTAACCTTATTAAGATATTTTTTATATCTCTTATCAACAGCTAATGCGCCCTCAAATATTTTAGAAACATAGTCCGTTTTTAAAACAAAAATTTCCACTTCTCCATTTAGAGCGACATAAATATCATATAAAGAAACTTTTTTATTAGTTCTATATTTATATCCTCCTCCTATACCAGTATTAGCTTTTACTAAATCATGAAGAACCAATTTTCTCATAATTTTTTTTAAATACGTAGGAGATATATTAAGGCGTTGGCTAATTTCTTTTGAATTAAGAAAAACATGTCTATCTTGAAGATACAACATTACCATAATACAAATTGCTTGTTCAGTACTTTTTGTTAAATGCATAACCCCTCTACCTCTCTTTTCTTTGTGTTATTATGTAAAACTTTTATCCTCAATCTAATTCTAAAATATATTATTATAATTGTCAATTATTATCTTAATTTCTCTCCCCAATACTGATAATAAGTACATTCTATAGATCCATTAAATAATTTTCTTCTCTTAGTTGCTTTTTTCCCATATAAATGTTCAAACATTTTGTGAGAAGTTAATAAATACAATGACCAATATTTTTGATTTTTCAATTGACTTCCCAGATATTTATACATTGCCTCAACTTCTTTTTTCTCACCTAGACGTTCACCATAAGGTGGATTGGCAATGACACATCCAGTTTCTCTTTTTACAACAAAATCATAAACAGACATTTGCTTAAATTTTATCACACCTGCCAACCCAATCTCCTCTGCATTGTTTTCTGCAGTTTGAATCATTTTAGGATCGATATCGGAACCATATAACTCTAATTCTTTCTCATAGTCTATTGCTTCCTCAGCTTTATTTCTTTCTTCATCTACCAGAGATTTTGGCATCCATGGCCATTTCTCAAAATCAAAATTGCGATTTATGCCTGGCGCCATATTTTGTGCTAACATCGCCGCTTCTATTAGTAACGTACCAGATCCGCAAAACACGTCATATAAAGGAGTTTCCCCTTTCCAATTAGTTAATTTTACCATTGCAGCAGCTAGAGTTTCTTTTAGTGGAGCTGTCCCTTGCTTAGCTCTATAGCCACGCTTATGAAGTCCATCTCCAGATGTATCTAATAAGATTGTAGCAATATCATTCAGCATTATTATTTCTAAACGATATCTTTCTCCTGTTTCAGTTAGCCAGCCTGTAACTCCATAACTTTTTTTCATTTTTTCTACTATTGCCTTTTTTACAATTGATTGACAGTCGGATACACTAAATAGTGCCGATTTGTGGCTACGTCCATCTACTGGAAACTTAGCATCAACTGGCAGATACTTATCCCAGTCTATTTCTTTTGTTTTTTCAAATAACTCTTCAAATGTGTATGCTGGAAATTGTGCAACAACAATTTTCACCCTATCTGCACATCTTAACCAAAGGTTTGAACGTACTATTGCTCTTTTATCACCTGAATAATATACTCTACCATTTTCTACCTTGGTTTCATATCCTAAATCTTGTACTTCTTTTGCTACTATCGCTTCAATTCCCATCGGTGTGGTTGCTACTAAATTAAATTTCATTTCTTCCTCCTTAAAAAAAGGGGCTCCTAAGAGCCCCTAGAACTAGTTATTTTTCTTATCATAAGCCATATTCTGTGTCTATTCTTACTCAAACAAGACTAGTCTACTCTCGTAAAAATAGCTGTGATCATCTGTCTAAATACATACATATTTCCTATTTCTACATTCACTTCTGCGAAATAAGTGCTTCTACCAAAATTTGAATTGCTCACTCAAGGGGTTTACCGCGTTCCACTTCTTACATTTCTATAAGAACTTCGTCACTGTGGCACTTTCAAGATATATAACCATATACATGTACTTAGGTTATACTTTCTGCCGTCACCTAATGGTGCCTAAACTTATTTTTTCGTTTAGCATTGAACACTACAAGCATCTCAGCTTGTGTGAGTATGGACTTTCCTCAGCGAAATACACCGCGATCACTCAAAGAAAAATACTTATATTACTTTACACTAAAATAATATTTTTGTAAACTATTATTTTTCTAAAACTGAAATTTTACCTTCTGCAATTTCTTCTAGTGCTTTTCCCACTTCCTTATGAGAAACATATTCTTCTAGTTTTGCTGTTTCAGGATTAGCAAATAGTTCTCTTGCTCTTTTACTTGCTAATGATACTAACATATATTTTGAATTTACTTTTGATTTTAATACATCTAATTTTGGATATAACATTCTTTTCTCCTACATTTCTTCTAATTCTAACAGTGCACGACGATATTTCATCTCTATACGTTCACGTTTTAAATGCTCACTTAGAATAATAGCTTTTATTCTTTCGACAGCCTTATCAACTTCATCGTTTTCCACTACGTAATCATATAAATGCATCATATTTATTTCTTTTTTAGCTTTAGCTACACGTGATTCTATTACATCATCACTTTCTGTTCCACGGCCTTTTAACCTATCTTTTAAATCTGCTATACTTGGTGGTGCTAAAAAAATAAATAGCGCATCAGGTATCTTACTTTTTACCTGACCAGCTCCTTGTACTTCTATTTCTAAAAAGATATCTTTCCCTTTATCCATAGTTTCCCTTACATATCTTACAGGTGTCCCATAGTAATTATCCACATATTGTGCATATTCTAAGAGTTCACCTTGTTCAATTAATTTTTCAAATTCTTCTTTTGTTTTGAAAAAATAATCAACACCTTCTTTTTCTCCTGGCCTCATTCCTCTTGAAGTCATCGAAATAGAATATTCAAAGCCTACATCATTACTTTCAAAAATTCTTTTCCTTACAGTACCTTTACCTACACCTGATGGTCCTGATAGAACTATTAATAATCCTTTCTCCATTTCTCGTATCCTTCTACACATTTATTATCTATTTATCATACCACAAAACTTATAAAAATTAAACTATTATAGCATGTATTTACAAATTTCCATAGTAACTTCCTCTAAAATACAAAATCTTTTAGAGTTAAGTATTAAACAAATTTATTGTTTATTAATTCGTTAATAAACATCTTATCTATTTTTTGTTTAATTGTTTTTTGCCCAGTATAAGTAACCATCCCGGGTTTTGCTCCTGATATTTTTTTCACATTTTTTATAAGTGTCATATCTACAGCAACTCTATCTTCATTTTTAAATTTAGAAAAATATCCAGCCAACATCGCCGCTACTTCTTTTGTTTTTTCATCTGGGTTATTATTAAAAATTACAACATGACTTCCTGGAATATCTTTTGCGTGAAACCAAAGATAATCACGGCGTGCGAGTTTATTTGTAATTGCATCATTTTGAATATTATTTTTCCCAACATAAATATCTATTCCATTATAGTTAATTACAAAGTAATTATTCTTATTTTTTTTCTTCGAATTTGAAACTTTTTCCTTTAATAATCCTGAGTTTATCAACTCTTCTTTTATTTCTATTAAATCAGATTTATCAGCGTTTTCTACTTGAAATTGTAGAGTTTCGAAATAAACTATATCTTCTTCTGTAATTTTTATTTGCTCATATAGATTTTCAATTGTTCTTTTATTTTTTTTATAAAGATTAAAATATCTGTCTGAATTTTTTTCTATAGTTAAGTTAGGATCTAATTCTATCTTTATATCCTCGAATTCTTCACTATAAAAATTTGGCAATGTCACAACTTCTGGAACACTCTTTTTAAACATATAAATATTTGAGATAAGCAATTGCCCTTTCAATTTATAGTCTTCTTTACTTTCAGCCTCAATCAATTCCTTATTCAAAATTTCTAGTTTTTTACTTAAGCGATTCAACTTTGTTTTTATAAAATCAAATAGTCTTTTATCTGTACTTTTATTAATATTAGATTTAGCTATATCTAAATAATAAAAGTCAAGCAAATCACATAGTGAAGCAAATTTTATATTATTCTCACCGGTATCTACATCAAAAAAGTAAAAATCTTTTTTCCCATTTTTTTCTAGCAATATAGGACTATAATAAATTTCTAAATTACAACAAAAACTTTTGAACTCTTCCTCAAATTCTATTTGTTTAGCAATAAAATAATTATTTAATAACGCTGATACTCCATAAAAGTTTTTCATTAAAAATCTTTTATCACTATAGTTAAATTCTAAATTTTTATAACTATCAAAGTCAAATGGATTATATTTTGACTCTGTTGGAGGAAGTATATAATTCATATTAGCAATTGTTGAGCGTTTATAATCTATACTATAACTGTTTTTCAACGATTCAATTATTACTTTATTATCATCGGTTAAAATAATATTAGAATGTTTTCCCATAAGTTCAGTTATTAAATAATAATATTTTTCATACCCTAACTCATCAAAATTTTTAATTTTCAATATGATAATACGATCATTATTAATTTGCTCAATATTTTGAATAATTCCGCCTATTAAATATTTTCTAAGGACTGTGCAAAAATTAGATGGTGTATTAGGATTTTCATAAGTATTTTTTGTCAACTGAAAACGAGATGAACTAGAACTTGCTGATAATAACAATTTAAAGTTTTTTCTTTTCCTAATAGTTAGAATAAATTCATCAGTTGAAATATTATTAATTTTATTAATATGTGCTCCTAGTATGTTTTCCTCTATTTCTCCTACTAATTTTCTTATAAAAAAACCATCAAATGCCATATATTTCATCTCCTTAAATATTTCCTAGTTATCAATACAATTAAAAATTATATCATAGATATCCTTATATTTCCATATCAAAAAAGCCAGAGAATTCTCTGACCCTTGTATACTATTTTTTCTCAAATTTTTTAGAAATAAGAACTCCCCACACTAAAAGACCTAAAAGGACTATCCAAAAAATTACCGTCCATAATGTCGAATGTGGAAAATGTTCTGAAATAAGAGCCACTTTAGGATGGGCTGCAGCTATAACAAAAAGTTTTATACCAACCCAACCCACAATTAAAAATGCAGCTATTTCTAATCCAGGTTTCTTTTCTAATATTTTTATAAAAGCATTGGCAGCATATCTCATAATAACTACACCGATAAATCCTCCAATTACCATAACAGAAAACTGTCCAAGATTAATTCCCCCTATTTTTGTTTCAGAAATATGAGGTAGGGTAATTGCAATAGCTACAGCTGCTAAAATAGAATCAATTGCAAAAGCTATGTCTGTTAATTCTACTTTTAAAACTGTCATCCAAAAACCACTTTGTTTTTTAGGCGTTTTTGTTTCTTCCGTTTCATCTGATTGTTTTCTATTATCAAAGAATTCTTTAATGTGATTTCCTGCCATGTATAGTAGATATAAACCACCTAAAACCTGAATTTGCCAATATTGAGCAAGTAATGTGATTAGAAAAATAGCTGTAATTCTGAAAATAAGTGCTCCTATTAAGCCATACATTAAAGCGCTCTTCTGCTCTTTATACGGTAAGTGTCTTACCATGACAGCTAATACAATTGCATTATCTGCTGAAAGTAACCCTTCTAAAATTATTAAACTTAATAAAACTATAATATATTGTATTAATATTTGTGTATCCATATAACTCTTCTCTCTAAATAACTTTCTTCACCAATTTCACTATAAAGACAACTATAACTAAACCTATTATATTTAATATCAACGGTAAAAAATTAGCTAAATTAAATTCTATAAATTGATTTAAACTATTAAACGTTCTATCAAATATAGTAAGAATACTATTATCTATTCTTTCAGATAAAAATGAAATTCTATCTTCTAACGCCTGAGCAATAACTGCCCCACCTATAAAGTACAGTAATGATAGTGAAATTGCTAAATTTGTATTATTAAATAATGTTAAAGTAAATAAAAATACTAAATTTGCTAATAGTAGTAACAATAAAACTATTAATAAGTATGCTATTGTATTCTGTATATTTGAAAAAACAATATTCTTTATTTTTATAAAATTAGTTTTATTAATAAAGAATATTATTAGAACTATTCCTCCAAGTAATACTAAATAATAAATAACAAAATAAATTAAATTAGCAATAACTGCTAAAAAATCTCTTAAAGTTTTTTTTCTAGCTAATTCTAAAAGAGAACTTACTTTAGTTGTATAATCCTCTCTATAAGAATAAATATGGTTTATTCCCATTAGAAAAATTATTAATACTAATAATATTTTAAATATAAATTTAAATATAAAGTCTACTTCGTCTAAAGAATAATATCCTGCTAAACTACTTATTTTATATATAAGGAGAAAGCTAATAAGCAATATAATTATCCCAAATATATAATTAAACTTTCTTTTAAAAAGCTTCCCAAATTCCAATAAAAATATCATTATAATACTCTCTCCCCTTCATATAATTTTATTCTTTCACCAAGATTTCTTATTTGAGATATCTCTATATTATTTTTCAATAATAGATAGACAACATCTTCAAGTACTTCTTCTCTTACTACAATTTCTTTATCATTATAAATTGTATATTGATAATCTTGTAATATATTATCTAAATCCCCTTGATGTGATACACTTATCGCTACTAATTTTTTGATTATTAATAAATCATCCAATAGTCCATAATAAGATTTTTCACCATCAGAAATAACTAAAACATCATCAGCAATATTATTATACTGATTTAACATTGTATCCAGAACTACAACATTAGCATTATTAGATTGTTTTAGAATTAATTCTTTTAATAACTTTTTATCAAGTTCTGTTAAAATATCCTTTGAATAATCTAGTATTAAAACATTTTGATTAAGTAAAACAGAAAACAAAATATGAAATTTTATTTTTTCATTTTCTAATAATTGCTGATACTTTTTGTTAGTATCTAATTCTAATAGCTCTAATCCATCTAAAATACTATCTCTCTTTACTGTAACTTTTAAAATTTTTAACATCTTCAAAATATTGTTTTCTAAAGATAAATGATTATAAAAACCAAAATCTTCAGGGAATATTAATTTTTCTCTACTTATATCTAAGTCATTAAAAAAAATTCCTCCTTTAAATCTAGTTTTACCTTTAAAAGAATCTTTTAAGATATCCAATTCCAAGCTATTATTGCTTATAATAGTTAAAATTTCTCCAGTATTAACCTTAAAATCTAATTCTAGAAAAACATTTTTCTTAATTTTCTTTTTATATTCTCTAAATTCCAGCACCATTATGACTCCTATTTTATTAAACAAAATACTATATAATTTACTAAATTTTTATCCTATTCTTTGTTAAACATAACTATATTGTACCTTATTATGATACCATTGCTTTTAATTATTGTCAAAAAAGATTTACCTAAAATAAAAAGTAAACTATCACATATGATAGCTTACTTTCTGTTAATAGTTACATAATATTAATTTTCCTTTTTTACAAGTGATAAGATTAGGCCTAAAACAAATCCTAATACTGCGAAATTAATCCATGCAAAATCCCCTTGAATCGGAAGAACTTTTGCCAAAAAGTTATCTACAGCTGGAACTGCTAATTTAAATGTTGATGCGATAGTTGAATATAAGCTATATGCACCTGTTACTAATGCTGTTGAAGCATAAACAACCTTTTTCCCACCAAATACATTATTAATGAAACCTAACAGTATTAATACCATTGTTAGTGGATACAATAAAACTAATACTGGAACTGCTCCTTGAATGATAGCAGCCAACCCATAATTTCCTACAGCAAATGAGAATAATGTTAACCCTATTACATAAGTTTTATAACTTACTTTATCATATAGTCTTACAAAATAAGTTGCACATGCTGTTACTAATCCTACACTTGTTGTTAAACATGCTAAAAAGACAATTACGAATAATAAAATTTTACCTACATTTCCAAAATAATAAGTAGTTGCCCCAGTTAAAACTCCAGCACCTGTTTTTTGTAATCCTAGCACTGATACTGATGTTGTTCCGATATTAGAGATAAATACATAAACTAGTGCTAATAATAATGCTGCTATAACCGCTGCTTTAGCTGTATTTGAAAAGATTTGCTTTTCTGTCTTTGCACCGTATAATTTAACTGAGTTAATTACAATAATACCAAATACTAATGAAGCCAGCGCATCCATAGTATTATAGCCTTCCATTAATCCATTAGTAAATGCTGAAGAACTTGCAGAATATGCCTCTGTTGGTGCTTGAGCACTTCCCATTGGATTTACTAATGAGGCAATAATTAAAACTACCATAGATATTAGTAATACTGGTGTTATAACTGTTCCTATTCTATCAACAAGTTTATTAGGTGTTAGCGATAGCCATAATGTTATTCCCATAAATACTGCTAAGAAAACCGCTTGTGCTATAACCGTATTCCCAGGTGATACAAAGCTAGACAACCCTAGTTCATATGTAGTTGTCCCCGTTCTTGGAATTGCAAAAAATGGTCCAATTGTTAAATAAAGTAATGTTGTAAAAGTTAGACCAAATACTTTACCCGCTCTACTAGATAAATCTAATAAATCTTGAGCTCCTGAATACCCCATCACCAATACTCCTAATAGCGGAAGTCCAACTCCCATAATAATAAATCCTATCATTGATACCGATAGATTGCTTCCAGCATTTTGTCCTAAAAACGCTGGAAAAATTAGATTACCAGCACCAAAAAATAGTGCAAATAGCATAAGTCCGATTGAAATATATGAATGCTTCTTTAAAAATTTGAACATTACATCTCCTCCTAAAATTTTAATTTCATTTCAATTTATGATATGTTATATAGATTAATACATTTATAAAAATTTGTCAATAGATTTTTAAAATTAATTCAATTTTTTTCTTATAATTTATCTTAATTTTCTGACAATTCTATTCTTATAATTATTTATCTGAGAAAAATAGAAGTCAATAATAAATATTGACTTCTATCTCTATTATTTTTTTATTTCCTCTTTATAATCACAATTCCCACAATAAACACCTTTTTTCCCTTCAAAGAGAATATTGTTACATTTAGGGCATTGACGATTTACAGGCTTATCCCATGCTACAAAATCACATTTTGGGAATCCCTCACAACCGTAAAATACTTTTCCTTTTTTAGATTTTTTCTCTAGTACATCATGTTTATGACATTTAGGACAAGCTACACCAACTTTTTTCTGAATTGTATTTGTATATCTACAATCTGGAAAATTAGAACAAGCTATAAATTTACCAAATTTTCCTAATTTAAATACTAATGGAGAGTTACATTCTGGACAGTTTTCTCCAGTAAGCTCTTGTTTGATCTCTACCTTCTCCATTTCTAATTCAGCTTTCTTTATATCTTTTTTAAAATTAGAATAAAAATCAAAAATAGCTTTTTCCCATTCAACTTTTCCATCAGCAATCTCATCTAATTGATTTTCTAAATTAGCCGTAAATTTAGTATTTATAATATCTGGAAAATATTCTTCAGTTATTTTACTTACCAAAGTACCTAATTCTGTTGGAGTAAACACTTTATTTTGCAGCTTAGCATAATAACGTTTTTGTAGTGTTTCTATTATAGTGGCATATGTTGAAGGTCTACCAACACCTAATACTTCTAGTTCTGCTATAAGTTTGGCTTCAGAATAACGTGCTGGTGGTTGAGTAAAATGTTGTTCTTCTTTTATTTCTTTAATTTTTGCATCTTCCCCTACTTCAAATTCTGGAAATAATTTTACTTTTTCTTTTTCTTTTAATACAGCTAAAAAACCATTAAATAATAATTTTGACTCCGAACCGCGATAGACTACTTTATTATTTTCAAATGTAGTTGCAGTTGTTTCATATACAGCAGCACTCATACGGCTTGCTACAAATCGCTCCCATATTAACTTATATAATTTATACTGATCATTTGATAAATATTCTTTTATACTATCTGGTGTAAAATTAACATTTGTTGGTCGTATACCTTCATGCGCATCTTGAACATTTTTATTAGATCTTCTAACTTTTGTAGAAGTAGCAAGATATTCTTCACCATAATTTTTTCCAATAAATTCACTCGCCATATTTATCGCTTCATCTGATACTCTTATTGAGTCTGTTCTCATATAAGTAATAAGCCCTGTTACTCCTCCTAATTTTTTTAAGTTTATTCCCTCATACAATTCTTGAGCAACACTCATTGTTTTTCTTGTTTTAAAATTGATTTTTCGTGAGGCATCTTGTTGCATTGTTGAAGTAATATATACATTAGGCGCATTACGATTTTTCTTAGCTTTGGAAATATCCGTTACCTTAAAAGTCTTGCCTTTTATAGCTTTACGAACTTTACTTATATCTTTTTCATTCTCAAGCTTTATCTTTTCTCCATTATACGAATAGAAGTTTGCTGTTAAAACCTTTCTATTCTTTATAAAATCTATTGGCATAGTCCAATATTCTTGAGGTATAAAATTTTGGATTTCTTCTTCTCTATCTACTATCAATTTTAACGCTGCATTTTGTACACGTCCTGCCGATAACTTTGGCTTAACTTTCTTCCAAAGTACTGGTGAAATATTATATCCAACTAAACGGTCTAGAACACGTCTTGCTTGTTGTGACTGTACTAAATCCGTATTTATTTTTCTTGGATGTTTTATTGCATCCTTTACTGCATCTTTTGTTATCTCGTTGAAAACTATTCTATTATTTTCTTTATTATCTAAATCTAATATATGTGCAATATGCCATGCTATTGCCTCTCCTTCTCTATCAGGGTCGGATGCTAAAAAGACTTTTTTCCCTTTCGCTTCTTTTTTTAAACTTTTTATTACATCACCCTTCCCACGAATTGAAATGTAATCTACATCAACATTTCCATTATCTAGTACTTCTACTCCCATTCTACTTTTAGGAAGGTCCCTTACGTGACCTTTTGAAGATATTACTCTATATTTTTTCCCTAGATATTTTTCTATAGTTTTCGCTTTGGAAGGAGACTCGACTATTACTAAATTCTCTGCCATTTACTTCTCTCCATATTTTTTAATAAGTAGTATCTTAAAACATTTTCTTTATCTTGTCAACTTTTTTCAATATTGGATTAATCAATTTTTGTTAAGATAAGTGGTTCGTCATTTTCTCTTACTACAATAGTATGTTCATATTGAGCTATATAAGAACCATCTTTTGCTACTAATTCCCACTCATCTTTATCTGTATTTGTTACTGTTTTTGCCTTTGTTGATACAAATGGCTCCACAGCTAAACACATTCCTTCTTTTAAAATCAAATTATCCCATGGATCAAAGTAGTTAAATACATGTTGTGGGGCTTGATGGAGAGACGTACCAATCCCATGCCCTGTTAAATTCTCTATTACTTCTAATTTATGTTCTTTAATCTTTTTATGGATATGTTTTCCTATTTGATTTATTTTACTACCTGCTCTTGCATGTTTGATTCCTTCAAAAAATGCTTCTTCAGCAACTTCACATACTTTTTCTTTCATTTTATCATCAACTTTCCCAACAACAAAGGAAACCCCTGTATCAGCGTAATATCCATCTTTACAACCTGAAACATCTATATTTAACAAATCTCCATCTTTTAAAATTTTTGTGCTAGAAGGTATACCATGTGCTGCTTGGTAATTTAATGAAATACATGTATATCCTGGAAAATCATATTCTGTTATTGGTGCTGATTTTGCACCATATTTTTCAAATAGTTCTTTCGCGATATTATCCAATTCTTTAGTAGATACCCCCGGAACAGCTTTTTTCTTCATTTCATCGCGAATAGTTGCACAAATAAAACCTATTTCCTTCATTTTTTCTAATTGTTCTTCTGTTTTTATAATCATTGTAATCTCCTCAGTTTAATCTTCTATTAATTTTGATAAATCTTCTATTGAATATGTTGGTTGTATTTTTTTTAGTTTCAAGTTTTCTAAAGTAGTTACTCCTGTTTGAACATGGATAGTATCGATTCCGCTATTTATACCCGACATTATATCAGTATCATAGTTATCACCGACCATAACTATCTCCTCTTTTTTATAATCAAAAAGTTCCATTGCACATTCCATAATTATCTTACTTGGTTTTCCTATTACTGTCGCTTGAACACTCGTAGCATGTTCTAAATATTTTATTTGTCCTCCATTACTAGGTATAAAACCATCTGCAGTTGGAAGTAACGTATCTGGATTAGTTCCTATTAACTCTGCCCCAGCTAAAACAGCTCTTGTTGCAACTGTAAGTTTTTCATAAGTTAATTCTCTATCAAGTCCAACAATAACAGCATCCACATCTTCAGTATTTTCTTGTTCAAAATTTACTAAAGTATCTTTTAATCCTCTTTCGCCGATTATATAGATATTATTATATCCTTTCTTCAAAAGATACATTTTTGTAGCATCACTTGACGTATAAACATGTTCTTCTGTTGTATTTACACCTAAATTTTTTAATTTATCAACTACATCTTTTGGCTCTTTTGTTGAATTATTTGTTAAAAAAAGGTAATCTGTTTTAGTTTTATTTAGGTAATCAACAAATTGATCAGCAAATTTTATTTTTTTTTCACCATTATAAATAGTTCCATCGAGATCAATAAGATATAATTTATATTTTTTTATATTCATTTTATTTCTCCGTAAATTAGCCAACTTCCATTTAATTTAACTAAATACTATTTTACAACGTTTATAAAAAAAATAAAAGCATTAATTAGGTTTTTCCTTCTTAATGCTTATATAAATTCGTTAAAAATGCTATTTAAAAATATTAACCATGCATTCATCTCTGTTAGCTGTTTCTTTTCGTGGTACCAAACTATCATAATAACAGACTGTAGTGTTATATACCATTTTAATCTGCTTCTATACTTTATCGTTGGTTCTTGCCCATAAATTTCCAACCATTCTCCCCACTTTTCTTGTGGTATATAGCGATATAATATAAAAGAAATGTCTATTGCT
Organism: Gemella sp. 27098_8_92; assembly: GCF_041433685.1. Lineage (NCBI taxonomy): Bacteria > Bacillati > Bacillota > Bacilli > Caryophanales > Gemellaceae > Gemella > Gemella sp. 27098_8_92. The sequence goes on from NZ_JAPWBZ010000003.1 coordinate 25,953, forward strand.
GGATCACACAATATTGAATGTTCCCAATCAACCAAAAATAGTTTTCCTTTGTCAGACAATAACCAATTATCCTTATGAAGATCTGTATGACATGGAGTATATTCTATATCTTCATCTGGCAAGAAATTCTCCAAATAGTTTAATGCATCGACTACATTTTTATTTTTTCTCAATTCATCTGCAATAATGGTTTTTAGATTATTAAGTGAATTAGAAGCTGTCTCTTCTTTATATCCTTGCGCCTTCATAATCTTTTTTAACTTTGGAGACGTATGAACTTTTTTTAGAATTTCAGGAATACGTTTATCTATCATATCTTCCTTCTCAAGCGTTCTTCCATGTTCAAAATCTTGAGCAATTAAAACATCACCATTACTTATCCTTTTAGTCCAACGCAAGCGAGGTACTATACCCTCCGCAGAAAGAGTAGCAATCATAGGAGTAGTATTCTTTTTTATAAAATAACGACGATTATCTCGTGAACAAAAATAATCTTCTTCATAATTTTCATCTAAAGTCCAGCCCATCTGATAATATTCTTTAGACATAATTTACTTCTACTCCTTTCTTTAAATTCTCATATATAAACTATAATGCACTATTTATTTTACAATCTTTGAATGTGTTTTTCAAGTTACTATTTTGTTACATAATTAAAATTCTCAAAGATATTTTAATTATAACTTTTTAGCATTTAACTAAATATCTTTGAGAATGTTTTTTCAACTTGTCTAGTAAAGAAAATTTCTTAGAACAAATAAATATTTTTATAAAAAATTTTATTCACAACAAAGTTTATATATACCTTCCGCATAAATTGCAGTTGCTAATAATAAATCCTCAATCTCTAGAAATTCATTAGCTTGGTGCATTGTATCTTGTTTACCTGGGAATAATAAACCAAATGCTACACCTTTTTTAAGGCAACGGGCGTATGTTCCTCCACCAAGTACAAAAGCATCATTTTTAGTATCTCCTGTATGCTTTCTGTATACATCAACTAATGTTGTAACAAGTTCATCATCTTTTGGAATATAGTGAGCTTCCTTAGTACTTGTTACTTCTATAACTATATTTTTCTCTTTTAATGTTGCAAGTTTAGACACTAAATCAAAGTTTTTAGGATGACGACAGTCTGTTGAAATAACACCTATTTTTTCTACTGAATCATATTTTAAAATTCCATGATTATATGTTGAAGCTCCCATTTCATCGTCAGAGTATTCAATTCCTAGTACTTTACCAAATGGGTCGTTAGCTAAACGTGTGGCAACATATTCTACATAATTTTTACCGTTAATATCTAAACTTAATGTATTTAAAAATTCTGCTAGTTTTGTAGCTGCATTAATACCGAATTGCGGTGTTGATCCATGAGCCGCTTTTCCTTTTAATACTAAAGTAATAACATCAGAAACTTTTACTTCCCCTTCTAATTTTTCACTAGCTAAGAATTTTTTAAATTTTTCTTCAATATCTTGTGCTTTCCCACTAAGAACTGCTTTTGCACTAGCTACTACCATATTTAGCACTTGTCCACCATTTAATTTCACAAGCTTATAATCAAAGTTTCCTTCCTCAGGTTTGAAATCTAATTTATGGTCAAATGTTACACGAGCTTTTTCTGCATATACAAGAGGAAACATTGCATCTGGTGTAAACCCTAATGCTGGTTGCTCTTCATGTTCGAAATATGATTTAACACATCTGAATCCTGTTTCTTCATCACTACCTATGATTAGACGAACACGTTTATTCCATTTAACACCTAATTTATCAAGAAGCTTAACAGCATAATAAGCAGCCATTGTTGGACCTTTATCATCTAGTGAACCACGTGCATAAATTTTTCCATCACGTACTTCTGGTTTAAAAGGATGGCTAATCCAGTCTGCTTCCACCACTGGAACCACATCAACGTGACCTAAGATACCAAATAACTCTTCTCCTTCTCCCACTTCAATATGTCCTGCTTTATTTTCTACTAACTTAGTTTTATAACCATCACGTTCACCAAATGACAATATTTTATCAAGAGCTTCTCTTGGTCCACTACCAAATGGTGTTTCTTCAGTTATATCTGTTCCTAAAATAGAACGAATACTTAATAACTCAAATAAATCTTTTAGTAGATCCTCCTTATGATTTTGAACTTCTTGTTTAAAATTGATATTCATAATATATCCCTCCATTAATTTTTTAATTTTTTTAGTTCCTGATTTGTTAAATATCTATATTCCCCTAATTTTAAATTTTCATCTAAAACAAGTTCCCCTATAGATAATCTTTTTAAATATGTTACCTCACAACCTATTGATTTCATCATTCTTTTCACCTGATGAAACTTTCCTTCAGTTATATAAATATAAGCCTTACTGCTAGTTTCATTTGAGGTTAAAATGTCTAATATAGCACTTTTACATTTATACCCATCATCAAGTATTGCTCCCTCTTTAAAATATGTAATATGCACATCTTTTACTGTTCCAAATACTTCAACATAGTATTTTTTTACAATATCTTTTCTGGGAGATGTAAGTTTATGTGCTAAATCCCCATCATTAGTTAGTAACATTAACCCTTCGGTATCCTTATCCAATCTCCCTACCGGAAATGGTTTAAAAATACGTTCTTGCTCATCTAAAATATCAACAACAGTCTTTATTTTATTATCCTCTGTGGCAGATATTATATCCTTAGGCTTATTCATCATAATATAAATATACTTTTGATAAATAAGCTTTTCTTCATCTACTATAACTTCATCCTTAAGTTCATCTATTTTAAAATCTGGGGTTTTAACAATTCTACCATTGACTAAAACTCCTTTTTTTATACTTTTCTTTGCTTCTGCTCTGCTTAGTGAAGTAGTATGTCCTATGAATTTATCTAATCTCACTATATCTTTCTCCTTAGACTCTTAAGGGTTTTCAACGTTATTTTTCTTCCAAATAAATATTCCACAAATCCCATATTAACAATACTGTAAAAATAAATTATCGCCCCTAATATAGCACAAATAATGATTAATATCATACTTGATAATTTTGCTTCTAATACAAAGTTTGATATTATAGCTTCATAAACTGCTGCTACTGCTATAAACATTATAAAACAACTACATGCTAGAATAATAAATTTCTTAACAAATTCGACAATTTTTAATCTTACTTCCGCATTTATAACAATTAAATTAATAATAATCATAACTACGTAGGTTACGATAGAAGACAATATAACCCCATTAGTCTCAAATATAATAACCAATGGTTTTATAGTTAAATATTTAATTATTAGTCCGAAGATTATTGTAATTAAGTTTATCATCTGTTTATTTATTGCCTGCATTATCACACTTGTTAAACTGTAAATAGAATATAATATTGCAAGTGGCAAATAAAATCTTAACAGTTCCGAGTTCATTAGGTTCCTACTATAGAATGCTGAATATAATGGATCCGCTAAAATGTACATCCCTACCAATGCTGGCAATACTACCATCATTAAAGATAACACTACTTTATTTATTTGGTTACTAACGCCAGCCTTCTCTCCCACAGCATATAATCTAGTTATAGATGGTAAAAACGTACTAGAAAATGCTGGAGCTATAGCTACAGCTATCATAACTATTTTATTAACAAGTTGCAAGGATGAAAAACGACCATCTACTATATCTGCTCTTCCTATTTCTGTCATACCATGAATAAAATTATGTTGATCAATAATATTTAGTATTGGAAACAAACCAACTATAAAAATAAAAGGAATAGATACCGAGAAAAATTCTTTTATTAACTCTACTGAGGAAATATCTAATTTTACTTCATCCTCTATAATATTATAATCTAAACTTACTTTATATTTTTTATAAAAATAAAATAAAGTAAGAACGGAAAATACTGCACCTACTGCTGCTGCAAATGTTGCAGTTACATTCCCCTCAACAATACCATAACCTAAAACTTTAACAACAACATATGTTGCACCTAGCATAAAGACTATACGGACAACTTGTTCAATGAATTGGCTAATAGCAGACGGTAGCATTACTTCATGCCCTTGGAACAACCCTCTAAATCCAGCTGAAACTAAAACTATCGGTATCCCGAAACTTAAACTTTTTAAAACTAAAGCTCCATCTTCTGGTGTAAATTTTTGTTGACTACTTATCAAAATTTGTTCAGAAATATAATCAGAGCCAAAAAATAAGAAACAAAAACCTACTAGCCCCATTATTATTAGTAACAATGATCCCATTTTATAAATTCTTCTACTAATACTATAAGCTCCAATAGCATTATATTTTGCAACTAATTTGGCTATTGCAAGAGGTGTCCCCGCAGCAGAAATTTCTAAAATTGTTGCATAATAACTATATCCATAATTGTAGAGCGCCATTTGTTCTTCTCCACCAATTATTTGATAAAATGGTATAAGATAAATTGCCCCTAAGATTTTCGTTAATATTAAACTAATACTAAGCATTGCAGTTCCTTTAAACAAGGAATCTTTTTTCAAATTTTTCACTTCCAAACATAATTATAAATATAAATATTGATAACAGTACACTAAAGCTGTGACTAAACTGTAGGCTGCTATCAATTTTAAGACCTTATCCATACGTCTCTTTTTTATTTTATTATTAGCAACTAATAAAATATATGCTCCTAATAATAATACAAAAGAGACAAGGAACACAATAACAGATAAAAATATTACCATACTGTTTACCCTTTCTTATTTGTTATATAGTCTATTCTATCATGATTTTTAAAATTTTTAAATACATTTCTGTAATTATTAGAAAATTCTTCATTAAAAATATAACACAATTAAAAATCATATTATTTTTTATAAAATTTTCTTCATTATTTCCAAAGATTATTTAACTTTTATGTTATAATTATAAATAATCTATATATATATATATGTTATATTTTCTAACATATACTTTATAGTATTATATTTTTTTGCTATGATACATATGTAAGAAATATTTATTCCACAAAGTTAAAGCGAGGTGATTAGATGGGGTTTAAAGAGTTTCAAAAAAATCTTCCTGTTTTTTCAATAAGTGTCGTTACAAAAATTACACAGTTATCTGCACGACAAATTCGTTACTATGAAGAAAAGAAACTTTTCACTCCTAATCGTACCGAAGGAAATACTAGATTATTTTCATTAAATGACATTGATAAATTGCTAACAATTAAAGACTTACTAACAAAGGGCTTTAATTTGAAGGCTATCGATGAAATAATCAATGAAAAAGAAGTTTCAAAAGAGACTACACAATTACGTCAAATTATTCATAACGACATATTTGCTGGACCTAGTGGATTACCTAGGGAGCGCTCTATAGGACGTGGAGACCTTTCTAGATTTTATAATAATAAAAAGAAAAGATTTTAATGTTAGATTTTTTCACAAATAAAAAAGGAGTTAACATGACTAAGAAAATTACTAGAGAAGACATTTCAAAAAAAATTAAAGAAGAAAACGTAAAATATATTAGATTACAATTTACAGATATTACTGGGACGATTAAAAATGTTGAAGTACCAGTAAGTCAAATTGAAAAAGTTTTGGATAACAAAATGATGTTTGATGGCTCATCTATAGAAGGATTTGTTCGTATTGAAGAAAGTGATATGTACCTATACCCAGATTTAAATACATTTTTAGTATTCTCATGGGATAGTGAGTATGGTAAAGTAGCACGTTTTATATGTGATGTATACACTGTTGATGGTAAACCTTTTGCAGGAGATCCTAGGGGTAATTTAAAACGAATTTTGACAAAAATGAACGAATTAGGATTCGACACATTGAACTTAGGCCCTGAACCAGAATTTTTCTTATTTAGACTTAAAGAAAACGGAGAACCTAGCTTGGAATTAAATGATAATGGCGGATATTTCGATTTGGCTCCTGTGGATCTCGGGGAAAACGTACGTCGTGATATTGTTTTAGAGTTAGAAAATCTTGGTTTTGATATAGAAGCTAGTCACCATGAGGTGGCACCAGGTCAACATGAAATAGATTTTAAATATGATGATGTAATTTCTGCTTGTGATAACATCCAAACTTTCAAACTTATAGTAAAAACAATAGCTAGAAAGCATGGTTTACATGCTACATTTATGCCTAAACCTATGTTTGGTATTAATGGTTCTGGTATGCACTGTAATGTCTCTTTATTTAACAATGGAGAAAATAGTTTTTACGATAACAATAGCGAAAACGGTCTTTCAGAAACTGCTTCGCACTTTATCGCCGGAATTCTAAAACATGCACGTAGCTTCACAGCTGTTTGTAATCCTACAGTTAACTCTTATAAGCGTCTAGTGCCCGGATATGAAGCTCCTTGTTACGTTGCTTGGTCAACCTCTAACCGATCTCCGTTGGTCCGTGTCCCCGCGTCACGTGGACAATCAACACGTGTAGAGGTTCGATCTGTTGACCCAGCTGCTAATCCATATTTGGCAATGTCTACTATTCTTGCTGCAGGTTTAGATGGTATAGAAAACAAGCTTATCCCTGCAAATGAGGTAAGAAGCAATATTTATGTTATGACCCGTGAAGAAAGAATTACTAATGGAATAGACGAGCTACCTTCTACTCTATATACAGCTTTAAAAGAACTAAGTTCTTCGGCAATTATGAAAAAAGCTCTTGGAGATCACATTTTCTTCAATTTTATCGAAGCAAAATCTATAGAATGGGATTCATTTAGAACACAAGTTACAGACTGGGAAATTGATCATTATTTTAAAAATTATTAATATAGATTAGATACTAATACAATTAGTATATTCCCTTTTATTTTTTATACAAATACTATTATCCTAAAAAAATCCCTAATTCAAAATTAGGGATTTTTACTATTAATTAATATTTAGATAATAATTGTACTAATGCTTCTTTTGGTTGGTAACCTGTTTTTTCTTCTAAGACTTCTCCATTTTTCATTATAAGTAATGTAGGAATTGACATTACTCCGTATTCTCCAGCAGCTTCTTGATTTTCATCTACATTAATTTTATAGAACTCAATGTTAGTAAGCTCATTTGAAACTTCCTCTAACACTGGGGCTAACATTTTACAAGGGCCACACCATGGTGCCCAAAAGTCAAAAACCTTAACACTGTCTGTTTTTGATAATTCAAAAAATTCTTTATCTGTAATCTCTCTCATTATTCTATCTCCTTTTTCTTTATATAATTCTATCTTATTATAATATTACCACTTATTCAACTATTTTGCATTTTCAAGAATACTACATCATTGGCATTTGAGGTTGCATAGGTACTTCTTCTGTAATATCAGCTACAACTGCTTCTGTTGATAGAAATAAACTAGATACGCTCGCAGCATTTTGTAGCGCTGAACGGGTTACTTTGGTTGGATCTACTATTCCTGCTTTTATCATATCAACCCATTCTTCTGTAGCGGCATTAAAACCAACTCCTATTTCTTCAGATTTTAGTTTTTCAACAATAACACTACTTTCTAATCCTGCGTTTTCTGCAATCTGACGAACCGGTGCTTCTAGAGCTTTCTTAATAATATTTATACCTGTTTGTTCATCACCTGTAGCTACTAATTTTTCCACTTCAGAAATCACTTGAACAAGAGCTGTTCCTCCTCCTGCAACAATTCCTTCTTCGACCGCAGCACGAGTTGAATTAAGTGCATCTTCTATGCGTAGTTTTTTCTCTTTTAGTTCTGTTTCTGTCGCTGCACCAACTTTTATTACAGCTACGCCACCTGATAATTTTGCTAGGCGTTCCTGTAGCTTCTCACGATCAAACTCTGAAGTTGATTCTGCATATAATGATTTTATTTGGCTTTTACGACTTTCTATATCTTCTTTATTTCCTTTACCATCAACAATAATCGTACGTTCTTTTGTAACATTTACTTTTGATGAATTACCTAACATTGTAATATTCGCATCCTTAAGATCTAATCCTAAGTCTTCTGTTATTAATGTTGCTCCTGTTAATATAGCAACATCTTCTAAAATTGCTTTTCTTCTTTCACCAAAACCAGGTGCTTTAACAGCTACTACATTGAATGTCCCGCGCAATTTGTTGACTACCAACGTCGCTATAGCTTCTTGTTCGACATCATCCGCTATAATAAGAAGTGGTTTGGCAGCAGCAACTACTTCTTCTAAAACTGGCAAAATTTCTTGAACTGCATTAATCTTTTTATCAGTAACAAGAATATATGGATTGTCTAAATCCGCTAGCATTTTCTCTGTATCGCTTACCATATATGGCGAAAGATATCCACGGTCAAACTGCATACCTTCTACAACTTCTAGCATAGTTTCTAATCCTTGAGATTCTTCGATAGTAATAACACCGTCATTTCCTACTTTATCCATTGCTTCAGAAATAAACTTACCTACTTCTTCATCCGCAGCAGAAATAGCACCTACTTGAGCTATTTTACCTTTAGAATCTACAGTTACGCTAATTTCACGAAGACGTTTAACTGCAACTTTGACTGCACGCTCCATTCCGCGACGCAGCCCGACAGGATTTGCCCCGCTAGTTACATTTTTAAGACCTTCCGTTATCATTGATTGTGCCAAAATTGTTGCTGTAGTAGTGCCATCTCCTGCAATCTCATTAGTTTTATTTGCAACTTCAGCTACTAATTTGGCCCCCATATTTTCATAAGGATCTTCTAATTCTATTTCTTTAGCTATCGATACTCCATCATTTGTGATTAGTGGTGATCCAAACTTTCTATCTAACACAACATTACGCCCCTTAGGTCCTAATGTTACTTTAACAGCATTAGCAAGCTTATCAACACCACGCTTCATTGATTGACGTGCATCTTCTGAAAATTTTAACTCTTTAACCATATATCCTCCTAATCTTCTATTATTGCAAGAACTTCCTCTTCATTAACTAAATAATATTCTTGTCCTTCAAAATCTACTTTTTTATACTTATCAGAAAAAACTACTTTACTTCCTGTACTTAGTTCTCCTTCATTATCAGTAGATAGTAAACAACTCTCACCCAACGCTACTACTATTCCAGTGTTAGATGTATCCTCTTTAGAAGCCAAGACAATTCCACTAGTTGTCGCTTTCTCTACCTCAATTTTTTTTAGTAAAACATTGTCAAATAACGGTTTAATCATTTCTATTACCTCTTTTTTAAAATTATGTCATTAATAATTATATATCATATTAACTTTAAAGCAAAATAAATAATTTATTAATAAAATCTTCTTTATATATATTCTTTATATATAATAAAAAAGATTTTTCTACTGTCCATAATAAAACAAAAGTCAAATAAAGTCAAATTATTGATTTTTATTTTTTTAAGTGCATTTATATTTAACTTTTATCGTTATATTTTAAATTATAAAAAACTTCTACTAATTAGCTATATAATTATTTTATTTTTTTAAACAAATTATTTTTATATAAAAGCGTTTCATGTTAAAATTTAAAATGTATATTAATACACCTAATTATAATTTATAGGTACAGGAGGAAAAACAATGAAATATATAGTTGTTGGAACATCGCACTTCGGATATGAAGCAGTTCAAACTATTTTAAAAAATGACAAAAATGCTGATATTCATTTATATGAGAGAGGCTCTAGCGCTTCTTTTATGGGATGAGGTAGTCAATCTTATTTAGATGGGACATCTAAAGCATTATCAGAATTACACTTTGCAACAGAAAAATCTTATGCTGAACAAGGTATCAATATTCACTGCAATAGCGACGTTATAGGATTAAATACAAAAGAAAAATATATTATTGTTAAAACACCAACTGGTGAAGAAAAACAAAGTTATGATAAATTATTATTAAGCCCAGGTGGCGCAGCAATTAAACCACCATTTGAAGGAATAGAATTAGAGAATATTCATACATTCCGCGGACCAGAAGATACTCAAGCAGTATACGATTGTATGCAAAAAAGTAAAAAAACAGTAGTTGTAGGTGGTGGCTATATCGGTCTTGAAGTTGCAGAATCTTATGCAAAACATGGCATCGATGTTACAATCGTTGACTTCGCACCAAGAATCTTAAACACATACCTAGATCAAGAACTAACTGATATCCTTACTGAAGAAGGTTCTAGGCACAACCTTAAAGTTCGTGGCGGCGAGAAAGTTCTTTCATTCAAAGGTGAAAATGGGAAAGTTACTTCTGTAATAACTGACAAAGGTGAATATGAAGCAGACACAGTAATTATGTCAGTTGGGGTTCGCCCTGATGCTTCATGGTTAAATGGAGAATTAGAATTAACTGAGCGCGGTTTTGTTGTAACTAACGAATACTTAGAAACATCTTCTAAAGATGTTTATGCTGGTGGAGACTCTACACTTCTTCCGTACGCTCCTACTCACGGTCAATTACCAATTGCACTTGCTACTTTAGCACGACGTCAAGGGGTAATTGCAGCATTAAATGCTATGGGAATCAAAACTAAAATGCCTGCTGTTAATGGTACATCAGCATTATCATTCTTTGATTATAAATTCGTGAGTACTGGATTATCACAAAATGGTGTTAGCCTATATGATGGTAAGGTCTCTTCTAAATATGTAGAGGAGAAGATTTACCCAGACTTTATGAGAAAAGAAAATAATCTTATTCACATGAAAATCTACTTCGATGAAGATACACACAGAGTTCTAGGGGCTCAATTAATGTCTAAACATGACGTTTCTAGTGCTATCGCAGCTTTATCAATAGCTATCGCATCAGACTGGACTTTAGAACAATTAGCTCTTGCTGACATATTCTTCCAACCAGAATTTGATCGCCCATGGCACTTCATTAATGTACTTGCAATGGCAGCCCTTGATTATAAATTAGGTGGAGCAGATAAATTACTATTCTAATAAAACACTAAAAAAGTTCGTTGGAAAATTCCAACGAACTTTTTAATTACCAGAAATTACTTGGTCTAAATTCGATACTATTCTTGCTCTACCTTGAACTTTGAAATTAACAATATTATCAAACACATTTAGGATAATGACCTCTCCCTTATTTAATATTTCTAAAGCTTCTTCATTATTTGTTTTCTTAGTGATTACCTTCACATTATCAACTTCTGCTCTTATAATAATATAACTAGTTTCTTTCATAATATACTCCTTATTTTTTACAATTCTTCAAATTATAACTTAATTTTATATTGAATGTCTTTTACCAATTCTGTGTCTTCTAAGAAAATACCGGTTTTCTTACTTGTGACTGTTTTTGAGCCAATTTTCTTAATACCACGCATTGCCATACACATATGCTCCGCTTCTATAATTACATATACACCTTTCGGTTGTAATTGCTCTTCTATCGCATTTACTAGCATAAGTGTCATATCTTCTTGAATTTGAAGTCTACGGCTTGCACTTTCTACAAGACGTGCTAATTTGCTAAGACCAGTAATTTTTTTATTATTAGGAACATAAGCAATATGACAAACCCCATAAAAAGGTAACATGTGGTGTTCACATAATGAATAAAATTGAATATCTTTAACTAATATTGGTTCATCATTCTCTGATTCGAAAAACGTATTAATTTCTTCTTTTGGATCTACATTAGTTTTAGACAGTAATTCTTCATACATATTCACACACCTTTTTGGTGTATCTATTAAACCTGCCCTTGAAGTATCTTCACCTATATTTTCTAATAATGTTTTTATTAGTTGTTGTGACTGTTCCTTATTTTTCAAAATTAACCTCCGAATTTTATAAAAAAAGAAGTTACCCGTAAGTAACTCCTCTTAAAATTAAATTTTTATTATTTAACTGCGTCTTTAAGAGCTTTACCAGCTTTGAATGCAGGTACTTTGCTTGCAGCGATTTCGATAACTTCGTTAGTTTGAGGGTTACGACCTTTACGAGCAGCTCTCTCTCTAACTTCAAAGTTACCAAATCCGATAATTTGGATTTTTTCACCTTTAGCTAAAGTTTCTTCAACTGTTTCTACGAATGCTTCGATAGCTGCAGTTGCTTGTTTTTTTTGTAGTCCTGATTTTTCAGCTACTTTTGAAATTAATTCTGATTTATTCATTAATTCTTTACCTCCATTATTGAGTAACGGTTACCCGTTGCACTTATTAAATATTACCATATAAATTAGTAATAATCAAGGATTTACTAAAGAAAAATAGCGAAAATACCTATTTTTTCTATATTTTTACAAATTCCCCTTAAAAATCTAGCTTTTTCTCATAATATTTTCAATTTAACAACCTATTTATTCAAATTTATTTAGTTCTTCAGCGGCCATTTTTTTCATTAAATTCTTAACACAATCTTTAATACTTAACCCCTCATACAGAACTTTATAAATATTTTCGGTAATTGGCATATAAACATTATATTTTTTAGACAGAAAATAACAAACTTTTGTAGTTCTTACGCCTTCTGCAACCATATCTAATTTTTTAATTGCTTCTTCTAAAGTATAACCTTTTCCTATTAAATATCCACAGTTATAATTCCTTGAATGCGTTGATGTACAGGTAACAACTAAATCCCCAATTCCACCTAAACCTAAAAATGTCATTTCATCTGCGCCTAGTTTTTTACCAAGTCGCGTTATTTCTATTAACCCCCGCGTAAGTAAGGCTGCTTTAGCATTATCACCATATTGCATTCCATCTATCATACCGCAACCAAGCGCTATTATATTTTTTAGTGCACCACCTACTTCTACACCAATAATATCCTTATTAACATATATTCTAAAATATTTATTATGGAAAATTTCTTGTGCCAGTTTATTCAATTCGTCATTATCAGAAGCAATTGCAACTACTGTAGGATTTCGAAGGATTAATTCTTCAGCATGGGATGGACCACTTAAAACACCTACCCCTTTTAGCTTATCAGATGCTATTTCATCTTTTATAACTTCCGACATTCTTTTATTAGTTTCCATCTCCAATCCTTTAGAAACATGAATAACGTATTTCGGCTTTTTCAAATATTCATTTATTTTTCTAGCTGTTTCTCTCATAACTTTCGTAGGTACTGCAATCACTATTACATCAGCAAAAATAACTGCCTCACTTAAATCAGATGTGGCTACAATTCCATTGGGTAACACGACATCTTTCAAATATCTTTTATTTGTATGCTCAATATTAATTTCATCTCTAGCTTTCTCTGTCCTAGCGTACAGTAGCAATTCATGCCCATTGTCAACTATTGCCTGCGACAAGGCTGTCCCCCAACTTCCTGAACCAATTACAGATACTTTCATTTCTCGTCCTCACTATTTTTTACTATTTATTTAATTATATCAAATTTTTATAAAATATACATTAATTTTTCTTTATAAATAAATCTTTTACTTCTCTTAACTTTGTCTACTACATTTTTGGATAAAGCTATGATATAATAAAATCATAATTTTAAAAGGAGATTGTTTTTTATGAATTGGTTTGAAATAACACTAATTGACGGCACTCGCGGGCTTTTAAATCTTGATAATATTGTTGATATTTGGAAAGGTTTAAATGATGATTATGCAACTATTAGCCAAGTCAATAATGAAGAACTAGAAGTTCCTGCATCAGAATACGATAGACTAAAACGTGCATTAGACTTGAAAGGATATACTCTAGGAGGATTCTAATATGGTTAGATTTTTTAAAATTTTTACTACACTATTAATTATTTCTCTGCTAGCAATCAGCATATATTATTACTTTAACAATAACACTAATTCAGATAACATTGAGGATAAAACGAATATAGAAAACACTGTGAAAAATGAAACAAATTCTAATGAAAATATTGAAGGTACCGTTATTGCTAAGCGTAGTACTGAAAATAATAATTAATAAGAGGTTATATTTTATGAAGAATAAACAATTAAAAAAACTAGGAAAAATTTTATTTTCTCTTACACTTATATTTTCTTCAATTGGTATAACAAATATTCATGTTGCAGATGCTAAAGGAAGCTCTACTCCGCGTCCTTCAACAAAACCAAGTAGCAAACCTACCAGCAGCAAACCGAATGCAAAACCAAGTTCTCAAACACCTAGCAATAAACCTACTTCTAACTCAAGCCCTAAAAATTCTAAAGGGACTTTTAACAAAAATTATAATAGTTATAATAATAAAGGTTACAAAAAACAATATACAGACTATTTAAATAATAATTACAGCAGTGGTTTCTTCTCAGGAAGTAGTATAACAAATACACTTTTATGGTATACACTATTTAATTCAACAGCTTCTCGTAATCATATTCATGCTAGTGATAAACAAAAAGAATTGGTAGATAATGTTAAAGATAGTAAGGTACCTGTTTATATGCTTGAAATAAAAACTAAAGATGGGGAAACAAAATACGTTACCGTCACTAAAGAACAGTATGATGAAGTAAAAGAAGGCGATAATATCTCTCTTAAAGATGGGAATTTAGAAATTAAAAATTAAAGGAGCTAATTAATTAGCTCCTTTAATTTTTGTAGTATCTTTCTCTCAATATTTGTGCTGCTGCAACCATATTTTTCAATTTTTTTTGGATAATCGGATACGGATTTAACGGTCGCTTAGCGAATGTTGCAAAACCACAATCGGGATTTAACCAAATTTTTTCAGGTGGAAGAAACTGTAAAACTTCCTCTACCCTTTCAACTATTTCTTCAACAGATTCAATTCGTTCACTTCGCGGGTTAATACAACCAAACCCTAGAATTATCTTGGTATCTAAGAAGTTATTAAAGAATAGTTTTTCTATTTCTCCTGCTCGCGGTGTTGAAAATTCTAGTGCTAACATATCTACATCTAGCGAATCAAAAAACTTACCTAATTTATCATATGCACCATGTAGTAAAACACTCTCATCTGTAGTCCAATTCCCTCGACATACATGCATTGCACTGGTGACACCTTCATACTTTCTAATTTCTGCAAGTACAGGCGTCAGCAATGATTTTGCAAATTTTAACTCTTTGTCAACCTTGACTTTTTCTGATAAGGCACCTCAGTAAAAAGAGTTATCTGCTTTTTCATTAGTAAATACTACCTCTGATAAAATAGGTTCATCAATTTGAATTATTTTGGCTCCACTTTCTACCAATTCACGTATTTCATTACATAAAAGTTCTACAACATCTTCTCCCAATTCACGACGCCCATCATAAACTTTTCCTGTTACTTCTTTTAACCACATTGAACGTGTTAATAAATATGGGCTTGGCAAGGTGCATTTCATATCGCCATCTACTAATTCTTTTAAGATACCAAATTCAAAATCATTAAGTCTCTTTTTTGTATCAAGTTTTGAAAAACATATAGGGCTATTCATCGTATCGTCTGCAGCATCCATTTCTTCTAGACTCTTGCTAAAATTATCAGTATTATTAGTTAACGACATTACTTCTTCCATATTAAGTAATTTTATACCATCAACGACTTCAGCCACATAACTCATATAATTATCTCTATTTAACTCACCGCTTACTATTACATCAATTCCACATTCTTTTTGTAATTCAACTACTCTGCGAGTTTCTTCAAATAATTTTTCTTTATACGCTTTTTCATATTTCGAACTATTATTACTACTTTCTTTTAATAATAGTAGTTCTTTAGTTCTCGGAAGACTACCTATTAAAGTTGTTGTAAAAGGTTTAAATTTCGTCATATATACCTCCTAATTAAAAATAAAAGGCTAGCAATATATTGTTATCACCTTTCCGTTAATCTCTCGTGATTCATTCATTATATCAACTAGCCTTATAACATTATTATGGTTCAACTACTAGATCACTATTAGTCATTATATCTATAACTTCTGACATTGTTGTAGTTCCACCTACTTTAAGGTAATCATCTAAATCATAATAATCTAGACATATTCCACATGAAAGAATTCTAACACCTCGTTTTTCTAATTCTAGTAAATCTTCTAGTGATTCAGATCCTTTAGTAGTTAATTTTACTCCCTCACCATAAAAAACAATATGTTGTGGTAAATGTTCTTTTTGAGAAAGAACATGAATGAACCCTTTCATTAAATTATCTATTAATTCTTGTTCTCCACTTCCCATTCCTGTTGTTTTTATTACAACGTCGTATTTTAAAGCCATAATAACGCCTCCTTTTATAAATTGTTTAATTATATTTTTAGATTAATATCTATGAATATTATAACATAAGGATTATAACCTTATCAAGAATTTTATAAATCAATATATTTTATTATATTTTAGAATATAATAAATATAATAAAATACTATACTTACATTTCTTTATTTATAGGTAAATAGATATATAATATAAAATTATATTTTTTCAATAAAAAAAGAAACTCTATATTATAAAGTTTCTTTTTTTATTGAATTTATTCTTCTGCATATTTAGCTTTACGTGCTGCTTTTTCACGCGTTGCTTTATCTAATTCTTTTTTACGTAATCTTATTGATTCAGGAGTTACTTCTAGATACTCATCATCACTCAGGTACTCTAAACTTTCTTCTAATGTCATAATACGTGCTTTTTTAAGAGTTACCGTTTGATCTTTTGTAGAAGAACGAACATTCGTTTGAGCTTTTGCTTTTGTAATATTTACCGTTAAATCATTTTCGCGACTATTTTCTCCTACAATCATACCTCCGTAAACTTCTGTGCCTGGCTCGATAAACACCGTACCACGATCTTCTAAACTAGAAATTGAATAAGCTGTCGCTTGACCATTTTCTAATGCTACAAGTACTCCATTTCTACGGCCACCAACTTTACCTTTTTGCATTGGTTGATAAGAGTCAAATGTATGATTAATAATTCCATATCCTTTTGTCATAGACATAAATTCTGTACTATATCCGATAAGACCACGTGCTGGCACATTAAAGATAAGACGTGTTTGTCCATTTCCATCAGCTTGCATATCAACCATATCACCTTTACGTTGTCCTAGAGATTCAATCACAGCTCCTACACTTTCATCTGGCACATCTACTTGAACACGTTCAACTGGTTCACAATCTACTCCGTCAATATTACGGATAATTACTTCTGGTTTAGATACTTGAAGTTCATAGCCTTCACGGCGTAAGTTCTCAATCAAGATAGATAAATGTAGCTCACCACGTCCACTTACAATCCAAGAATCACTACTATTTGGTTCAACTCGAAGAGATACATCAGTTTCTAGTTGTTGCATTAATCTGTCTTCTAATTTTCTTGCTGTAACAAATTTCCCTTCTTTTCCTGCAAATGGTGAATTATTTACTAAAAATGTCATTTGTAAAGTAGGCTCATCTATATGAAGTATAGGTAACGCTTCTTGATGCTCAGTAGGGCAAACTGTTTCCCCTACGTTAATATCATCCATACCACTTACCGCCACTATATCACCAGCATGCGCTTCTTGAATTTCATCACGTTTAAGTCCAAAGTAACCAAAAATCTTTGTTACACGGAAATTTTTAACAGTTCCATCTAATTTCATTAGAGAAACAGACTCTCCAACTTTCATACTTCCTCTAAACACACGACCAATACCAATACGCCCAACATAGTCATTGTAATCTAATAACGCTACTTGGAATTGAAGTGGTTCATCACTATTATCAACTGGTGCTGGTACATAATCAATGATAGTATCATATAAGCATTGCATGTTTTCATCTTGTAGACTTGGATCACTTTCTAAAGATGCTGTTCCATTAATTGCTGAAGCATAAACAACAGGGAATTCAAGTTGATCATCATTGGCACCTAATTCGATAAATAAATCAATAACTTCATCAACTACTTCTTCAGGTCTCGCAGAATCTTTATCAATTTTGTTAACAACAACAATAGGTTTTAAATTCTGTTCAAGAGCTTTTTTAAGTACAAAACGAGTTTGTGGCATCGTTCCTTCATAAGCATCCACTACCAAAAGAACCCCATCAACCATTTTCATAATACGCTCAACTTCTCCTCCAAAATCAGCATGCCCTGGCGTATCTAGAATATTAATTCTTTTCCCTTTATAATCAATCGCAGTATTTTTTGCTAAAATGGTAATACCACGTTCTCTTTCTAAATCGTTAGAATCCATTGCTCTTTCTTCTACATGTTCATTAGAACGAAAAATACCTGATTGTTTTAGCAACTCATCAACCAGTGTTGTTTTACCATGGTCAACGTGAGCAATAATAGCTATATTTCTAACATCATCTCTTAATTTTACTGACATTTCTTTCTCCTTGTGTATTTCACTTATAAAACAATTTATATAATGTATTTTTACTAAGATAATTATACATCAAAATAATTAATCTAACTTATCAATAATACCACTATTTTTTTCTCTTGTAAATAAATATACTAGTAAATTCTAATATTTTTTTATAAAGTTTTTATTCAAAAAAAATGATAGATAAAGAAAAAGAAGATTGAGAAAATCTCAACCTTCTTTATATTCAATTTATTATCTTATATTATGGGTGATGAGGTATCATCCATCCAAGTATTCCACTAGCTTGTAGGTAAACAATTATACACACTACAATTAGTAAGAAGAAACTGTGTTTAACTGTAAATTTAAGTAAGTCAGATTCTTTACCTACTAACCCAACCGCTGCTGCTGCAACTGCAATAGATTGTGGAGAAATCATTTTACCAACAACCCCTCCAGACGCGTTGGCTGCTACTGCAACTAATGGATCCATACCAACTTGGCTAGCTGTAACTTGTTGAAGTTTACCAAATAGTAAGTTAGCTGATGTATCTGATCCTGTGATGAATACTCCAATCCAACCAAGAGCTGGTGATAATACTAAGAATGCTTTTCCTGTCGCTGCTAAAGCATATCCTAAAGTGTTTGACATACCTGAAGCATTCATGATGTATGCAAATCCAACTACAAAGCAGATTGTTAATAATGCTAGTTTAACTTCTGAAAATGTTTCAACAAAAGTTTTGAATGTATCTTTCCAGCTAAGTTTGATAATAAACTTAGAAATTAATGCTGCTACAAGGATACCTGTTCCGATAGAACCGATAAGGTCTAATTTAAATACAGCTGCAATTTCTTTATGAGAAATAGAGTTGATTATATTGTTGTGAATAAGTGGAACTTTAGGGTTAAGCGCAATTGTTTTAAAGAATGCTTTAACTGGTTTTAATGTCCATACAAAGATAATTACTGTTAATACTACAAATGGAGACCATGCCACAAGAATATCTTTTAGTGAATGCGTTGGTGCATCTTGTTTGTTTCCATGATCTTCTTCTCCTTCAAATCTCCAAGTTGTTTTAGGTTTCCAGAATTGAAGTAAAACAACGATTGAAATTAATGAAATTAATGAAGAAAGAATGTCAGGCAATTGTTCTCCCATATAGTTAGAACTTATAAATTGTGCAATTGCGAATGATCCACCAGATACTAGTAATGCTGGCCAAACTTCCATAGTTTTCTTGAATCCAGCCATAATTAATACTAAATAGAATGGAATGAAGATAGAAACTAATGGTAATTGACGTCCAATCATTGCTGCAATTTCAGTTGCAGGGATTGGTGATCCGTTAGCATATGTAGTTAATCCATCTAAAGCTGTTACCGGTGCTCCAACTGCTCCGAAAGCAACTGGTGCAGTATTAGCTACCATACAGATACCTGCTGCGTATAAAGGCTTAAATCCTAAACCTACTAAAAGTGCCGCTGTGATAGCAACTGGCGCTCCAAATCCTGCAGCTCCTTCTAAGAATGCTCCAAATGAAAAAGCAATAATTAAAGCTTGGATACGTCTGTCATCAGTTAATGATGTAATACTATCACGGATAATTGCAAAGTGACCACTTTTAACTGTCATTTTGTATAAGAATACAGATGTTAAGATAATCCAAGAAATTGGTAGTAATCCGTAAACCATACCGTGAACTGTTGACATTGCTGCAAATTGGAATGGCATTTTGAAGAATAAGCACGCCACTACAATTGCAACTATTAATGTAAGCATCCCTGTCAACCAACCTTTTAGTTTAAATCCTGCAAGTGCTACAAGATAGAAAACTATAGGTATTAATGCAACTAGTGCAGAAATATAAAGATTATCAGCCACCGGCTGTAATAATTGAGTGAATTTTTCCATGAATACACTACTCCTTTTATAAATATATTTTGTTTATATAAAAACATTATTTTTTACCAAAAAATACTATTTTAAAAAATCATCTGAAAAATATTATTATACTTTATTTTATTTAAATTTAAACATAAATACTATTCAAATATAAAGTATAGTTATACAACAATATTGTGACTGTAGTATATAGATTATTATATTTCTCAGTTATTATGATGCATAATTATATATTTTCATGGCATTTATTTAATGCTTTATTTATTTACATTTAATATTGTAGCACGCTTTCATAAAAATGTAAAGCGTTTTTTTATTGTTTCATAAAGATTTTCTGTAAATACATTATTATCATAGAAAATGATATTTACTTTTTGAAATACATTAATCATTTTTAGTATAACAGATTTTCACAACCATCTTTCTACAAAAATTGCTATTTATAGCATATATCTTTTTAAAATAATTATAGTCCTTATAATAAAAAAACACATCTATTTAGTCATTTAACGATGTGTTTTTAGAAAGTTATAAAATAATAAATTGTTTTTTAATATCTCTGTTTATCTTTTAGTGCTCTATTTATCTCTTTAGTAGCTTCTTTTTGTTTCAAGACATGACGTTTATCATAATTCTTTTTACCTTTTGCTACACCTATTAGTAATTTAGCATAACCATTTTTTATATACAATCTTAGTGGGATAATACTAATTCCAGCTTCATTTTGTGCATTAGTTAAAACTGCTATTTGTTTTTTCTTTAATAGTAACTTTCTAGCACGTAGTGGTTCATGGTTAAATCTATTTCCTTCTTCAAAATGAGATATATGCATATTATAAACAAACATTTCTCCTCGCCTTGATTGACAATATGAATCTTTCAGATTTATTCTACCACGACGAATAGATTTTATTTCAGTACCAGTTAATACTATACCGGCTTCATATGTATCTTCTATAAAATAATCATGATTAGCTTTTTTATTTTGAGCTATTACTTTTACTTCTTTATTCATAGATTTTATCCTCTATTTAATCTTTATCAATGATTTGTGTTTCAGTATTTTAAAATCAATCTCTTGATTTTCTAAATCAACATTGGCAACCTTTACGATTACCTCATCTCCTAATCGATAAATTTTTTTATTACGACGTCCTATTAATATCATATTTTTTTGATCATAAGTGTAATAATCATCATTCATCGCCTTAATATGAACTAAACCTTCTATACCTTTGTTCTCAAGTGTTATAAAAACTCCAAAGTTTGTTACACTTGATATCATACCTCTAAAACTTTGTTCCTGGTATTTCAACATATACTCACACTTTTTCATTTTATCAACTTCACGTTCACAGTCAACAGCACGTTTTTCATATTCAGATGAACTTTCTGCTAACTCTGGAAGTCTACAAGCATAGTGTTCTAGTGTTTTTTCGCTTACATCACCTTCGAACAAGTATTTTCTAATCATTCTATGTACCAGTAAATCTGGGTATCTTCTTATTGGTGATGTAAAATGAGTATAGTATTTAGTAGATAAAGCAAAGTGCCCTATATTGGATGTTGAATAACGTGCTTGATTCATCGTTCTAAGAAGAATTGTTGATAACATAGGTTCAACTACCTCTCCCTTAAACTTTTTAAGCATATTAGCTAAAATATAGGGAGATATTTCATCTACCTTTCCTTTTGTTCTATAGCCAAAACTAGCTGATATATCAAAAAACTGGCGTAGTTTTTCTATTTTTGGCTCCTCATGAATACGATAGATAAACGGTACTTGCATCCAATAAAAGTGTTCACCTATTACTTCATTAGCACTTAGCATAAAGTCTTCTATTAGTCTTTCCGATAGTCCTCTTTCTCTTAAAACTATATCTAAAACATCTCCATTTGGATCAACAATAATTTTTGACTCTTCCTTATCAAAATCAATCGCCCCTCTTTTTTCACGATTTACTCGAATTTTTTTTGACAACTCTAATGCTGTTTTTAACATAGACAAATATGGTTTATATTCTTCTACTGTCTCAGCAACATTTTCATAAACTTCATTAACTTTCTTATACGTTAAACGTCCTTTTGATTTTATTATAGCTGGATATATATCATAGCTTTCTGGGAATCCTTTTTCTGAAAAATCAATATCACAACAAATAGTATATCTTAATACATCTGGATTTAATGAACATATATTATTAGATAGTTTCCTTGGTAACATAGGCACAACTCTATCAGCCAAGTATACACTACATCCCCTATTTGCAGCTTCCTTATCTAATGGACTATCTTCTGTTACATAGCGACTAACATCTGCTATAAAAACTTTTAATCTATAGCCTTTCTTTGTTTTCACAACAGAAACAGCATCATCTAAATCTTTTGCATCATCTCCATCTATTGTAACTATCATTTCTTTTGTACAATCACGATAGCTATCATCCATTGTTATTTCATCGCTTATAGCTTTTGTTTGTTCTTCTACTTCTTTCGGAAATTCATTAGGAACACCATGCTTATATATTACTGATAGTATATCCATTCCAGGGTCATCCTTATGCCCTAATGTTTTTATTATTATTCCTTTATGATCTTCAAAACTCACTTTAGAATAATCTGTTATCTCAACTAATACTTTAGTTCCATCAACTAAATTAAAATTTTTAGAATTAATTATTTTAATATACTTCTCTATATTTTTATCATCACTTTTAACAAAAGAGAAGAATTTAGCATTAGTTAACGTTCCAACAGTGTACTTAGTATTTCTTTCTAATACCTTTTGGACTAAACCTTCTAAATTACGCTCATCCTTATATACACTATCAATTTTTAGAAATACTTTATCACCAGTCATAGCACTTTGAGTAAAGCCTTTAGGAATATAAACTTCTATTCCTAAACTTTCTACATAAACAAATGCAAAACCTTTTTGATGCAATCTAATTATTCCCTCTACCTCTAATTGTTCTTTCACATAAAGAAATTTTTCATTAGGTAGCTGTACTATAGTTGATTTCTGTTCTAACTTTTCTACATGCTTAATTAATTCAACAAAATCTTTTGCCGATTCTATATTTAACTTTTCTTTTAAATCTTCAATACTTAATACTTTATGTTCTTTAAATAAGTTTAAAATATCTTCTAACATATAACCCTCCTTTAACATAAATTTTCTAATTATAAAAATAAACCTAAAATGAGTTTACATTTTAGGTTTATTACTTTAGTCTATAATTTTAACCAAGTAAGACACACTAGAGAAATAAAAAATATTAGTCCTAGTACTATCGTAATTCGCTGTAAAACTAATTCAGCTCCTCTTACTTTTTGCTTTCCAAACAACTCTTCTGCTCCACCAGTTAATCCAGATAGACCACCAGATTTACTTTCTTGTAGTAAAACTACTATAATTATCAGTATACTACTTATCATTGCTGTCGCCATTAAAAAAGTGTGCATACTCTCCTCCTAAAATTTAATTCATTAATAATATATCGCAACTAATCATAACATATTTTATGCCAAAAAGCAAATTTATTAAACAATTTTGGTAAATATAATTCTTCCTGATGAGGTTTGAAGCACACTTTGAACTTCTACCTCTATATTTTTTCCAACATAACGTTTACCATTCTCAACCACTATCATAGTTCCGTCTTCAGTATAAGCAACACCTTGATTATTTTCCTTACCTTCTCTTAAAACTTGAACTTTTAGATGTTCACCAGTCGTTAAAATTGGTTTTACCGCATTACTTAAGTCATTAACATTAAGAACTTTAATCGATTGCAGTGTCGCAAGTTTATTTAAATTATAATCTGTTGTTATTATAGCGCATTTATATTTTAATGCATAATCTATTAATAAATTATCTACACCTTTATGTTCACTATACTTATATTGATTATCTATCTCTAAATCAATTTCTTTCATCTTTTGAAGATCTTCTACACAGTCAAGTCCTAATCTCCCCTTAGCTCGTTTTAGCGGATCTTCTGAATCAGAAATAAGTTGTAATTCTTTTAACACAAAATCAGGTACTATTATTTTCCCTTCCAAAAATCCTGTTTTAGCAACATCATGAATACGAGAATCTATAAGTGCACTAGTATCAATAACCTTAGCCACTACTTCTTGAAGTTTTTTAGATTTTTGCCTAATCTCTTTATCCCTGCTTCTATTTCCAAATCGAAATGCATCAAAAATATTTATAAATTCTCCACCACGACGATATCCTAGAATTAAGCCTAGATACCCAAAAACAATATATACTACTGAAGAAATTATTCGTCCCATTATTCCTGCACCTGTTATAATATCTACTGCTGAAGATAACAGTGCCGCTACTAATAGTCCTAATATCAAACCTATTGTAGTAAAGACAATTTTCTGAATAGGAATTCTAGATAAACGATCTTCTATTCTTTTCATAGTTGCTACAAATTTATCTGAAAATAATAAAGACATTAAAACGAAAACTATTGTAGTTCCTGTAGTAACAACCAGTCTTAAAGTCGTTTCATTCATTGATGGGAAAACATTATAATTCAATAAAATTCCAGTGGATAATGTTCCTATTGTTATTCCTAGAAATAATGAAACTATTATTAATACTTTCTTTAACATAAAATCACTCCTTTTTTTATTTTTATAACAAATCTTTTCAAATTAAGTGTCTAAATAATGTAATTAGTAAAAAATATAGGATACTAAATAATTAACCACTTAATAAAAAAACCTGTTACATTTATATTCTACTACATTCGCTTAAAAATTAATATAACTTTTATAAAAAAATTAAAAATATTTTTTAAGTAAAATATCTTTAATCATCCTTTGAAAATTAATATAAGAAATTTATAGAAGAATAAGTTGAAATTCTACAACAAAATTTCAACTTATCTCTTTCTAAAATACACTTCCAAATGCTGCATCTAAGCATTCTCTAATATCTTTTACTGGTATAATTTCTATTCCTGGTGGGAATTCCGTATTTTTCATATTCCCAGCTGGGACAATCGCACGTTTAAAGCCGTGTTTTTTTGCTTCGCTTATCCTTTGCTCAATACGACTAACACGTCGAACCTCTCCAGTTAAGCCTACTTCTCCAATAAAACAATCATTCATATCGACTGCTATATCTTTAAAACTTGAAGCAACAGCAACAATTACACCAAGGTCAACCGCGGGATCATCTATTCTAACACCACCAGATACCTTTACATAAACATCTTGTTGTTGCAACAAATATCCTACTTTTTTCTCAAGAACAGCCATAAGTAAAATCAACTTATTGTATTCTAGACCTGATGATACACGACGAGGATTATTGAAAGCTGTTGGAGTTGTTAAAGATTGGATTTCTACCAATAATGCTCTACTACCTTCCATTGTACTTATTATAGTAGCACCAGCTAAATTTTTACTTCTTTCCTCTAGAAACATCTGTGATGGATTATCTAAATCTTCTAATCCACTAGATTTCATTTCAAAAATTCCTATTTCATTCGTAGATCCAAAACGATTTTTCACTGCTCGAAGCATCCGATAACTATGTTGACCTTCTCCTTCAAAGTATAGAACTGTATCAACCATATGTTCAAGCATACGAGGCCCCGCTATTGTTCCTTCTTTAGTTACATGTCCCACAATGAATATGGCAATATTTAAACTCTTTGCAATCTTCATAAGTTGTTGAGTGCATTCACGAACTTGAGTAATACTTCCTGGTGAATTGTCTAAATTTGGATTATATATAGTTTGTATTGAGTCAATTACCAAGAA
The DNA here is from genome assembly GCF_041433685.1 of Gemella sp. 27098_8_92. NCBI lineage: Bacteria > Bacillati > Bacillota > Bacilli > Caryophanales > Gemellaceae > Gemella > Gemella sp. 27098_8_92. Next base: position 51,857 of record NZ_JAPWBZ010000003.1, read on the forward strand.
TTTAGGCTTAACTTTTTTTACTACTTCATATATTAAATTCAAATCTGTTTGAGCATAAACATAAAGTTCATCTGTATTATTTTTCAACCTATCTGCTCGGATTTTGACTTGTCTTACCGATTCTTCCCCAGTAACATAAAGAACATCATGTTCTTTCGCTAAATATGCTGATATTTGTAATAATAGCGTTGATTTACCAATCCCTGGATCTCCTCCTAAAAGAACTAGTGAACCTCCAACGACCCCGCCACCAAGAACTCTATTTAGTTCTTGACTATCTGTTAGAGTTCTCGGAACATCTTGAGTAGACACTGATTTTAGTTTTCCAGCCTCTAAACGTTTTGTATCACTACTTGTTGGAATAAATGCGGTATGTTTTGTCTTTTTTTGTGGAGTTTCTACCACTTCTTCCATTGATGCCCATTTTTTACAACTTGGGCATCTCCCCATATATTTTAAACTTTGATAACCGCAGGCATTGCATTCATATTTCACATTTACTTTTGCCATAATTACCTCTTAGTCTTTTTTACCACAAATTTATCATTCTTATAGTCAATATTGATAATCCCACTTAGTTCAGGATTTCTTAATAGCTCTTCACTCAATAAATCTTCGATATTTTTTTGAATACTACGTTTCAATGGACGAGCTCCATATTCTTTAATACTTCCATCTTCAACGATTTTCGCCATCGCTTTTTTAGTAAGTTTTATAGTTATATTTCTATCTTCTAAGCGTTTTGATAAACCTTTAATTAACAATTCAGATATTTTTTCTAATTCTTCTTTTTCTAGAGTTTTGAAGACTATAATATCATCAATACGGTTTAAAAATTCCGGACGATATTGTTTTTTCAATGCTTCCATCATTGTATTTTGAACATTTTTATAATCATTTTTGATTGATTCACTTCCTCCAAAACCAACAAATTTCTGATCTTTAAGTTCACTAACTCCAACATTTGAAGTCATAATGATAATTGTGTTTTTAAAATCGATTGTTCGACCAGAAGCATCTGTTAAACGACCATCATCTAATACTTGCAATAAAATATTAAATATTGATGGATGTGCTTTTTCTATTTCATCAAATAATACTACAGAATAAGGTTTCTGACGGACTTGTTCTGATAATTGGCCTGCTTCTTCATAACCAACATATCCTGGAGGAGCTCCAACTAATCTACTAATTGAATGAGGTTCCATATATTCACTCATATCAATTCTTATCATATTATCTTCAGAACTAAACAATGCTTCTGATAAACTTTTAGCAAGTTCTGTTTTCCCTACACCAGTTGGCCCTAAGAAAATGAAACTTCCTATTGGACGGTTTTCCGCCTTGAAGCCACTTCTTGCACGTCTTACTGCTTTAGCAAGACTGGTTACCGCCTCATCTTGACCAATTACACGCTCATGAAGAATTTCTTCAAGTTTTAATAATCTTTCACTTTCTGTCTCAGTAAGCTTAGTAACCGGAACTCCTGTCCATGCTGCTAATACCTCCGCTACATGATCTGATGTGATTTTTATTTTTTCTTTACTCAAGCTATCTTGCCAAGAAATTTTAAATTGCTCTATTTTATTTATAATTTGATTAACTTCATCACGTTTTTGTGCTGCGATCTCAAACTCTTGATTCATTACCGCTCGATCTTTTTCTTTATTTAAACGACTAAGTTCTTCTTCATATTCTTTAAGTTTTTCTGGTGATTTATAAAATCTTAATTTAACTTTTGAACATGCCTCATCAATCAAATCAATAGCTTTATCTGGTAAACATCTATCAGTTATATATGTTGTACTTAGTTTCACAGCAGCATCTATCGCCTCATCTGAAATCTCTACATTATGATGCTCTTCATATTTATGACGTAATCCTTTTAATATTTCTATAGAATTTTCCGTACTAGGTTCTTCTACTTTAATCGGTTGGAAACGGCGCTCTAAAGCGGCATCTTTTTCAAAGTATTTTCTATACTCTTCTGTTGTAGTTGCACCTATACATTGAATCAGTCCACGAGATAGAGCTGGTTTTAATATGTTTGATGCATCAGCACTACCTTCTGTTCCACCTGCTCCTATGATTGTATGTATTTCATCAATAAATAGAATAATATCACCAGCATCTTCTATTTCTAAAATAATATTTTTTAATCTTTCTTCAAACTCTCCGCGGTATTTAGTTCCAGCTAACAAAGTCCCCATATCAAGAACCATAACTCTTTTCCCTAATAAATTACTAGGAACATTTTGCGAAATTATTCTCTCTGCTAAACCTTCTACAATAGCTGTTTTCCCTACACCTGGTTCTCCAATAAGAACAGGATTATTTTTAGTTCTTCTATTTAATATTTCAATCATACGTGTAATCTCTTTATCACGTGCTAATACTGGGTCTAACTTATTATTAAATGCATCTTTAGTTAAATCTTTTGCTAGAGAATTTAACGTTTTAGTTTTTGCCGAACTATCTTCGGGCATATCTAATTTTTTGAAACCATCAAACAACTTAGCGAATAACCCTTGACTTTGTTTTAACAGTTCAAATAGTTCTGTTATCATAGTCTCTACATGTACATTTAGTTTTTCTTTTAGTAATCTTACCGCTGTACTAGTTTGTTCATTTAATAACGATAGTAATAAGTGCTCACTCGTTACTACAAAGCTAGATGTATCATCAGCAAACTGTTGACTTTTTTCTATTGTTCTCACAGCGCCATTTGTATAATCAATTTTCATAAGAACATTGTGATAAAAATCTGTTCCTTCTAACTCACTCTCATAAAATTCTACAACATTCTTTCTGAAATCGTCATAGTAGATGCCATATTTATTTAATGTTCTACAAGAAAGAGTATTATTCATGCTAAGCATTGCAAGCAATAAATGTTCAGTTCCTACAGCCTTAACACCAAAATCGTTAGCTTCCTCTTTGGCAGTAGTTAAAACCATAAGAGCCGTTTCGTTAAATCTTATATACATAACTCTATCCTCTCTTATTGTATTTTATATTGGTTAAAAATTTTACTGTTAACTCTTTTAAGTTTGTTTTCGTTTTATGTTGCAACTTTTCGGCTACTTTATTATCTACATAATTTAAGCATTCGTTATGAACCGCAATAATAGTTTCTAGACTATCCAGAAAATGATTATAATCAAATTTCTCTATATATTCTTTATCAAGCAAGATTTTAGCTATTCTTACAGCCTCATCTAACTCTATTATTTCATCGTCCATAGTATCAATTAGATAATCTATGTAATCTTTATTTGTATGAAGTGTAATTTTGGTAATTCTAATAAAACCTCCTCCACCTCGTTTACTTTCTATTATAAATCCATGCTCTGGTGTAAAGCGGGTTTTTATAACATAGTTTAATTGAGATGGCACACAATCAAATTTTTGTGCAACATTACTTCTTTTAATTATTATATGATCTTCTGGAGCTTCATTAAAAAGTTTTTTTATATATTCTTCAAGAATATCCGTCATATTACTACTATTGTTACTCATAAGGTCACCTCCTTTATTGACTAAAATTGACCTTTAACTAAATTATACTACACAAACATATTTTTGTACACAAAAAGATAGTTATAGCAAAAGAAATAAAATATACACTTGTTTAAAAATAACAAATATAGCTTAATATTTTAAACAAAATAGGAGTCATAAGCGTTACCTTATAACTCCTAAAAAATTATTTTTGCCTTTTTGATTTTCTATTAAATATTAAATTCATAACAATTGCTACTATCGTTCCAAGAACAATTCCACTATCTGTAAACATGCGAATAAAACTTGGAAGTTGAGCAAATGCTGTTGGTACTGTAGTTACTCCTAATCCAAGCCCAACAGAACATGCGATAATCATTAAATTCTCTTGTTTTGCAAAATCTGTACTACCTAACATTTTAACTCCGTAAGCAAGGACCATTCCAAACATACTTATCATCGCTCCTCCCAAAACAGGTTGTGGCACAATAGTAGCAAGGGCTCCAATTTTCGGAATAGATCCAAACACTAAAAGGAGAAGAACCATTACATACATCACTCTCTTACTCTTAACCCCAGAAATTTGAACAAGACCTACATTTTGTGAATATGTAGTGTAAGGAAAAGCATTAACCGTAGAACCAATCATAACAGCAAGCCCTTCTGCAAAATACCCACTACGCAAATCTTTTTCCCCTATTTTTGTATCACAAATATTTCCAAGAGCATAGTATACACCTGTTGATTCTATCATACTAACAATACCTACAATAACAAAAGTTAAAATAGCACTGGCTCGAAATTCAAACCCAGAAAATTTAAATGGTGTTGGATATTGAAACCAAGAAGCATTTGATACTTCAGTAAGGCTAACCATCCCCATAAAACTAGCAATAATAGTCCCTATAACAAGCCCTAGTAAAATAGCAATAGATTGAATAAAACCAGTTGTAAACTTATAAATTACCAAAATTATTGCAAGGGTAATACAAGCAAGAACAATATTTTTTGGGTTACCAAAATCTGGTGAACCTTGTCCTCCTGCAATATAATTCATCGCAACTGGTACTAATGTGATACCTATAATAGTAACTACACTTCCTGTAACCACTGGTGGAAATAATTTTGCAACCTTAGCAAAAAATGGAGCGATTAAAACTACCACTAATCCAGAAATAAAAATAGAACCATACATGGTTGCTAAACCTGCACTATTACCTATCGCAATCATTGGAGCAACCGCAGTAAAAGTACAACCTAAAACAACTGGTAGACCAATACCTACGAATTTCCCTTTGTAAACTTGTAGAAATGTTGCCACACCACACATAAAAATATCGACTGATACCAAGTACGTCGTTTGTTCAGCACTAAGTCCTAGACCTGCAGCTACTATAATCGGAACAATTACAGCCCCAGCATACATCGCAAGAACGTGCTGCAAACTTAAAATAAAAGTTTTCAAAATAAATTCTCCTTTATATTTTGCACATAAGACTGTAAAAGTAAGTTTTCGAATTCTTATATAAAAATAAAAACTCGCCTATATTATAAAAATAATATAGGCGTAATCCTTCAATGTACTAATAAAATTAGAATAAAACACTAAGAAAGCCCATAGTCGTTAAATTTACGGTTAAACGGTAGAAACTCGCAAGCCATATTCTTGCAGTTATATGTGCATATTTATTCTATTAATATATCAATTTTTATTTATAAATTCAAGTGTTAAATTAAAATTTTTTATTATTTTTCTTAATTACTTAAATGTGTATAATTAAATAATCATATATAACTTTTTATATTATCAAGTTGCTATGTACTCATAATTTTATAACCTCATTATACTCCTTACAAAAACAACTTGAATTAATCCTGGTAGTTAATATGTAAATTGTTCTACCAATTTTGCTCTGTCAATTAAATTTTTATAAATTTTTGAATGTTCTAACAAGTAGTTATGAGAACCTTGACATTCGACTATTCCATCATTCAAAACTATTATTTTATCTGCATTTTCTATTGATTTTAATCTATGAGAAATTACAATAACTGTTTTATTTTTTATCAGATTATTTAGGCTATCCTGAATTTTTTTCTCATTTTCAACGTCTAATGCTGCAGTTATTTCATCCAAAATTATTATTGGCGCATTTTTCAAGAAAGCTCTAGCAATAGATAACCTTTGTCTTTCCCCGCCTGACAATGTAGCACCATTTTCTCCAATAACTGTATTATATCCGTTTTCTAAATTATCAATAAAGTCACAGCATGCCATCTTAGCTGCTTCTATAACTTCTTCATCAGTAGCATCACTTCGTCCTATCCTAATATTTTCTAAAATTGATGTATTAAACAATACTACATCTTGGAATACTATAGATACATATTTATACAAAGAATTTGTTGCTATGTCTTTTATATCATGATTATCAATAACTATCTTCCCATCATCATAATCATACAATCTTGATATTAATTTTAATATACTAGTTTTACCACAACCAGATACTCCTACTAGAGCTGTTACTTCATTTTGTTTAGCTATAAAACTAACATCTTTTAAAACTGGATAGTTTCTATCATAACCAAACTTCACATTTTTTAGTTCAATATCAAATTTATTTAATTCTACTTCTTTTCCTTCTTGAATTTTTGTTTCTTTTATTTCTTTAATGCGCTTAATACGAGCATCTAAATAAAATAGCTCAGATGTATTCGCTCCTAAACCATCTACAATATCCTTCATCTTCATAGCAACAAATATATAACCTATTAAGTATAGTAGATTAATACTGCCATTAGCATATAAATTCGCACCAACAATAACTACTACAACTAAAGTTCCTTGCGTAACAACCCATGATAAGAATAAAGGGATAAACAGCGTGATTTCCATCTTAAACATCATCTTTTCACTTTCATCCATATCTTTATTTAATTTTTCTCGTATTTTATTTCCTAAGCCAAAACTCTTAATATCTTGCTGTAGTTCAATTGCTTCTTGAAAACTATCCGAGTTTTGGCGTAATTTGTCATAATGTTTTTTATGATTTTTTAATTGCAATTTTTTTGATACAAGTATCAAAGAATAACTTAATACAACCGGAATAATTATAGATAGACCTAAGTATATATTACCTACTAGCATTAGCACTGACATAATAGGAAAGAATAATACAAAACCTATTATTTTTGCCATTGCATGACTCATCGCATGTTCTATAGCTTCTACATCTTTCATAACTGTCTGACTAATATCTGATAAGTCATGTTTAGAAAAATATGCAAGTGGCAAATTACTCAGTGTTGTTGCTATATCTGTTCTTAGATTTGCACTTTCTCTATAAGTTGAACTATATAAAGCATCATATTCTTTCGCTAAAAGAATATACATAATTACCAATATAAATATTGAAATACCAATATACAAAGTATCACTCTTCACATTCCCTAATAATAGCTCATCAACAAGAATCATCAGCAAAATTGCAGGAAACATATTACAAAAAAATACTAAGAACGAAAGCATACTTGCCTTCAAAAGATCACTTGCACCTTGATTGGTTAATGCAAACCATTCTTTAATTTTATTTTTCATAATTAACCCTCCATTCATTTGCTACACTGTATAAGTTTTGGAATTTTCTATATTTACTATCTACACTCATAAGCTGACTATCTGTTCCACGCTCGATAATCTTTCCATCTTCCATCACTAATATTTCATCAACATTTCTTATACTTGGTAACCTATGTGCAATCATAATAACAGTCTTATCTTTTATTAAATTTGAAAAGGCTTGTTGCAACTCATATTCATTATCTGGATCTACCGCCGCACTAGCTTCGTCCATAATAATTATTTTTGCATCTTTTAATATCGCTCTCGCTATTGCAATTCTTTGTTTTTCTCCTCCTGACAGATAGACCCCTTCTGTACCTATAAGAGTCTGTTCTCTCAAGTCAAACTTTTCAAGAATACTATCACATCCTGCTAACTGTAAAGCATTCATAACTTCTTCATAAGTTGCATCTTCCTTACCAATTTTTACATTCTCATAAATAGTAGCTTTAAATAACTTAACGTTCTGAAAAACAAAAGCAATATTATTTATTAAGGCATCTTCTGTATATGACTCAATATTTTTATCCCCTATTTTTATAACTCCATCATTTATTTTATAAAACCCTGAGATTAATTTTGCTACAGTAGATTTTCCACTTCCTGAAGCCCCAACAAGTGCATAGCATTTATTCTCTTCTAAGCTAAAACTTAAATTTTCGATAACATCCTTATCTGTATATCCAAAGCTTACGTTATCAAATTCTATATTGAAATTATCAAATTTGTTATCATTCCCAAATTTTAAGTTATTATTGTTCATTTCTTCAAATAATTTTTCTAACTTTTCAACTACAGACTGTCCCATAAAAGCATACATTGAAACATACATAATAGCCATTAATGATACAAACAGAGTTCCACTTAAAAATAACAACATAATCAATTCAACAGTTAGCATCTTCGGATCATTTTTCCCAACAAATAAAACTATTACTGGGATAAGTATTGCAATAAAACTGAAAAAGAACCATTGAAATCCTACAAATCCTCTTTTACATGTCATCGCATACTCCAATGAATATTTTGAATAATTATTAATAGCATTATTCAAAGCCTTAAATGATTCTACATTTATACCAAATATCTTAATTACTTGTATACCTCTAACATATTCAACAGTTTCACTACTTAATGCCTCAAGAGATTCTTGATAAATCTTCATAAATTCTTTTTCACCAGTCATCATCGAAAGTGAAATACCACCTACCACACAAAGACATATAAGAACTATCCCTACTTTTAAACTAACAAAAAATCCTAGTATTAATAGTAAAATAGGCATTAATATCGCTCCTGCATTATCAGGAATCAAATGTGCTACTATCATATGTGTTTGTGAGGCATTATCATCTATAATCTTCCTTGTTTTCCCTGAAGGATGAGTATCAAAAAAACTAAAACTCGCTTTTGATAAACCTCTTATACCATATTTTCTAAGATTAGTTTCCAATCTAAATCCTAATACGTGTGTTACTAAGCCTGCAATTCCATATAAAGTAATTCCACCTACTAATAACCCAACGATTATTAAAGCATATGATTTAGCATCACTAATATTATTAAATATTATTAGCTCAACTAAAAATCGACTTAAATAATAGTAGGCAAAAACTTTTAGTACTACTGAAGCCATTGACAAAATAATCCCTATATATGCTAAATATTTTTCCTTTGGTACGTAAGACAATATTTTTTTATAAACACCTAACATAATTTCCTCCTTATTTTTATAGATTCTTATTAATATATAACTATAAATAAACCTAATCTATCTCTTACATTAATTTTATCACTTCAGTTATCAATTGTAAATAATAATAATTATTATCAATTAAATTCTCTATCACAACTTTTTACAAAGAAATAATTTATAGAAATATTAATTATTCTGTAAGTAAAATAGCTGAAAAACTAGATGTACATATTTCTACAATAAAAAAATACCCCGACTTTTTATATCTGATACAAAACAATTCTTTCAAATAAAAGAGATGGGAATAATATTTTGCCTCTCTAATTTCTATTCATCTTGTCAATGATTATAATAAAAATAATAATGGTCTTCCTAGGTATTATTATCCTAAAAAGACCGATTTAAGTAATATTTATTTAGTTAAGTTAGTTGAAAATCTAATTCAATAAACAAATAGAAATAGAAAATGCCTGAATTTTAAAACATCATTTGAAGCATATATACATAAACTTAATTTGTTATGATATGTATTTCTTTTTTATTTGTAATTTATCAATTTCCTATTCTCTTAACTTGATTTATAATTAATTTAATCTTCATTTTTAGACACTAACATCTTCCCTGAAGCAACTTCTTTTCCTTCTTCATCTAGAATCACAGCATCAATTCCTAAAAGTCTACCTAAATTAGACTGTAATTCGCAAATTATCCTTAATTGATCGCCTGGCATTACTAATTTTTTAAACTTAAAATTTTTAACACTAGCCAGATAGCCAACTTTATTAGTAATATCTTCATAATCTACTATTTTATCTATTTCTTCTAATCCAATATAGTCCAAAATACATAACAATCCTGCTGATTGAGCTGCCATTTCAATCATTAAAACACCAGGTACAACCGGCTGTTTTGGGAAATGGCCTTGAAAGTACGGCTCATTTATTGTTATATTTTTACGGCACTCAATTACTCCCTTTTTGTAACTAACTACTTTATCCACTAACAAAAATGGATAACTATGTGGTAACAACTTCATTATAGTTTCTATATTAATCATTATTAATTACCTCTCTATTTATATTAATAAAGCTTCATCTAAAAGTATATCAAAAATTTAATAAATAGTATTACTCAAATATCACTTTGATAACAATTCAGATATAAAAAGTTATGCTTCTGCAAGGATTTTAGCTTATCCTCTCCTCCTTCCCTTTTCTAACAACTATTTTAATACCTATTGAGTAAATCTTAAAACTTTAAATATCTTTACTATATATAATAAAATTTTATTCCTCAATTGTCAAATCAAGAGAAGAAATTGTCTATTAAATTAAGCTGGAGCTTTTTAGACTATTTACCCCATATAAAATATTTTTTATCAAATTAAAAATAATCGATTACAGCTATAAAACTAAAGATTCCCTCAAACAAGTGTATTTTATCTCTAAATATATCATTTCCTTCTTTTAAATATTCTCTTTTCTTGATTCACTATATCAAAACATTTATCCATAAAGCCCTTAAAACACCTTCTTGCAGGTAATACTTCCATTCAGACCTAACTTTCTCTTTTGCTTTATTATCCTTTATATAACTTACTAACACTACTTTATCATAAGATAAAAAATGAAGTTGGTTTTCACCAACTTCATACTTTACTCCTTATCCCTAGAAAAATCTGGAGTGAGATACGTCACTATAGCTATATATATGATAGTAGCTATTATTGAATAAATTGCTTCCATAGTAATAACCTCCCCATTAATACTATTTCTTCACTTTCATTATACATCCATTACTATTTCTATGCAAGCGTTTATATATTTAATATATTATTTATAAAATCAATATTCCTTTCTAAATAACATCCGTATTTTTTTACATCTTTTCTAAACTTATAATTTGTTGAAAAATAAATTAAAAAATGCTAACATTATAAGTAAGAAGGGATTATATAACATAATAAAAGGGGGAATTTACATGAAAACAAAAATATTATTAAGTTCTTTATTGGTTAGTGTTGTTATCTTAAATGGTTGTTCTAGTAAAAAAGAAGAAACTAAAACCAATTCTTCTACTACTGAACAAACTAAACAAGAAACACCTAAAGAAAAAATTTATGTTTTAAATGATGAATGGGTTGTGGAAGGTCAATGGAAACTGAAAATAACTAGTGTTACTCCTACTGCAGAACGAAATCAATTTTCAGAAGATAAACCTGCACAAGTAGTCGTTATTAACTACACATATGAAAACCTAGGGTATACTAGTGACGCACAAGATTTATTCTTAACTCCTTCTAACGTAATAGATGAAGGGAAAAAAGTTTCTAAAACTTATCCAGCAGGGGTTAAAACTTATCCGAAACCAACACCGGTTGGTGCAATTATGGATGGTGCTCAAGCTGCCTATGGATTACAAACTGAAAGCAAGACTATAAAAATCATATTTGAACACTATGACGGAAATAAGAAAAAACAAAAAGCTACATTTGAGATACCTGTAAAATAATACATTTTTACTAACAGTAACTAAATAATAAAACAACCATCTTTGAAAATTAGAGATGGTTATTTTATTCCTTAACTAACAAAAAAGCAAGGTGAATATTCACCTTGCTTTTTTTACTAAATCAATTAAATTATTTAACGATTGTAGTTACAACACCTGAACCTACAGTACGTCCACCTTCACGAATTGAGAAACGAGTTCCTTCTTCGATAGCGATTGGAGAAATAAGTTCTACGTTGATTGATACGTTGTCCCCAGGCATTACCATTTCTGTACCTTCTGGTAAAGTAACTACACCAGTTACGTCAGTAGTACGGAAGTAGAATTGTGGACGATAGTTTGTGAAGAATGGAGTGTGACGTCCACCTTCTTCTTTAGATAATACGTACACGTCAGCTACGAATTGAGTGTGTGGAGTGATTGTTTTAGGAGCTGCTAAAACTTGTCCACGTTCGATATCTTCACGAGCAACACCACGTAATAATGCACCGATGTTATCTCCTGCTTCAGCGTAATCTAATAATTTACGGAACATTTCAACACCTGTTACAGTAGTTGAAGCTGGTTCTTCAGTTAATCCAACGATTTCTACTACGTCACCAACTTTAACTTGTCCACGTTCAACACGTCCAGTAGCAACTGTACCACGACCTGTGATTGAGAACACGTCCTCAACTGGCATCATGAATGGTTTAGCGTTATCACGTTCTGGAGTTGGGATGTACTCGTCAACTGTTTCCATTAATTCGATGATAGCTTTTTCAGCATCTGCATCTCCTTCAAGAGCTTTAAGAGCTGAACCTTTGATTACTGGTAGTTCATCTCCATCAAATCCATATTCAGATAATAGTTCACGAACTTCCATTTCTACTAATTCTAATAACTCTTCGTCATCAACCATATCACATTTGTTTAAGAATACAACAATTTTAGGTACTCCAACGTTACGAGATAATAGGATGTGTTCACGAGTTTGAGCCATAGGACCATCTGTAGCAGCGATTACTAAGATAGCTCCGTCCATTTGAGCAGCACCAGTGATCATGTTTTTAACATAGTCAGCGTGTCCTGGGCAGTCTACGTGTGCGTAGTGACGGTTTGGAGTTTCATACTCGATGTGAGAAGTGTTGATTGTGATACCACGTTCTCTTTCTTCTGGTGCGTTATCGATTGAAGCGTAGTCTTTAGCTTCTCCACCATATGTTTTTGCTAAAACAGTAGCGATAGCTGCTGTTAAAGTAGTTTTACCGTGGTCAACGTGACCAATTGTTCCAATGTTAGCATGTGTTTTACTACGGTCAAATTTTTCTTTTGCCATTTTATAAAATCTCTCCTTAAATTTAATTTAATATACATTAGTCACATAGCAATCTATGATAACTATATTTTATAATGTTACAACGAAAATTGCAACTATAAAGGGTAATTTTTACTACCCTTTATTTTTTTTGATAATTTCTTCAGAAATTGATTTTGGTACTTCTTCATAGTGATCGAATACCATTGAGTAAGTACCACGTCCTTGAGTTGAAGAACGTAGAGAAGTTGCATATCCGAACATTTCAGATAATGGTACTTGTGCACTTACTACTTGTGCATTACCACGAGCTTCCATACCTTCAACACGTCCACGACGTGCAGTGATATCTCCCATGATATCTCCTAAATATTCTTCAGGCATTACAACTTCAACTTTCATAATTGGCTCTAAGATAACTGGATTACATTTTTTAGCAGCTTCTTTAAGTGCTAATGATGCAGCCACTTTGAAGGCCATTTCAGATGAGTCGACATCGTGGTAAGATCCATCGAATAATTTAGCTTTAACGTCGATTAGTTCGTATCCAGCTAATACCCCATTCGCCATAGAATCTTTAAGTCCTGCTTCTACTGCTGGGATGTATTCACGAGGAACAACTCCCCCAACGATAGCATTTTCGAACTCAAATCCTGCACCTGGTTCATTTGGAGTGAACTCAATCCATACGTCCCCGTATTGTCCACGTCCACCAGATTGACGAGTGAATTTACCTTGTACTTGTGCAGCTTGTTTGAATGTTTCACGGTAAGATACCATTGGAGCACCCACTGTACATTCAACTTTGAATTCACGACGCATACGGTCAACAATAATATCTAAGTGAAGCTCACCCATACCTGCGATGATAACTTGTCCAGTTTCTTCGTCAGTTCCTGCACGGAATGTTGGATCTTCTTCTTGTAATTTTTGTAAAGCTGTAGACATTTTATCTTGGTCAGCTTTTGATTTTGGTTCAACTGAAAGTTGGATAACTGGTTCTGGGAATTCCATTGATTCAAGAATAACTTCGTTTTTCTCGTCACAAAGTGTATCACCTGTAGTAGTATCTTTAAGACCAACAGCTGCAGCGATATCACCAGCGTAAACTTCAGCTATTTCGTTACGAGTGTTAGCGTGCATTTGCAGGATACGTCCCACACGTTCACGTTTACCTTTAGTTGAGTTTTTAACGTATGAACCAGATGATAGGATACCTGAGTACACACGGAAGAAAGTAAGTTTCCCTACAAATGGGTCAGTCATAACTTTGAAAGCTAAGGCTGCAAATGGCTCTTCATCAGAAGAGTGTCTTTCTACTTCTTCATCAGTGTTTGGATCAATACCTTTAATAGCTGGTACATCTAATGGAGATGGTAAGTATTCTACTACCGCATCTAGCATTGGTTGTACACCTTTATATTTAAACGCAGATCCGCATACTACTGGGAAGAATTCTACAGATAATGTAGCCTTACGAATAGCAGCTTTAAGCTCATCTATTGTAATTTCTTCTCCACCTAAGTATTTTTCCATGAAGTCTTCATCAAACTCTGCAACAGCTTCGATTAGTTTTTCACGGTATTCTTCGGCTTGCTCTTGATATTCAGCTGGAATTTCTTTTTCTACAAGATTTTCCCCAACGCTTCCTTCGTTATAGATAGCTTTCATTTCAACAAGGTCAATAACACCTTCGAATAAATCTTCAGCTCCGATTGGAAGTTGAATTGGATGTGCATTAGCTTGTAATCTGTCGTGAATTGTTCCTACAGAATATAGGAAATCAGCTCCTGTTTTATCCATTTTGTTTACGAATACAATACGAGGAACTCCATAAGTTGTAGCTTGACGCCAAACTGTTTCTGTTTGTGGTTCAACACCTGATTGCGCGTCTAGTACTGCTACTGATCCATCTAGTACACGAAGAGAACGTTCAACCTCAACTGTAAAGTCTACGTGTCCCGGTGTATCGATGATGTTAATACGGTGATTTTTCCATTGAGCAGTTGTTGCAGCAGATGTGATAGTAATACCACGTTCTTGCTCTTGTTCCATCCAGTCCATTTGAGAGTTACCATCGTGAGTATCTCCAATTTTATGGATTTTCCCAGTGTAGAACAAAATACGCTCTGTTGCAGTTGTTTTACCTGCGTCGATGTGAGCCATGATACCGATATTACGAGTATCTTTTAAAGAAAATGCTCTAGCCATGAGTCAATTTTCTCCTTTCATATTTTTTAAAGTTTTTGAGTAATTTGTCTTTTATAGTGAAAAACTCAAGCTATAAAATAGCTTGATATTCACCTTATAATTACCAACGATAGTGAGCAAATGCTTTGTTAGCTTCAGCCATTTTGTGAGTATCTTCACGTTTCTTAACAGCTGAACCAGTATTATTTGCTGCGTCTAAAATTTCATTAGCTAAACGTTGCTCCATAGTTTTTTCTCCTCTTAAACGAGAATAGTTAACTAACCAACGTAAACCTAATGTTGTTCTTCTTTCAGCACGTACTTCTACTGGTACTTGGTAGTTAGAACCACCAACACGACGAGCACGAACTTCAAGAACAGGCATAATGTTGTTTAATGCTTCTTCGAAAACTTCCATAGCATCACGTCCTGATTTTTCTTTAATTAAATCAAACGCAGAATATAAAATTCTTTGTGCTGTACCGCGTTTCCCATCTAGCATTAATTTGTTAATCAATTTTGTAACTAATTTTGAGTTATAAATTGGATCTGGCAAAACATCACGTTTTGCAACTGGACCTTTACGTGGCATAGAATTTGCCTCCTTTCACAATATTCTTTATCAAATTTTATCTAATTATTTTTTCTCTTTTGGTTTTTTAGCACCGTATAGTGAACGTCCTTGTTTACGGTCGTTAACTCCTGCAGTATCTAAAGCTCCACGGATAATGTGGTAACGTACCCCTGGTAAGTCTTTTACACGTCCTCCACGAATAAGTACAACACTGTGTTCTTGTAGGTTGTGTCCGATACCTGGGATATATGCTGTTACTTCGATTTGGTTTGATAAACGAACACGTGCATATTTACGTAAAGCTGAGTTAGGTTTTTTAGGTGTCATAGTCCCAACACGAGTACACACCCCACGTTTTTGTGGTGAAGAAATGTTAGTTTCTTTCTTTCTTTGAGAGTTATACCCTTTGTTAAGAGCTGGTGAATCTGATTTCGATACTTTTGATTTACGAGGTTTACGAACTAATTGGTTAATAGTTGGCATTTTTCTGGTTTCCTCCTTTCCTCAATATTTACATTTTATGAATCACACTTCCAGGTGGTTCATAATTTCAAATTTTTTATAAGCCATAAAATGACTTTACACAGAGTGCTTTTGCACTCACGTATAAAATAATAACACTTTTATTTTTCATTGTCAAGCATTTTTTTAAACTTTTTTTACTATCTTTTAAAGCTTTTATCTCAACTTTTTAGTTTTACACACTTCCAGGTGTATCAAACTTTAAGTTTAAAACTCACATTTCCAGGCGTATCATAATTGTAATTATCTTTTTATTTCCCCTTCTTCAATAAAGCTATTTAAAGAAATACAGTTTTGTTTTACTTATAAATACTATCTTTTAGTCTCTATAATTGTTATAATTAAAATACTTAATTTTATAGGAGGAAATACATTATGATAGAATTCAAAAATGTCTCAAAACAATACGACTCTAAATTGGCATTAGACAATCTTAATCTGACTATTAACGATGGCGAAATATTTGGCCTAATCGGTCACAACGGAGCTGGAAAATCTACAGCTATAAAGGCTTTAACTAGCATAATTGAAGTTAGTAACGGGGATATTCTCTTTGATAATATGAACTTACGTGAGAATCGACTAGAATGTAAAAAACAAATAGGCTATGTCCCTGACAGTCCTGACATATTTTTAACTTTATCACCTTATGAATATTGGTCTCTAATTGCCAACCTTTATGAACTTGATGAAAAAACAACAGAAGAGCGTATATACGAATACTCTAAATTATTCAATATGGTAGGTGTTGAACATCAAGAGATAAATTCATTTTCCCATGGTATGCGCCAAAAAGTTTTTCTTATAGCTGCCCTTCTATCTAACCCTCGCTTTTGGATAATGGATGAGCCGATGACTGGACTTGATCCACAAGCAGCCTTTGATTTAAAGAATCTTATGAAAGAACATACAAAGCAAGGTCATAGCGTATTATTTTCTACACATGTCTTAGAAGTTGCAGAACATCTATGTGATAGAATTGGTATTCTTAGCCATGGTAAACTTATTTTTGTCGGAACACTTGATGAGTTAAGAGCACAACACGAAGGAAACTCGCTCGAAGAAATTTATCTTAACCTAATCAAAAGTTCTAATCGATATAGTCTAGGTGGTGTTTAATATGCGTTGGAATATCATAAAAAATTTATTTTTTACTAACTTGATGTATGTTAATCCTATGCAGACAGCAAAATATAGAAAAAAATATAAGGGAACTGCTGATATCAGAAAGAAAATATTTAATAATCTATTACTTTTAAATATACTTAATATAGTCGTCTTCTATATATTATTTGGTAATTCAATGTTTAGCAGTGTTCTAGCAGGTCCTTCTTATAAATACATATTATTATTTTTAATTATAATGACTGCTTTAACACTATCAACAACATTTTTAAATATGTTTTATGAAAGCAAAGATACCCATTCTTTACTACCGCTACCCGTTAGTGAAAAAGAATTATTTATTGGAAAATTTTTAGTATTACTTTTCCAACTATCTGGATTATTTATCCCTGTGATTGTAATTAACTTTATTATAGCAATCAATACAGAATTTTCATTAATACAGATTATAATTTCTCTTATTTACTCATTATGCATAATTATTATTATTTCTGGAGGACTAACATTACTTTTATCTACAATTACATACATACCTAATTTTGAAAAAAATAAAAATAAAATTAATGGTATTATTATAATATTCGGATTACTATTAGGAGCAGGGTATGTTATCTTATCTAAAGAACTTGTTTCTAATGATTTAATGTTACTGCAAACAAAATATAGAGGAGACTTTTTCTTTGATATACTAACAAAAGAGGCTTATATGAATTTACTTATCTTGATTATCATTACTATTGTTATAGCTGTTTTAGTGAATACTTTAGTGGCTAAAAAATATTTAAATGATATTCATAGAATAGCTGGTGTTCATAAAACAACTTTAAGCTCAAAACAAAAAGAACACAAAGAAAGAAGTTCTAAAAACACCTCTCTAAATGCAAAACTAATCAAGCGTAATTTTAATCTATTTAGTCATGGTACACTTCTTGCTAATATTTTCTCTAGTTATTTATTATCTATTATAATTTTTGCCGGAGCTGTAATACAAATAAGACGTGGAGGTGGAATTCAACTTGGAATAGAATTCTATCCTTTTGCAATTTGTTTTGGATTTTCAATGGCATTACTTATGATGTCTAGTCCTATCAGTTTTACAGGTGTTGCAATCTCGCTTGAAAAACAAGATTACTATCACTTGAAATCTTTGCCGATGGATTTTAAAAAATATATGAAAACAAAATTTATTGTAAGTACGTTCCTTCAAATTTCTTTAGGTATTATTATATTCATGATAATGCTTATATTGGCTGGAATATCAATTGAATTATTTATTATTACTATTTTTTCATACATCATTACCGGTATAGCTATAGCGTTTTATAGTTTTACTAGAGATTTCAATAAACTTTATTTAAACTGGAATAATATACTCGAACTTAGTACTCGAGGAATGAGTCAGATATTACTTGGGATAATTGGATTCTTATCTTTTATCGGATTAATAATATTAAATACCGCTACTATTTTCTTGTTATTAGAGTATCCAAGCGTATCTCATATTTTGGGAGTAATTTATGCGATATTAATTATAGTTGCTATTACTCTAACTAGTATTAAAGCAAAAAAACAAGTTTTCGATAAAATATTTTAAATTAAAAAGCAACGTTAAGAATCTTTAACGTTGCTCTTTTCTTATAATTCTCTATTCAAATCTGTATCTATATCTCGATATGGTTTTATATCTTGAACATATTCTAATACACCTTCAAATTCACCTTTTTCATTACGAACTGCTGCATAAGTTATATGAACGAATTTTCCTCTTGATTCTGATTTAAACCACATTTCATACTTATCTTTTTTCCCCTCTCGAAGATTTTGCATTATTATTTTTACTTTCTCAAAATACTTCGGAGGATGACAAAGCTCTACATTACGTCCAATTTGACTTGGCACACGAGGAAATATCATTTCTTCTTCACCTATTTGCTTATTATAATATTGAAAAATATCATCTTTATTTACGAAAGTAATCTCTAATGGCAAATGATTCAAAATTAAATTTGCTTGTTCAACAGATAAATAACCTTCTCCAAATTTTTGTTGACTATCTCTATTTATTATTTCCTCTTTTTTATTTGGTTTAAAGGAAATAGTAAACTCTCCTTCTGATGTTTTTATAACTTTTGTAAGTTCATCTTGAACAGTTTCTCCTGCATCTACATTATCTGCATTTTGTTCAAAATCTTCACGATGCGGAATCCATTCTTCTGTTGGTGTTATTATTGCATAACCATAAATTGCACTATCGTGAGCTATAGTTAGCCAATCATCTTGATTAAATGTTTCAAGAAGAATCATAAGTAAAATAGATTCCTCTTTAAAAATCATTTCTTCAAACTCTTTTACAAATATTTCAAATTTCTCTTTAATTTCTAATATATCTGCGTTTGGAAGCTTCTGAACTTCGTTAAGAACTTCCTTAAATAAATCACGAATTTCATCATCAACTCCCCACATAACTTTTGGTGGAGCTGTGTGACCGTAGCGTTCCATTAAAGGAAACATCAATTCTTCTTTTCGTTTATAATGTATATCAAAAGTTCCTAATAAGTTTAATTGGTGATTTAAACCTTTTAATACCGCTCCTTGCGTTTCCTCATCTTCAACATTTTTATAATTATCTAAAATACGGCGAATACGAATAATAGCAGCTCTAAAAGCTAAGTTCTCTTGTTTAAAGACTTGAACTGGATGCCCTGGATGTTCGCTATCGGCTACTTCAACATCTTTTATCGCCCCTTTAAATAAATTAGCATGAACATTACATAGTTTCATAACGTCTTCAAAGGTAACTCCAGAATTTGAATTCATAAGTTCATGCTCCATTAAACTAATCTCTATTGCTGAAACACCTGTAAAGTGCTTGTCAAATTCCTCTTGAACATCTTCTGAACTCGCACCATTATGAAGCCTAAGTAATATATCTTTTAATACTTCTATTCTTTTTTCAGCCATTAGTCTAACCCCACTACCTCATAACCATTCATTTCTAATGCTGAAATAATAGTTTCTAATTTGATTCCTGCTAATTTAGAACCCATCCTTAATGAAGTTTTTCTACCAACTGTATTCCTCATAATTGGATTTGCTAATGGTTTAAAACCTAAATCAACCAAGATATCTAATACCTCTGGGTGTTTATCTACTACCTGTGCAACAGGTATACTTACATCAATTATATTATCCATTTTCATTACCTCACTAGCTCATATTATTATCATAATTATAACATAAAGCATGGATAATCTCTATCATGAATTGTTAATAGAATAAAGGTAAGTCTGTTTGGTTCAACAGACTTACCTATTATATCACGTCTTGCAATAAATTATTACTAAACTAGACTACTGACAACGTAATTTGCTTTCAGTTTCTATCTTTTCAACATTTCTATTACAACATCCTTGGGTCATACCACCAGTCGGATCTACTGCAGATGTACACTTATTTAATGCTGACAATACAATTATTGTTATAATTGTCCTTGCACTTGCTTCTATTTCATTTTTATTGACTGATATTTTCTTTAAATCTAAGCCAAAATCATCATATCTCATTATTTATTAGTGCAAGACTATTAACATAATCAAGATATAATTTTTATGTATCTCTAAATTCTTTCGTTGAAAATATAATTATAAAAATAAATGATAGAATTATTATTAAGTATCCCAATTTAGATGTAATAAACAATGTTTCTTTATTTACTTCAACGCTTCCAATCGCCCCTGAAATTGAATTGTTCATGAGATGAATCAAAGCACATATCCACAAATTTCTTGTTTTCATATATACATACCCTAGAACAATAGTAAGACCTAGTACAGCTAAATACCGTACTATATTACCAATAAAATCAACTTTATAATATGTGTACCACAGTGGAATATGCCATGTTTCCCAAATGAAGCTAAGTAATAAAATACCTTTTCTTTTCCCGAATTTTTGTTGTAGCAT
Organism: Gemella sp. 27098_8_92; assembly: GCF_041433685.1. Lineage (NCBI taxonomy): Bacteria > Bacillati > Bacillota > Bacilli > Caryophanales > Gemellaceae > Gemella > Gemella sp. 27098_8_92. The sequence goes on from NZ_JAPWBZ010000003.1 coordinate 72,861, forward strand.
TCCCTGTAAATACCCTCTCCAACAATATTCCTCACCTAAGAAAAATATATTTGCACTTGCTATAGAGAAAAATGAAATAACCACTGTTTTTAGTGTACTAGAATAATCAAATCTAAATAAAATTATTAAAATTATGTTCAAGAATAATATCGCAAACAAGTAATGAAAACCTTTAGCCAAATTTCTAAAAACATCTAGTTTATAATTTTAATCATTGCTATGAATAAATGAATCTACTAATACCGCTATACTAGCAATGCTACCCAAATTCAATAAAAATTCATTTAAAAATTTTTGAGCGTCTAATCCATTATATATCATTATAAAATGTGCAATAATACACATGTTAAAAATAGTAAAATAAGTAAATATGATATAATCAAAAGTTATTAATTTTTCGCATTTATTTAAAAATTTTATTATCACTATACTAGAACTTGGTAAAATCATAATATACAATCCTATCAATTCTCCGTTTAAATGACTACAATATGCCAAAAAGCAAGCAATAATTTCTGCTATAATTAAGTACATTAATATATATTTACTATCTCTGTAATTCATACTTAAACCCCTTCTTGCAACATAAATTGACATAATTAAATTAACATCATATCTTTAAATATAACCTTCCCACTAAAAATACTCAATAAAGTTAGTATTACGCCTGCCCTCCTCTCTCCAGAAAAACTGTAATTTATCATAAATTATTTCTCCATTCAAGAAGTTTTTCTACATCTTCTTGTTTAATATAATTACTAGCCACCGCTTCTTCTATTAAGAAATTGTAGTTTGTTAATGTATGATATTCTACATTATCTGTTGCAAAGGCATCTTGTGCTTTTTTAAGTTCATAACTAAAAATTGCAACTACTCCTAGAACCTCGGCTCCCGCTTCTTCTAATGCTTTTGCAACTTTTAATGAAGAAAGCCCTGTTGATATCAAGTCCTCTATAATAACAACTTTTTGTCCTTCCAATAATTTACCTTCTATTTGGTTTGTTTTCCCATGTTTTTTAGCAGAATCTCTTACATAAATCATTGGAAGATCAAGAACTTCACTTACCCATGCTGCATGAGGAATACCCGCTGTTGCAGTCCCTGCTACTACTTCTACTTCTGGAAATTTTTCTTTAATAACTTTGCTCATTCCTGCAGCAATCTCACGGCGAATTTTTGGATATGACATTGTGATTCTATTATCACAGTAAATTGGTGATTTAATTCCTGATGTCCAAGTAAAATAATCATTTGGTCTTAATGCTACCGCTTCTATATCTAACAGGTATTTCGCTATTGTTCTTTCTAAAGTCATGTTCATTCTCCTTTTAATATTTCTTTGTAAATTGTTCTTTTATTAAATTATAAACTTCAAGTGGATTTTTTGCTTTTGTTATTGAACGTCCCACAACAATATGCGTGCTTCCTTCATAAGATGCACGTTCCGGTGTTGCCACTCGTTTTTGGTCACCTACTTCATCAGTTTCAAGTCTTATACCTGGTGTTACTTTTAAAAATTCTTCTCCACAATTTTCCTTAATTAATCTTGCTTCCCATACAGAAGATACTACCCCATCTAGACCAGCTTTTTTAGCAAGTTTTGCATAATTTATTACACTCTCTTCTAAACTTACACCTACTAACTGCTCTTCTTTTACTTGTTTTTCAGAAGTAGATGTTAATTGTGTTATTGCTATAACATTAGTTTCCGCGCTTCCACCTTCAATCATTCCACGTTTTGCAGCAGCAAGCATCTCATATCCTCCTGCTCCGTGAACAGTAAGTATATCTACTTTGAATTGTGCTAAACCTTTTGCAGCTCCATAAACTGTATTTGGAATATCATGTAGTTTTAAATCTAAAAAGACTTTATGTCCTAAAGATTTTATTTTCTCCAATACTACTGGACCATTTTGAAGATACAGTTCCATTCCTACTTTTACAAAAAGTTTTTCATCTCCAAATTTTTCTAAGAAATTCATAGTATCTTCTAGCGTAGGAAAGTCTAATGCTATTATTACATCTTTGTTCATAATAATTCTCCTTTTCTTCTATTTATAAGCACGTCCGCATAAATCTAATATATGCTCAACTCCAAGTTCATCAAGTGCTGATTCGAGTTTATCGATAATTTTTGGACAAGCATATGGATCAGCAAAGTTTGCTGTCCCAACTGCTACGGCACTAGCTCCTGCTGAAATAAAATCAATTACATCCCATTCGTCCATAATACCACCCATTCCTATTATCGGAATGTTGACAGCTTGACTTACTTGATAAACCATTCTTATTGCTACCGGTTTAACCGCTGGTCCTGATAAGCCACCAGTCACATTAGCAATTATAGGTTTACCAGTTTTTCTATCCAATCTAACTCCAACCAAAGTATTAATCATCGTAATTCCATCGGCACCACCTTCTTCTACAGCTTTTGCCATCGCTACGATATCTGTAACATTTGGAGAAAGCTTAACGTAGACTGGTACTCTCGAAACCGCTTTTACTTTTTGTGTAAGATTTTTTGCTGTTTCTGGGTCTGTTCCAAATTGGATACCACCATGTTTAACATTTGGGCATGAAATATTTAATTCTAAAGCATAAACATTTGGCGCCTTACTAATATGTTTAGCAACATAAACGTAGTCATCTATTTCACTACCTGCAACATTAGCTATTATAGGGACATCATACTTTTCTAACTCTTTTAATTTAGTTTCCATTATTTCATGAACGCCTGGATTTTGTAATCCAATCGCATTTAACATTCCACTTGATGTTTCTGCAACGCGTGGCGTTGGATTACCAAAACGCGGTTCTTTTGTCGCTGCTTTTATCATAATTGCTCCCAATTTGGATAAATCATAAAAATTTGCATATTCTAATCCAAAAGCAAAACACCCCGATGCAGGCATTACTGGATTTTTAAGATCTAAGCCTGGTAATTTTACTCTTAATCTTTCGCTCATATTTCCTCCTATAATGCTATTTCTTTCGAGTCATAGACTGGTCCATCATAACAAACTCTTGAGATACTTCCATCTTGTTTTTCACAAACACAGGCATAGCAGGCCCCAACACCACAAGCCATTCTCTCTTCTAATGAAATATAGCCAATTTTTTCTTTATCCATTTCAATTAGTGCTTTTAACATTGCCAGTGGCCCACAGCTATAGTATTTATCATACTTAATTTTCTTATCTTCAATAACATTAGTAACAAAGCCTGCTTCACCATAACTTCCATCAGCAGTTGCTACATAAGTTGTTCCTAATTCTGCGAATTTTTCTTCATAAAAAACATCTTTTTTATTATTAAAACCTAGTATATGAATAGTATTTATCCCTGCATTTCTGAACTGCTTTGCAAGTTCATACAGAGGCGGTACACCAATACCTCCACCTACTAAAAGTGCTGTTTGCCCTTTTTCTAATGAACTTATATCGTATCCTTTCCCTAAAGGTCCCAGTACATCTACTAAGTCTCCAGCTTTTAACTCAGAAATCTTTATTGTTCCTGCACCATCTGCACGATAAATCATCACAAAGGTATTTTTATCTTTATTAATTTCACAAATTGAAATAGGTCTTCTTAGTAAAAACTCGTAACTATTATTTACTTTTATATTAACAAATTGACCTGGAGTATTCATTTCACAAACTATGTCACCACGTAATTCTATTCTAAATATTTTATCGGCAATCTTTTCGTTACTTACTACTGTTGTTAAATAAGTATCCATCTACACACTCCTTCTCATGAAAAAGGAGAAGATAACTTTAAATATTGATTTTGTAAAATCAAATCTATCTAGTTAACTTTCTCCCCTTTTCACTAAATTTTTATAGCTATTAATCCCACTCTATATTGGTGGCTTCTACTTTTATAACTTCATATAGTTTCTCTTCATTTTCTACTAGGTCCCTTATTATTGCTTTGAACTTTTCTGCTTTAACTTCATTTTCTGGCGAATAATCGTAGTACGCTGTAAACATCCCTGCTTCCGGGTCAAAATCTATTCCCTCTAATATTTCTGGATAATTTTCCCCAAGATAATAATTGAAAAACGCCTCCCAGTTATATCCATTCATATAAGCATCTTCACAAAGCTCATTCATTTTTTCACCAATATTAAATGGTTTATCGTGTTCAATATTAAAAGTGACATTAATTATATTGCCATATTTCAAGATTTTTACATAATCCATACTGTTCTCCTATAGTGGTAAGATATTAAATGAGATTGACTCTAATACTTTTAGCAACGCATCAGCTGTATCAAGTGATGTTAGACATACAATTTCTTGTTCACTTGCAACACGTCGAATCTTGAATCCATCTTTTGTTACATCTTTATCTTTTGATGTTGTATTAACTACTACATCAACATCTCCATTGTAAATTGCATCTAAAACACTATACTCACTTTGATTAATTTTTCCAACAGCAGTTACGCGTAAATCATTTTCTTCTAAAAACTTCGCTGTTCCCTCAGTCGCAAGTAGGTTATATCCTATGTCAGAGAAGCGTTTAGCAATCTTCAGTGCTTCTTGTTTATCATCATCACTTATCGTAAATAAGATATTTCCTTGATCACTTATCTTAATACCTGCTGCAAGCAACCCTTTATAAAGAGATTTTTCTAAAGTAGAATCACTTCCCATTACTTCTCCTGTTGATTTCATCTCAGGGCCAAGCGTTGTATCAACATCTTTAAGTTTTTGGAAACTAAATACTGGAACTTTCGTATAAACGTTTTTTCTTTCTGGTAATAGTCCTGTTTCATATCCTTTAGATTTTAGTGTTTCTCCTATAATTGCACCAGCTGCAAGTTTCGCCATCGGCACCCCTGTAATTTTACTTAAGAATGGCACAGTACGTGAACTACGTGGGTTTACTTCAAGAACGAATACTTCTCCTTTGCTAATTACATATTGAATATTTAATAGCCCAACAATATTCAAGCCTTTTGCTAACTTAATAGTATATTCAATAAGTTTATCTTTTTCATTTTGAGTTAGTGTTTGTGGTGGATAAACCGCTATTGAGTCCCCAGAGTGAACACCTGCTCGTTCAATATGTTCCATAATACCTGGAATTATAACTGTTTCTCCATCACTAATTGCATCAACTTCAATTTCACGTCCTACTAAATAACGATCAGTCAATACTGGATGTTCAGGACTTAATTTAACCGCTGTTTTCATATAACGACGTAATTCAGATTCTTCATAAACAATTTCCATAGCACGTCCACCAAGTACATAAGACGGTCTTACCAATACTGGATAACCTATTTCCTCAGCATTTTTCACCGCTGTTTCTACATCAAAGGCCGTTTTCCCTAATGGTTGTGGTATTTCAAGCTTACGTAATAATTCTTCAAATTTATCACGATCTTCCGCATTATCAATTTCTTCTAACGCTGTTCCTAAAATTTTCACACCATGTTTTTCTAATTTTGCAGCAAGATTAATTGCTGTTTGCCCACCGAATTGAACCACAACTCCAATTGGGTTTTCATGGTTAATTATCGCCATCACATCTTCTTCTGTTAGTGGTTCAAAATACAGTTTATCAGAAATTGTAAAGTCTGTTGATACAGTTTCTGGGTTATTATTAACTATAATCGCTTCATATCCTGCATCTTTAATTGCCATTACAGCATGTACTGTTGCATAGTCGAATTCTACCCCTTGACCTATGCGAATTGGTCCAGACCCAAGAACAACAATTTTCTTTTTATCACTAACAATAGATTCTTCTTCTTGCTCATAACTTGAATAGAAGTATGGTGTTTCTGATACAAACTCTGCCGCACAAGTATCTACCATTTTAAACACTGGAGTAATATTTTTTTCTTGACGTAATTTGTATATTTCATCTTCTGTAGTATTCCAACGATGAGCTATTACTTTATCAGAAAAACCATATTTTTTAGCGTACTCTAACAAATCTGTATTTCCTACATTATCTTTCAAATCATGTTCGATATCAATAATATTTTGCATTTTTTCTAAGAAAAACATATCTATTTTAGTTATATCATGAATATCTTTTGTACTTTGGCCACGACGTAGCGCTTCTCCAATGAAGAATAATCTTTCATCACCTGCTTGTTTCACTTTATCTAAGATTTCTTCTAAAGTAAACTCATCACCATTTGGTAATCCTAAATGATGAACCCCATACTCAAGAGAACGGATAGCTTTTAATAAACTTTCTTCATAAGTTCTACCCATCGCCATAACTTCCCCAGTAGCTTTCATCTGAGTTCCAAGTTTTCTATCAGCATTTTCAAACTTATCGAATGGGAAACGTGGAATTTTACTTACAACATAGTCAAGCGTTGGTTCAAAACATGCATAAGAATTTTTTGTAACTGGGTTTATAATTTCATCTAATGTTAAACCAACTGCGATTTTTGCAGCAATTTTGGCAATTGGATATCCTGTAGCTTTTGAAGCTAGCGCCGATGAACGTGATACCCTTGGATTTACCTCGATAATATAATATTTGAACGATTCTGGATCAAGTGCAAGTTGAACGTTACATCCACCCTCAATTTTTAATGCACGAATAATTTTTAATGATACATCACGCAGCATGTGATACTCTCTATCTGTCAATGTTTGAGATGGTGCTACAACAACTGAATCTCCTGTATGAATACCAACAGGATCAATGTTTTCCATATTACATACTACAATCGCAGTATCATTTGAGTCTCGCATTACTTCATATTCTATTTCTTTAAATCCAGCGATAGATTTTTCTAATAGGCATTGTGTAACTGGTGAGTAATGTAATCCGCTACTAACAATTTCTTCTAAATCTTTTTCGTTATAGCAGATTCCTCCTCCAGTTCCCCCCATCGTAAACGCTGGACGTACAATTACTGGATAACCAATCTCAGCGACAAAATCATATGCTTCTTCTACGGTAGTTATAATTGCAGATTCTGGAACTGGTTCATTAAGTTCATTCATAAGATTTCTGAATAATTCACGGTCCTCCGCTTGTTCTATCGAACTAAGTTTAGTTCCTAATAATTCCACTCCATATCTATCTAATACATCACTTTTGTGAAGTTCTACTGCAAGGTTAAGTCCTACTTGTCCTCCCAATGTCGGTAGCAGCGCATCAGGACGCTCTTTTCTAATAATTTTGCTAACAAACTCCAAAGTTAATGGTTCCATATAAACTTTGTCTGCTATTTCTTTATCTGTCATTATCGTCGCTGGATTAGAGTTCACTAAAATAACTTCGTATCCTTCTTCTCTTAAAGAAAGACATGCTTGTGTCCCAGCATAGTCAAACTCTGCTGCTTGACCGATTGTAATCGGTCCAGATCCTATTACTAAAATAGTTTTTATATCATTACGTTTTGGCATTTTTATTCTCCTTAATTTAGCATTGATACTTTTTAAATTCTTACTATAATTCTGTATTATTTTTTACTTTCTTTAAATTCTCTCATATTATCGATAAATTGATCGAATAAGTAGTTAGGATCGTGTGGTCCTGGTGATGCTTCAGGATGGTATTGCACTGAAAACACTGGATATTTTTTATGACGAACCCCTTCACATGTTTTATCGTTTACTGAAAGATGTGTAAGTTCTAACTCTGTATCATCTAATGAGGCGATATCAACACTATATCCATGGTTTTGAGATGTTATATCAACTTTACCTGTAAGTAAATTTTTAACCGGATGATTAGCTCCACGGTGCCCAAATTTTAATTTATAAGTTTTTGCACCCGATGCAAGAGATATAAGTTGATGTCCCATGCAAATTCCAAAAATTGGAATCTTTGGCATAACTTCTTTAAGCATTTCAATAGTTTCTGGAACATCTATTGGATCTCCAGGTCCATTACTTAACATTATTCCATCTGGATTTAATCTGAAAATTTCTGCAGCAGTTACGTTATGAGGTACTACTACAATATCACAGTTGCGTTCATTTAATTCTCTTAAAATACCTGATTTCATTCCAAGGTCAACTAATACAACTCTATACCCATTACCTGATGATAAAAATGCTTTAGGTGTCGAAACTTGTTCAATTTGATTTGTTGGTAAATTAGTATTTCTTAATTTTTCCAATTCTTCTGTTGGATCCATACAAAGATCTGTAATTATCCCTTTAATCGTACCGTGTTCTCTTATCTTTCTAGTTAAACTACGTGTGTCAATTCCTGAAATTCCCGGTATATCTAATTCCTTTAAAACCTCATCTAAACTATATTCTGTTCTAAAGTTTGATGGCTTTTTACAAACTTCACGAACAACTAAACCTTTAATGCTTGGATTAATTGTTTCAAAGTCATCTCTATTTATTCCATAATTTCCGATTAAAGGATACGTAAACGTAACTATTTGACCGTTGTATGATGGGTCTGATAATGTTTCTTGGTATCCTGTCATTCCTGTATTAAATACTACCTCTCCTGCCATAGCTTTATTCGCACCAAAACCATAGCCTTTATAAACCGTTCCATCTTCTAATATTAGCTGTCTATCGTAACTGTACATAGCTTTTCTCACTTTCTTAGTTTTTCATATTATTAAATTTTATATCTTATATATCGAATACTTCTGAATCTTTATAAGCTACTTTTCCTTCGCTTAGTGTTAAAACTGGTATTCCGTAAATTTCTTCACCTACATATGGTGTATTACGCCCTTTTGATAAGAATTTTTCTGGATCAATTTTTAATGATTTTTCTAAATCAATTACAACTAAATCTGCATATCCATTTTCTTCTAGGCGACCATACGGTAATCCAAATGTATCTGCTACTTTTTCAGTCATTAATTTCACTAATAAATCTAGTGAGAATACACCAGTTTTTACAAATTTTGTATAAAGTTGACTAAACGCTGTTTCACTACCAACAATACCAAAAGCTGCTTTACGCATTGTTAAATCTTTTTCATGTGTTGCGTGTGGTGCATGGTCTGTAGCAATAACATCAATTGTACCATCTAATAATCCTGCTATTAAAGCATTTCTATCTTCTCGCGCGCGTAAAGGTGGATTCATTTTCCACATTCCATTATCTTCTGGAATATCCATTTCATCACTTATAAGATGGTGAGGACAAACTTCACATGTGACTTTTACTCCTGCTGCTTTTGCTTCTCTTACAACACGTACTGATTCTTTTGTTGATACGTGGCACACATGATAATGACAACCTGCTGCTTCTGCTAGTAACACATCACGTGCAATTTGAACACTTTCACAAACTGATGGAATGCCTGGAAGATCAAGCTCACGACTACGGCGACCACAATGCATACATCCACCACGAATTAGTGAATTATCTTCACAGTGTGCAACAATTGCTTTGTTTAATTTTGCAGCAACCATCATTGACTCATACATCATATTAGCATCTTGAACGCCACGACCATCATCACTAAATGCAAAAACATAGTCTACTAATTCCTCAAACTCAGCATAATCTTTTCCAAGCTCACCTTTTGTTATTGCGCCATATGGAATGGCACGTATAACACTATCTCGTTCAATAATATCAAGTTGAATTTTTAGGTTTTCATAGTTATCTGGCACTGGATCTAAGTTTGGCATTGGCATAGCTGTAGTAAATCCACCACGAGCTGCTGCACGAGATGCATGGTAAATATTTTCTTTATATTCAAATCCTGGTTCTCTCCAGTGAACATGAACATCTATAAAACCAGGAGAAACAAACTTTCCTTCTAAATCTAAAACTTTCTCAATATTTTCTTGGATATTTTTATCAATTTTCACGATTTTTTTATCATCAATCAAAATATCCTTACTAACTAGAACCCCATTTTCTAAAATTTTACCATTTTTTAAAAGTAGCATATCTTTTCTCCTTCTTATAAATTATTATCTTTTATTATTTTTTCAATCATTGCTTGGCGCATATACATACCATTTTTCATCTGTTCAAAGATTACAGATTTAGGTGCTTCTACTAACTCAGTATCAATTTCCATTCCTCGGTTAACTGGTGCAGGATGCATTACTATAGCTTTTTCTTTTAACTTATCATATCTTTCTTGTGTTAAACCAAAGTTCTTGTGATACTCTTCTTTAGATAAGCCCATTTTTGAATCATGTCTTTCATGTTGGACACGTAGCAACATACAAACATCTACTTCTCCGATAACTTCATCAAAATCAACCACTTCTCCTAAAGTTTCATCTTTGAAGATATCTGGACATACAAATTTGACTTTAGCCCCTAATCTTGTCAACATATTATAATTACTTCTTGCAACTCGAGAATTTTTAATATCACCAGCAATTATAATATTTAGATTTTCAAAAGTTCCAAACTTTTCGTACATTGTCATTAGGTCAAGTAGACACTGGCTTGGATGTTCTCCACTTCCATCACCACCGCTTAAAATTGGTATATTTAGGTTTGATAATTCATTGTAATATGCATCTTGGCTATGACGAATAACCAGCATATTGCAGCCTAACATCTCCAATGTTTTACAAGTATCATAAAGTGTTTCTCCTTTATTAACTGATGATGTTGCTGCATCAAAGTTTATAACATTAAGTCTATGTTTATGCTCTGCAACCTCAAAACTGTGTTTTGTACGTGTTGAATTTTCAAAGAATAAATTCGCTACAAAAAGGTCTTCTCTAGCTTCTACTTTAGCTCCATTCTTAAGTTCTAAAGCACGAGTTATAAGTTCGTACACCTCTTCATTTGTTAAGTCTGACATTTTTACTATGTTCTTCATAGTGTTCCTCCATTTTTTTAATAAAAAATACCTTGCGTCCAAAGACAACAAGGCATGATTTCATAATCAACTTAAATTTAAATTCTAGTAATAGATACACTAAAACTTAGTTATATCTAAATACAGCTATACTATTCTAGTATACACTTTAAATTCAATCCCTTGTTAGCCTCTCTGGACTAGCTTAAAAAGACTTATATTTAAATTAATAATATTTCTTCACTTTTATCAACTTCTTTAAGATAAACTTTAACATTTTCTTTTTTTGAAGTTGGAATATTTTTTCCAATATGATCTGCACGAATCGGAAGTTCACGGTGACCACGATCAACTAATATTGCAAGTCGAATAGCCTTAGGTCGACTAACATCCATAATTGCATCAATAGCAGCACGCACTGTTCTTCCAGTATACAGTACATCATCTACAATAATAATAACTTTTTTATTCAAATCTAGTTTAAACTTTGGTGTTGTAATTTCAGGCTCAAAACTTTGCTTTTCAAGATCATCACGATAAAATTTAATATCTAAACTTTCAACTGGAATATTAATATTTTCTATTTCACCAATTTTTTGTTTTAATCTCTTAGCTATATAAATTCCTCTTGTCTGAATCCCCACTAAAACTATTTCTTCTAATTTATTTTGTTCAATAATTTCATTAGCAATTCTTGTAATCATTCTTGAAATCATTACTTCATCAAAAAGAACTCTTTTCTTCATACTTCACCTCAAAAAAATAACCTACTCATAAGAGCAGGGCAGCATGTTTAAACTAGGTATATTTATTCCAATAAAACTAATCTTTGCTGACCTCTCTGGATCACATTAAAGATATATTATTCAAACTATTATCAGTATATATTATATTAATAGAAATGTCAAATATTTAACTATAGAACTCAGTTTAAAAAATACGAAGACAAAAGACAATAATATACTCAATTTATAAATAACTTAATAAACGAAAAAACATATTAACCTCACTTATTAAGTTTCTAATCAAAATATTTTCTTCTTCCTAATATTTAATAAAGATATTTTAAGAGGCAAGATAATATTTCTATTATACTTGCCTATATATTTATACTTTGCAATATTCTTCTACCATTTTCTTTAACACTGGCACTACTTCTTCAAGAAACCAAGGATTTTTTGCTTGCCATCGGAAATTCAGTGGTGATGGATGTACTATCGGAAAGTACTTTGGTAGATATTTTTTATAGTTTTTTACAGTTTCTGTTAAATTTTTTTCCTTCTCATCTTTTAAGTAACAATCTTGAGCATATTTTCCTACTAAAATAATAAGTCTAATATCAGGCATTAACTCCAACACCCTAGGATGCCATTTGTGAGCGAAATTTTTTCTTGGAGGTAAATCTCCACTTTTCCCTTTTCCAGGGTAATAAAAATCCATAGGAACAACTCCAATCAAGCCAGAATTATAAAATAATTCATTATCAATTCCCATCCACTCTCTCAATTTTACTCCACTTTTATCATTAAAAAATATTCTACTTTCCTGTGCTTTTATTCCTGGTGCTTGACCTATTATCAATATTTTAGCTGTTCTAGGTGCAGAAAATAATGGTTCAATCCCTTTATCCGAATATACTTTATTATCAACATCTAACATTATATCTTTTTTTAATTGTTCAAACTCTCTATCCAAAATTATTCATCCCCTCTATATCATATTATTCCTAAGGAAAATACATAGAAATTCTATTCATACAAGTACACTATATTCTTAACCAAAAAAACTTTTAAGCACTTTTCTTCTGTAAGTTTTAAGAAAATTGTCATGTGGAATCAATATAATATTGAAAGTACAAAGCTTCTATCAATAACATTTCTGCAAAAACAAAGAAAAACGCAGAATATATTAGATTCCCTAAAACAGCATAAACTCCTTTAGTCAAAAGAATATTATCTTTTATTGTTTTTACCATTTTCTGCACAATACAGTCTATATCCATAATATTACTCCTAAGTAAAATAGATAATATACCATCAATCTCAATTCATTAATTACCCTAAATTTAGACTTCCTTTTTCAGATAGATATATTGATAAAACTGTTACAATTAAGCAACTCAATACATAAACTGGACCTATTCCTAACACTGACATCTTTATCTTTTTCATTGGTTCCCCCCTCCCACTAAGCTTAGATATTACTTCCTAATCAACTCAACTGCAACCTTAAAAAACTTTAAAAGGAACGACTAAAGATAATTATAAAATACTAAAATATATATCGTTTTAGTTACTAACTTTTAGCTTATTAGATAATTCCAAAAAATATTTATCTCTTAATATCTTTCTTAAGTTTTTATTTAACTGTATTTTGGTTAGGCAAAATGACTCATAATCTAAATCAAATACTTTTTTAGTTTTATCAGTAAATAAATATTTTAAATCTGATACTTTTAAAGCCTCTTCATAATTCTCTTCACTAACTAATTTATCTATTCTATTATCTAATTCATTGATTTTTTCATCTATGTTTATTTCTTCTAAAAGTTTAGAAAAATAATTTTTTATAGCTTCCTCATTATATATTGAATCTTTTTTATCAGTGCATAACAATTTTAATTGTTTGTTATCAATTGTAAATCTATTTTCATCTATAAGAAATTTTATACTTTTATTAATTATAAGATTTTTTTTGGTTTTTATTTCTTTTATTACCTCCCCTTGAAAGTTTTGTATTCGTTCATAACATTCATCAGCAGAAAAATTAACTTCTAACACACTTTCTAATATTTCTTTTGTAATTAAAAACATCTCTATTTCATTAAAATCTAAATGATATACATTATTTTCTTCATATTTTTTCAAAGTTTCTTCACCGTGGTAGTCTCTATCAATTATTCCGTATACATTCCCATCAAATAAAGTAGATTTGTTAAAAGCTTTTGTATAGTTAATAACATCCTTATGTCCATCTACTGGTATTACTACGATTTCATTTTCAAATAAAGTTGTATAAACTTTGTAATCTAAACTTTCTTTATTACCCTCACAAAAAAGAATATTTTTTCGTGCACCAAGCAATTCAATTACTAGTTCTTTAGGTATACCTTCTAATTCTCCAGATATTTTTTTTAAATCCCAATCTTTATTTCCATCATACTTTTTACACCAATAAATAGAATGTGAATTTCTAGATGAAATAAATTCTAAGTTATGAGATATATATATAAATCTACAATCTTTCCTATATTCTTCCAGTAAATACCAAAGTCTATTATAGATTGATGGATGAAGAAAAGTCTCTGGTTCATCTATAATTATATATGCATCTTTTGGTGCAAATAATGTAACTATAATATAAAACAACGATACTTTTTCTCCTTCACTCATTGAATTTAAATCATATTCTTTAGCATTTTTTTTGGGAATAAGCTTTCTCTTAGTTATATCATATTTCAACTCTATATCCGAATAAAACTTTTTCCAAATTTCTAATAACTTCGTATATTTCGCTTCAGAGTCCTTATTATTTACTATTTTATCCGCCCCTGCTCTTGCTAAATCATTTATTATTGCACTAATATGATACGAAAAGACTTCTGATAACTCAGTAACTTTGTTAGAAACTAAATAGTCTTCTTCATAATTTTTATCATTAAAATTTTTTTTCTGTATGTTCCTAATATTTTCTTCGTCCGAAAAACTAATGTCTTGTTTTTGTAAGAAAAATAATATTTTTTGTGCAGGAATAACAATAATTCCATCTGCATCACTTTTTTTAAAATGTGCTGCTAGAGCTGATTTCCCTGAACCGTTTGCTCCTACTATGATAGTATTAGATTCATTAAATATTCTTAGATACTTTAATCTTTCTATTTCTTCTGAAACATTTTCTAATATTTCTTCAAACTTTATTTTATCTTCATCTGTAAATAGTGGACCCTTGTAATATAGATTGTCAATATTTATATAATTATTACTAATAAATTGTTCTAGGATATTTCTCTCTCTGAAAGAATCTTCTTCATTAATAATTTTTATTAAATCATTAATTACTTCATTATATTTAGAATTAAAATTATTCGGGTTAGTTCCTTCTTCTGAATATTCTATATTACTTATATTTTTATTTATTTTCTTTATTTTTTCAATAAAATCTTTTAATTCCATAATTTTCTCCTTAATACTTTACTTCCTAATTAACTCCACTACCGCTTCCACAGCCGCTGTCCCTGGGAACATATCTATTGGTTGAATACGTCTAATTTTGTATTTTCTAGTAAGTACTTTTAAATCTCTAGCCAATGTTGATGGGTTACAGCTAACATAAACTATTTTCTTCGAATCTACATCTAATAAATTTTTTGCTAAATGACCTAAACCTGTTCTTGGTGGATCAACTATTGCAACATCAAAATTAATTCCTTTTTTCTTCCAACGAGGTACAATTTTGTTAGCATCACCTGCTACATATGTACAATTCGTTAAGTTATTTAACTTAATGTTATTATTTGCATCTTTTATGGCATCTTCTACTATATCCACTCCATATACTTCATGACATTTACGACTCACATATTGGCCAATTGTCCCCACACCGCAAAAAGCATCAAGAACTATATTCGTTTCTCTCAAATCAGCAAATTCTACAACTTTATCATAAAGTTTTTTTGTCGCTCCTGGATTAAGTTGGAAAAATGATTTAGCTGATAATTCATATTTAGTATCGCCAATTTTTTCAACAATATAATCCGAACCATATAAAGTTATGTTTTCTCTACCCATTACTAGATGATCGTTATCATTAGTTACATTCAGCACTATACTCTTAACTATAGCTTCACGTTTAATCTCATTAACAACTTTATCTAAATTTTTAATTTTATCCGTATTAGCTACAAACGTTAGCTGAACATCTCCATTATAAAATGAAGTGCGAGTTGAAATATATTTTACGCCATAAGTCTTTTTATTTGTAGAAATTTCTACTTTATATTTTCCTAAACATTTTTTAGCAAGATTAGTAATCTTATTACCATTTTCATGTAGTGCAGCATCCTCATTTATTTCTACAAGATCATTACTTCCTTCTTTATACAAGCCCGCAATTACACGGCCATTACGAACAGCAAGAGGAAACTGATTTTTATTACGATAATGTTCTATCATAGGCGATACTAAAGTTTTTAGAACCAATTTATCTGGTTTTGGTAATTTATAATATTTATCAAAAGCATCTAATAAAATATTACGTTTATACTCTAGTTGTTTTTCGTAACTAACATGAGCTAACCCATATGCTCCACTTTCTGCATATTCTTTTTTTACCTCTACTCTATATGGACTCGACTCTTTTACTTTAACTAATTTTCCTATAATGTATTTTGGCGTTTCTTCGATAATTTCACAGACAATTACCTCATCTGGAAGAGCACCTTTTACAAATGTAATTTTCTTTTTGTAATAACCTATTCCTTCACCATTAATACCTATTTTTTTAATTGTTAGGAGGACATTTAATTTCTTACTGCTATTTTTCTTTTTCATTTAAACCTCTTCATAAAGATAAGCTGAATAGAAGTAAACTACTCCCACTTCAGCTTATAATTTTCTATTTTATAGTTTTAATTTCGTTATCTAATTCTTCTACTAAAGCAATTAATCTATCAATTTGTGTTAAATCAACCTTTTCTGGTTCAATATTTTCTAACTCACTCGCAAAATCTTCAAATTTAATTTTTAATTCTTCTAAAATATTATTAGACATGATATTCTCCTTTTTTATTCTCTATTCCATTATAATATAAATTGACAAAAATTCAACTCATAATACTAAATTACCGAAAGTTTTTTAAATATTACTTTATTATTAACTTAGTTGTAATTCTTAGTATATCAATATATATTTCAACAATCATATAATCTTTTATATTATCTATATAATTATTATCTGGACTTTTTATGTGTTTTAAGGTAGTATTTAACTAGGAGTGTTATATTATGAATTATACAAATTTAAATATTTTCAATATAAATTTTACATATATTTTGGATTATATAACAACATTATTTAGCGATATTCGTTTAGATGTTGACATTTTATTAACAATATTTTTAATTATAAATACATTGTTAGCATTCTCTATAGTTTTTTTAGAATATCAAACTACCAACTCTTCTTGGGCTTGGATCTTAGTTTTATTCTTAATTCCCTATTTAGGCTTTGTCCTATATTTAATGCTTGGTAGGCCTATTTATAGAGAGAAAATCTTCCCTTTTACTGATGAAGAGAAAATCTCGTATCAAGAGAGTTTATTAAAACGAACTACTCCGTATGAAATTTCAAAAGAAGAGCAACTCATTTACAAGTATAGAAATTTAATAGAGTTAAATTATGAAACAGATAAAGCTTTCTTATCTAAAAAAAATAGTATTAAAATTATTACAGATGGAAAAGAAAAATTCGAATTATTGTTCGAAGATATAAAAAATGCCAAAAGTTATATTCATATTCAGTACTATATTCTTAATAAAGATGGTATTGGAAGACAACTATTTAATTTACTTGAACAAAAACTTAAAGAAGGTGTAAAAGTGTACATCTTGTATGATGATATAGGCTCAAGGAAATTAAGTATCTCCTCACTAGGAAAATTAACAAAAAACAATGCAAAAATAAAAAGTTTTTTCAAATCCAAACTACCACTTATAAACTTCCGTATGAATTATAGAAATCACAGGAAGATAGTAGTTATCGATGGAGAAATTGCTTATACTGGAGGCTTTAATGTTGGTGATGAATACTTAGGATTAGATAAAAAATTTGGCTATTGGCGTGATACTCATCTTCGTATTGAAGGTGAAGCGGTTGGTTCGTTAGAATTTCGTTTTATTGATGATTGGAATTCTCAATCATCCAAAAAAACAGAATATATCAAACTGGAAGCTGATCATATCGCCACACCTGTCGATAATTACTTACCTATACAGATGGTTTCTAGTGGCCCAGATAGTAAACTTCAAAAAATAAAGTATGGTTATTTGCACATGATTTCTCGCGCAAAAAAATATATCTATATTCAATCGCCATACTTTATCCCTGATGAAAGTGTCATGGACGCACTAAAAATGGCTATTCTTTCAGGGATTGATGTTAGAATAATGGTACCTAATAAACCTGATCATATGTTTGTATATTGGGCAACTTATTCTTTTATTGGAGAGCTTGCTTCTCTAGGGGCGAAAACATATATATACGAGAATGGTTTTATCCATACAAAAATGATTATTATTGATGATGAAGTTACAAGTTTAGGTAGTGCAAATTTTGACTATAGAAGCTTTAAATTGAATTTCGAACTTAATGCATTTATGTATGATTACAAAACTACAAAAGAATTTAGAAAAATATTTTTAGAAGATGTAAAAAAGTCAACTTTGGTATCTTATTCTAAATATCAACAACGAAGTTTAATAATTAGAATTAAAGAAGCTTTCGCGCGACTTATTTCACCTATTCTTTAGTTGTTTTATAATAAAAAATATGGTATATTTATACATAGTTACAATTAGGAGGATAATAATTAATGAACAAGTTTAAAAAGGCTATTTTACCTGTAGCACTTAGTATATCGGTTATAGGATTAGCAGGATGTTCTGGAGGTACAAAATATATCTCTAGTAAAGCAGGAGATGTAACAGAAAAGGACATTGTAGAAAGCATAGGAGCTAGCCAACTTTCTAAAACAGCTACTAGTATGATGATTCAAAAAGTTCTTTTAGATAAATATAAAGGAAAAATTAATGAAAAAGCTATTGAAGAGCAACTTCAAAAGGCCCAAACGCAATATGGTGGAAAAGAAAAATTTGAACAACTTTTAAAACAACAAGGATTTACTTTAGATAAATATAAAGATGGTCTTAAAGTTAAAGCTGCCCAAACTCTTTTAATAAACGACTATAATGGAGTTAATGAGGACAAATTAAAAGAAAGTTACGAGAAAAATAAACACCAATATCATTTAGCACACATTCTTATAAGTGTTAAAAGCGATTCTAATCCTAATGGATTAAGTGATGAAGAGGCTAAGTCAAAAGCTGAAGAACTACATAAAAAAATCAAAGATGGGGAAGATTTTGCTACTCTAGCAAAAGAAAACTCTAATGATACTGCTAATGCGTCTAATGGTGGAGATTTAGGATGGTCTTCTAAAGAAGATAATTCATTCGTTAAAGAATTTAAAGAAGCTGCATACGAACTTACTAAAGGTAATGTATCTGACGTTGTAAAAACTTCATTCGGATACCACATTATCAAAGTATTAGATGAAAAAGACGCTACTTTTGATGAAATGAAAGCAACACTTGCTGAAAAAGCTGCAGAAGAAGCAGTTAAAAAGGATTCTACTGTAGTAAGCAAAGCACTTAAAAAATTATTTGAAGAATACAATGTTAAATCAAGTAATAAAGATGTGGAAGCATATCTGAAATCTATGTTAGAAGGAACTAATTCTGGACAATAGTTTATTTATATTCCCCTAAATTTAGAGTACTATCTAAGTTTAGGGGGGCTTTTATTTATATTTTAATATATTAAAACCAGATAATAGAGTTTTTCTATTATCTGGTTTTATACTTTTAATTCACATCATCTCGTGCACCTAATATTCTTATAGCATTTTGAATTCTATCTTTAGTAGGTGGATTAATATCATTTAATTCATATTCAAGTCCTAATTCTTTATATTTAAACTTTGCCATATCGTGATAAGGAAGTACTTCTACTCTTTCTACCCCATCAAGTGTATCTATGTACTCACGAAGTTTTTGAAGATAATAATCATCATCTGTCCACTTAGGAACAAGAACATGTCTTATCCACATTTTCGCACCATGGTCACTTAAAAATCTGGCAAATTGAAGGATATTTTTATTTGTTCTCTTAGTCAAGCGAATGTGCTGCTCATCATCAATATGTTTAATATCCATTAAAAATAAATCCGTCAATGATATCAATTCTAGAATTTTTTTATTCATTGTTGGAGTATTAACATAAAAACCACCACATGTGTCAACACAAGTATTTATTCCCAATTTTTTCAACTTTCTAAATAGCTCTAAGATGAAGTCTAACTGTAAAAGCGATTCTCCTCCACTTACCGTTACTCCTCCACCTTCACTAGCCTCAAAAAAGTTTCTATATTTTACTATTTCTTTTGTAAGCTGATCTACAGTCATCACCTTAGCATCAGGATTGTGCATCTTCCAAGTGTCTGGATTATGACAGTATTTACATCTCAACATACAACCTTGGAAAAACACTACATATCTTATCCCAGGACCGTCAACATTTCCAAATGATTCAACAGAGTGAATATTTGCTGTAAGTTCTGTATTTTCTACTGTAGTTTCTAAATTTTCTTTTGTAGTTTCCATACACGACTCCCTCCTTATATCTCTATTAGTATTATACTATATTTTCAAAAATAATAAAATACTCTTTTAACTAAAAATCGGGGGCTAAAAAGCCCCCTCCTTTTATTTCTTTATTACATGAATTGGTGCATTGTACGGCTAAGTACGTCACGTTGTTGTTCTGGAGTTAAACTGATTAGACGTACAGCGTATCCTGATACACGAATTGTAAAGTTTGGATAATCTTCTGGTGATTCAATAACTTTAAGTAAAGTTTCTTTGTTGAATACGTTAGTATTTAAGTGGTAACCACCTTGTTTGAAGTATCCATCCATCATAGCTGTTAAGTTTTTAATTTGGTCTTGTTTAGTTTTACCTAATGAATTTGGTGTGAATGCTGCTGTTAAGCTGATTCCATCACGGCTGTATTCGTATGGTAATTTAGCTACTGAACTTAAGCAAGCTAATGCTCCGCTTTGGTCACGTCCGTTCATTGGGTTAGCACCTGGAGAGAATGGTTCTCCTGCACGACGTCCATCTGGAGTGTTACCAGTTTTCTTACCGTATACTACGTTTGAAGTAATAGTTAAGATAGAAGTTGTAGTTTCATCTGCACGGTAAGTTTCGTGTTTTCTAAGTTTAGTCATAAACACTTTTAGTAATTCAACAGCGATTTCGTCTGCACGGTCATCATTGTTACCGAATGTTGGGAATTCCCCTTCAATTTTGTAATCTACAGCTAATCCAGTTTCGTCTTCGATTGGAGTAACTTTAGCGTATTTAATAGCTGATAAGCTATCTACTGCTACTGAGAATCCAGCAATACCTGTTGCCATGAATCTTCTAACTTTAGTATCGTGTAATGCCATTTCTAAACTTTCATAAGAGTATTTATCATGCATGTAGTGGATTACATTTAGTGTGTTAATGTATAGTTTACATAACCATTCCATAAATACATCAAATTTAGCCCAAACTTCGTCATAATTTAATACGCCACGGATTGGTTCAGTTTTTGGCCCTACTTGAACACCAGATAACTCATCGCGTCCACCATTGATTGTATATAATAATGCTTTAGCTAAGTTAGCGCGTGCTCCGAAGAATTGCATATCTTTACCAGTAGTCATACCACTTACACAACATGCGATAGATTTATCACAAGTTCCTAAGAAGTCTGCTAATAATTCATCACTTTCGTATTGAATTGCACTGTGGTTGATTGATGATTCAGAACAGTATTCTTTGAATCCTGTAGGTAATTTAGAAGACCAAAGAATTGTTAAGTTTGGTTCTGGAGAGTTACCCATGTTATCTAAAGTATGGATAAAGCGGAAGTCTGTTTTTGTTACTAATGATTTTTCAGCATCTAACATTTCCCCTACAATTAATGTAGCCCAGATTGGGTCTCCAGAGAATAATTGGTTGTAATCTGGAGTACGAGCGAATTTAACACAACGTAATTTTAGAACTAAGTGGTCGATTAATTCTTGTGCTTCAGATTCAGTGATTGTTCCATCTTGTAAATCTCTTTCGATATAGATATCTAAGAATGTAGCGATATTACCGATAGACATTGCAGCACCATTTTGTTGTTTAATAGCTGCTAAGTATCCGAAGTATAACCATTGAACAGCTTCTTTAGCATTAGTAGCTGGTCCTGAAATATCGAAACCATAGATTTTTGCCATTTCTTTTAATTCACCTAAAGCGCGAATTTGTTCACTAACTTCTTCACGGTCACGGATAACATGTTCAGTCATAACTCCATCTGCACCGATTTTACTTAAATCATCTTTTTTCCAAGCGATAAGTTGATCTACCCCGTATAAAGCTACACGACGGTAGTCACCGATGATACGTCCACGTCCGTATGCATCAGGAAGTCCAGTGATAACACCAGATTTTCTTACTAAACGCATTTCTGGAGTATAAGCGTCGAATACACCTTGGTTGTGAGTTTTACGGTAGTCAGTGAAGATTTTGATAACTTCTTCATCTACTTCATATCCGTATGCTTTACAGCTGTTTACAGCCATGTTAATACCACCAAAAGTCATTAAAGCACGTTTTAATGGTTTGTCAGTTTGTAACCCAACGATTTTTTCACGATCTTTATCGATGTATCCTACTCCGTGTGAAAGAATAGTTGAAGGAATACTAGTATCCATATCTAATGTTCCACCAGCTAAACGTTCTTGACGCATTAACTCATTGAATTTTTCTACTAAAACTTTAGTGTTTTCAGTAGGTCCAGCTAAGAACGAAGAATCCCCTCTGTACTCTGTGTAGTTAGATTTGATAAAATCTACTAAATCCACTTCTGTTTGCCATTTTCCACCAACGAATGCTTTTTTTTCTGCAACTGTTGTCATATTTATGTCACTCCTTAAATTTTTATAATATAGTGTGAAAAATAAATTTATTAATTAAACTATTTGTTACATCTATAGTGTACCCTAACCATATTTATCTTACAAGACTATTATCCTTTAAAATATGTACAATTTGTGAACTTTAGTACTAATACACTTTGATTTTACTGTTAGTAAATACCCTTATATATAGTAAAATATTAATTGTAAGTATTAGAAAATCAACTGTAAAAACTATGAAAACTCTTACAGTGGCTATTTCTATTTTTAAGTATGTTTTAAACAAATAATAAAAACTGTTATTATACTGTTATTATTTTATATAATTTAATATAACACTTTTCTTTTATTTTCCCATTTTATTTTTAATAAAAATAGAATATAATCGACAGTAAATATCAACTATATTCCATATTTATGTTATAAATCACTATTTAAATAAATCTAATAAATAGCCATATCCTTCTTTTTGCATATCTTCTTTTTTTATAAATTTCAATGCAGCACTGTTTATACAATATCTTAGACCACCCAATTCTTGTGGCCCATCCGGGAATACATGTCCCAAGTGAGTATCACCAACCCTACTTCTAACCTCTATCCTTTCCATAAGATGAGAAGTATCCTTATAATATTGTGTTACATCTTTTTCTATTGGTTTCGAAAAACTTGGCCAACCACAATTGGATCTAAACTTATCTTTGGATGAAAATAAGGGTTCACCTGATGTTATATCGACATATATTCCTTCTTCAAAAGTATCCCAGTATTCTCCTGTATAAGGACTTTCTGTTCCATCTTCCATAGTTACATGATATTCTATTGGTGATAATATACTTCTTAATTCTTCAATATCTTTCTTTTTATAATTATCTGAGTTTATTTTATTTGACTCTGTGTTCATAGTTATTATCCTTACTATTTCTCTAAATATTGTTTTAGCTCTTCTATAATGTTGTTCCCATCTTTTAGACCTAAATCATAAACCTTTTGTAACTTCTCTACATCTTTTTCTAAACGTTTAATTGTAATATCTTCACTTGGTCGAATTACAAAAAGTTTACCTGCTTTTTCCAATTCAACTATTTTATCAACTGTATCATTATATTCTTTATATCTATTCTCTAGTTTTTCTACTAATTTTGGATATTTCTTATAAAACAGCTTATATTGAATACCCGTTGTTTTTTCCTTTCTATATATTATAGGGCGTGTCAAAATAACTATTATTTTATCAAAATTTTGCTTTTCAAAAAAATCAATAGGAATACTATTAGAAATACCTCCATCTAAATATTTCTTACCTCCTACCTCTATTATTTCTGAAATAAACGGTAATGCTGAAGTAGCTCGTAAAGTTTCCATTTGCCTATAAGCATCTTCTATTTTTATAAACTCTGCATCCCCTGTTTCTATATTAGTTACTGTCGCAAAAAAGTTTATAGATGACTCTTTAAACGTTTTATTATCAAAAACATCTAGTTGAAATGGTAGTTTATAATATGCAAAATCTTTATTTATCAAATTTCCTGTTTTCAACCAGCTCTTAACATTCATATAACGTTTATCATTAATATATTTCAAATTATATCGCAAAGCACGTCCTCTTTGCTTTGAAATATAATTAACACCAAATAATGTTCCTGCTGAAACACCAACTACATCTGTTACCTCTATATTATTATCTAAAAAGACATCAAGTACTCCCGCGGTAAATAACCCGCGCATTGCGCCCCCTTCTAAAACCAAACCTATTTTCATAAAGTTCTCTCCTTCCTTTATAAATTGTCTTTATTATATCACTTTTCATACTTTGTTTAAATAAATTTACTTTAAAAGTTATTTATGATATTATTTTACACAAATAAACTCAATTATAGTTAATATGTGAGGTGAAAGATGAATATTTTGCTTATTGGGGGAAATGGCTTTTTAGGTAAATCTTTACTTAAAGAAGCCCTAAAGAATAACATAAACATTAGTTATTTATCTAGACATAAAATAAAAAACAAAGAATTAAATCATATTAACTGGATTCAAGCAGATATCTTTAATATAGAAGAAATTAATATAGAAGAAAAGTTCGATGTCGTTATTCATTTAGTAGGTACTATAAAGAACAAAAATATGTACAAAAAACTAAACACTCAAAGTGTAGCAAAGTCTATTAACCTTTGTTCCAAGTTCAACATTAACAAACTGGTTTACATCTCTGCAAATGGTGGATTTAAAGATTACTTCAATAGTAAAAAGCAAGCTGAAGAATTCGTTAAGTCTTCATCATTAAATTATCTTATAGTCCGTCCTGGGCTAATGTATGGATCTAGTAGACCGACATCTTACTTGAATGTTTTACCAATAAAAATTTTTTCAGCACTAAATATTTCATTTTTCAAAAATGTCTATCCCTTACCTGTCTCAAAGGTTTCAGAAAAAATTATTTTTTCTCTAATAAATAAACCCCGTACTAATTATTTAAATATAGAAGACTTAAAATAAGTCGCAAACTGGCGACTATCCAAAGTCATCGGTTTTTATTTATGACATTTGTCATATTCCTATATGACAGAGCTTACTAAATAAATTATTTATTTCTCGATATAATATAAGTAACAACAAAAGAGGTGGTTAATATGATAAATAAAAAAATTATTACTGCAAAAAATATAAGTAAAGTCATAAAGGATAAATATATTTTAAAAGATATTTCATTTGATATATCAGAAGGCGAGTGTGTAGCTCTTATCGGGCCTAATGGAGCTGGTAAAACTACTCTTATGAATTGCCTTCTTGGTGCTAAGTTTATAACTTCAGGAGATATAAAAGTTAATGATTTGAAACCAACTGATCGAACATTAAAAAACTATGTTAATGTTTTATCGCAAGAAAATGCTGTTCCAGAAAGATTAAAAGTCAATGAACTACTAAGTTTTGTTCAAAAGCTTTATACAGATCACTTAACTAATCAAGAAATTGACAACATACTTAGATTTGATGATAAACAAAAAGATATACTAGCTTCAAAATTATCTGGTGGTCAAAGAAGATTACTTTCTTTTGCACTTACTTTAATAGGAAAACCAAAAATTATTTTTCTGGATGAACCAACGGCTGGTATGGATACTTCTACTCGTATTCGTTTTTGGGAAATAGTTAACAAATTAAAAAACAATGGATTAACTATTATTTATTCTTCTCACTACATAGAAGAAGTAGAGCATACCGCAGATAGAATATTGGTTTTACATAAAGGCGAGTTAATTCGTGATACAACTCCTCATGCTATGCGCGCTGAAGAAGTAGAGAAATTCTTTACTTTACCTCTCCAATATCTTGAAGTATTAAAAGATAATGAAAATGTCTATAATCTGGAAGTAAAACATGATAGCTTCAACTTCCTTACAAAAAAACCAGAAGAAATTTGGACATTATTACAAGCAGCCGGTTGTACATTAAAAGATTTAGAGATTCAAAACAGAACTCTACTAGATAGCGTTTTTGCTACAACGAAAGAAAACTAAGGGGTAAAAAAACATGAAAAATCTTACTACATTATTAAAAATGGAATTTATATTTACAAAAAGAGCACTTTCGAATTTTGCTATGGGATTAGGTTTTCCTGTTATCTTCTTTGTTCTATTCTCTGGAATGCAACAATTTGATAATGCTGAAATACAAACACGTGTTATAAAAGATATGTTAATTTCTATGACTGCATTTAGTAGCATTAGCTTTGCATTATTTTCACTACCATTGTCAATTCGTGAAGATGAAACAAATAACTATCTACATCTAATAAATAATTCACCGATAAAATTATCTGAGTACTATATTGCACGTTTTATTCGTATTATTTTTACTTTTATTATAGCTGTAGTTGTAGTATTCGTTGTTGGTCATTTCTTACGAGATGTTAATATGAGTGCTCGTGAATGGATTATGGCTGGTGTTTTAATGGTTGTTGGTTGTATAACATTTTTAGGAATTGGGGTATTACTAAGTCTGATTAAATCAGTTGAAAAATTAAGCCTTTTTGCTAATATCTTATATCTAGGTCTGGCTATGCTTGGAGGATTATGGTGGCCTACTTCACTTTTCCCTGAATGGCTACAAAATATTTCTAAAGTAACTCCAACATATCACTTATTAGAATTTGTTAATAAATATTTAAAAGAACAAGTATTTTCTTTCACTTCACTTGGCATTTTACTAGCATATGGAATTGGCTTTACAATCCTTACCCTAATTATCAAACGTAAAATAGAAATTAAATAAATTAAAGGTGTGTGATTATCTTATTCACACACTTTTATGTTTATGATATTATTATAGTAGAATTTATTAAATTAAAAGGAGTTAAGCATGAAAAAAATATTAGCCATAATATTAAAAGAAAACTCACAGTTTTATATATCCTTAGTTTTTTTCGTTTTTCCCTTCATATATACTATAACCGGAACCTATCCGTTATATATTTTATATTTAACAATTATTGCAATAATAGACTACATTGCAATTTTATACACAAAGAATAAATATATAATTTTTACTCAGTGGAGTTATCTAGTATATTATGTAATTTACATGACAATTATCATCCATCCTATGAATATGCTATATACTTTTTACTTAAGTAGTTTATTAGTCTGGCGTTTCCATGATAACTATACTACATACAGAACCATTAGTTTTTTAGTAACTACAAATTATCTAATGATTTATATGTCACTGACCTCTTACAATATAGCAGATAAGGTAATTATATTTTTCTTCTATTTCCTTTGTCTAGCCTCATATTTTTTTCAAAAACATAATTATGAAAAAAGTATATTAACAGAAGAACGTAACAAACGTAATGAACATATTAATATCTTGCTTGCTGAAAATGAACGCAATAGAATTGGTCAAGATCTCCACGATAGTATCGGCCATACCTTTGTTATGCTGAAATTAAAGGCGGAACTAGCGGAAAAATATTTAGAAAAAAATAATATTGAAGCTGCAAAACAAGAACTTAGTGAAATCAGTAAAATCAGTAAAGAATCTATGAATAATACTCGTGCAATAATTAATAAATTAAAACAGCGTAGCGTTGATGAAGAACTACATATAATACAAGATATTATGGATATGAGTAATATACAAATAGATGTTAAAAATAATATCTTTAATAAACCTACTGAAGTGCAAGAATGGACTCTTACTATGGTGCTAAAAGAATTGGCTAATAATGTTATTAAACATAGTAGTGCAACAAATTGTGATATAATTATTAGTGAAGATAAAGAAAATTATTCTTTGCTTTTCTCTGATAATGGTTGTGGTTTTGAAAAAATAAATGGTGAAGAATTAAAATCAATAAAAGAGCGTTTAAAAGCTGTAGATGGTAAAGTAGAGATTGTCTCAACTAAAAAACCTACTACTATTAAAACTATAATAACAAAAAATACATAAGGAGAAGTATTTATGAAATTACTTATTGCTGAAGACCAAAGTATGCTTAGAGATGCAATGGCTAAGCTTTTGTTAATGGAAGATAGAGTTGATGAAGTCTTTCAAGCTGAAAATGGTAAAGTTGCAATGGATTTAATATTAAAACATAATATCAATGTAGCCATCTTGGATATCGAAATGCCAGAAGCTACGGGTTTAGATACATTAGAATTTATAAGAGAAAAAAATATTGATACAAAAGTTGTTATAGTTACTACGTTTAAAAGAATTGGTTATTTTGAACGTGCGATTAAAAGTAATGTTGATGCATACGTATTAAAAGACCGTTCGATAGAAGAACTTATGGCCACAATAGAAAATGTTTTAGCTGGACATAAAGAATATTCACCGGAACTTATGGAAAACATCTTTATGAATCATAATCCCTTATCTAAACAAGAAACTTTGTTACTAAAAAAAGTTAAACATGGGTTGTCTAATAAAGAGATAGCAGCAGAATTATTTTTATCAGAAGGTACAACAAGAAATTATATCTCTAATATCCTAACTAAACTAAATTGTAAAAATAGAACGGAAGCTGTAAAAAAAGCAACCGAGAAAGGATGGATTTAATATGAATAAAAAGGGAACATCACTAATTCTTTCTAGAACTTCTTTAATTATATCACTTGCTCATATGGCACTTTTATCCTATTTTTTTATATTTTCACTAAATAATACAGATACTCATTCTGGTTTAGGTATGCTACTTGCTTTTATGCTACCACATCTTTTTGCTTTTTTATTAGCAGTTATTTTAAATATTATTTGTTCATTTAAAAGTGCTAATTCTAGAATATTAATGATTATAACAATTATATTTTATATTATCGCTGGAATTCTAGGGGGTATTTTTATCCCTTATGTATATGCTACTGTAGTTATACAAGTAATATTACTTATACTTGCCGTTATACAATATAAAAAATCTAACCTAAAATAACTTAGGTTAGATTTTTTATTTATTGTTTACCAAATTATAACTTAGCTCAATTAATTCTTTTACATATTCTATATCTATATTATTATCTAGGACGACGCTTATCCAATGGTTTTTATTCATATGATATGCTGGGAAAACATTTCTATTATTTATTACAGTAGAAATTTCACTAGATAAATGTTTTAAATTAATTATTTTAACCTTCGAATCTACAAGACTATCTTTTTGCAGTTTACTATATTCTACATCTAAAAACAGAGCATACCACTTATTTTTGATGGTAACTAATGCTTTTATATCTGGATTCGTTTTAAATGGTTTTACTGTAGTACTATTATATCGTTCTTTTACATAACGCAAAACATTTTCGTATATGACACTTTCTAAACAAAGAATTTTTTCCAATACATCTTTTACTTCTTCTCTAATTGCTGTTACTATTTCTCCACTAGCACTATCAACACTAAATAATGAATATACTTCATTAAAATCTAAGTCATAAATCTCTATTTCAAAATCTGTACTGACTAATCTTATTTCCATTCTAAAAGCATCATTTAAAATATTTTTTTGGAAGACTAATATATTTTCTTCAAATTGAAACCCAAAATCTATAAGTTTATCTTCAGATAATTTGTATTTTTCTACATTTATTTTTTTCATAGTATTTTTCTTGCTTCATCTAGAATTTTCATAACTATAAGAGTATGATTTTTTTGTTTCATATAAAAATCAAAATCTTTATTATCAATAACATCAATAAATTTTTTAAATTCTGAAAACATTCTGTGTATCTTAATATTCTTGTTTCCTTCAATTAAACTATCTTCCGTCAAAATTCTATAATTTGATACTTCACTAGAAGGTCCATCAACTTTAATTATTCCTTCATCACCTTGAATATTAACATAGCTATTATTAAATGTATCTTTAGCCGCAATACATACAGCCTTAAAATTCTCATACTCTAATATTAATACTCCAGAAGTATCCACATCTCGAACTATATTAGGATAATATGCTAAACTTTGAGGCCCACCAAAAATACCAACTACGAAATGTATATTATAAATGTTTAAGTCTCCTAAAACACCGCCGCCCTGTCTCTTATCGAAAACAGGTGCTATTATACCTTCCTTGAAAGCAGCATAGCGTGAAGATAATTGTGAATAATTACACTCAATTAGATGAATATTTCCTATTTTAGAAATATTATTTTTTATTTCTTTATAATTTTCTTGATACTGATTCGTTATCGCTTCTATTAAAATTAAATTTTTACTATCAGCTAAACTAAACAATTCCTCAGCTTCCTCATAATTTAAAGTAAATGGTTTTTCACAAATAACATTTTTTCCTGCTTCTAAACTTTTCTTGGCTACACTGTAATGGAGATTATTTGGGACTGCAACATAAATTGTATCTATAGAAGTATTTGCTAGGCATTCTTCAATATTAGTATAAATATTCTTTATTTCGTATTCATCACTTAATCTCTTCAAATTTTCTAAATTTCTAGCTACTATTGCTTCTAAATTTATTTCTGGCAATTTATGAGCAAAAGATAAAAAATCTTTTACTATCACTCCTGCTCCAATAATTCCTAAATTCATTATATTCTCCTATAATATATAAATATCGATAAACTAATTATAACTTTTCCCCATATCATAAGCAACTAAAAACGACCTACCACAATGTGTAGATCGTCTATATTTTAAGCTTTCTTCTTAGATTTAATAATCCCAACTAATAATGGAATCAAACTAATTAAAATTATTGCAATTACTACTAATGAGAAATTTTTCTTAACAAACTCGATATTACCAAATAGATACCCTACTGTAATAAATAAAGTACACCAGCATAAACCTCCGAAGAAATCGATAATTCTAAATTTATTATAATTCATTTTCCCTGCCCCTACAATAAATGGAACAATCGTACGAATAATCGGGAAAAATCTCGCTAAAAATATTGATTTTCCTCCGTGTCTAGCGACAAAATTCTCAGCATCCTGAATATTTTCATCAGACACAAACTTTTTAAACCAAGATTTACCTTTCAAATACTCCGAAAAGTTTCTTCCAATAAAATAGTTACAATTATCTCCAATTACTGCGGCGCTTATACATAATAGTAATAACAAGAAAATATTATTTCCTGTTGCAGCCCATAGCGCCCCACTAGCAAATAGAAGCGAGTCTCCTGGTAAAAATGGCATAAATACTAAACCAGTTTCTATAAATATTATTAAAAATATTATCCCATACATCCACCATGGACCATGTTGAATCATAAGTTCACCCAGATGTTTATCTATATGCAATACAAAATCAATTAAAAACTTAATCGTATCCAAAATTTTCCTCCTGAATTAAATATACACTAGATTATAGCACAGCAAATTATTCCTGTCTAATAATTATCCATATTTAAACTATAATAATTTTATATATTAAATACATTTATTATTCTCGTATAAATTTTTTCATTTCTGATATATATTCTTCATTACTATTATATTTTCGTAAATGATTTAAGACGCCTATTGTAGGTTCACTGACATCTTCTAACTTACGGCGGCTTTGCCAAAGAATTTTTACTTCATCTTCTGTTAACAATAACTCTTCTTTACGTGTTGAGCTCTTAAGGAAATCAATAGCCGGATAAATTCTTCTAGAAGCTAATTCTGGGGATAGTACTATTTCCATATTTCCAGTACCTTTAAACTCCTCAAAGATTAAATCGTCCATACGAGATCCAGTATTTATTAGTGCTGTGGCTATTATTGTTAGGCTTCCTCCACCTTCTACATTACGTGCTGCTCCAAAAAATGCTTTTGGTTTATGAAGACTTGATGGATCTACACCTCCACTCAAAACTTTACCACTACTTGGCTCTACTATATTATAAGCACGAGCAAGACGAGTAATACTATCCATAAGAATAATAACGTCTTGCCCTAACTCTACACGACGTTTGGCGTGCTCAATAACCAGCTCTGCCATTTTTATATGGTTTTCACTAGTTTCGTCAAAGGTTGAACTTACAACATCAGCCCCTTTTACAGAACGCTCCATATCAGTAACTTCTTCTGGTCTTTCATCAATAAGTAAAATTATTAGTTTTTTATCTGGATAATTTTTTCTAATTGCATTTGCTATATCTTTCAATAGTGTTGTTTTCCCAACCTTAGGAGGAGCTACTATTAATCCACGTTGTCCAAACCCTATAGGAGCTACTAAATCAACAAAACGCGTTGATAACTTTTCCTTTGTAGTTTCCAAAACTATTTTTTGATTTGGATATATAGGTGTCAAAGCCTGAAAATGAGAACGACCTTTTGCTACTTCTGCATCCACACCATTAACTAAATCAACTTGAAGAAGTCCAGCATAACGCTCTCCATCACGAGGTTTTCTCACTTTACCCGTAATTTCATCACCTTTTTTTAGTTCAAAACGACGGATTTGTGATGCTGAAATATAAATGTCTGTTTCACCCTTTTTATAATCGACTGTTCTCAAAAAGCCAAAGCCATTTTCGGTATGAATATCATCTAATATCCCAGATGCATAGTAATGTTCTTCACTTTCTGATTGTTTTTCTAAAATTGCTAAAACTAACTCTTTTTTATTAAGGGTATAATAACGTGGTACTCCCAACTCTTTTGCCAGTGCTGTTAATTCCTTTGTATTATTCCCCTTATACATTTCATCGAATTTTTGATTACTCATTATTTATCCTTTCTTTTATACTTATACATTATATGAGGGGTAACACTGTTAATGTTTACCCCTAAATACATTTTATTATCTTCTAGTTAGTACAACTACTGCCGACAAAATAGCCATTGCACCTAATAAATCTAGCACTCCAAATGTTGTTCCTAATAGTAAAAATGAAAACACAATTGCTGCTATCGGTTCGAAGCATCCGATAATACTCCCCATTACTGCTCCTATTAGTCTTACCCCTTCAAGATACAAACTAAACGAAGCTATAGTTCCTATTAAAATAACTCCACTCATACATAAAAAATCTAAAAAGTTAAAGTTCTCTGGAATATAGAAACTTCCTGTCCCCACATATACGACTACTCCTGCTATTAAGAGTCCCCATGCCATAATAGGCATCACTCCATATTTAGTAGTTAAGTGTATTGAAGAAATATTATAACTTGCTAAACCTACAGCAGAAAATATTCCCCAAAATAATCCAAGTGTTGAAATATTTAATTTACTAAAATCTAGATGTGTTGCCATTAAAACAACCCCAAAAAGTGAAGCAAGTATTGCGACAACCTCGCGTGGCATAGGTAATCTTTTATTAACAAAACAATAGTAGACCATTATCATCACTGGACCAGTAAATTGAATTACTGTTGCCATTCCTGCATTAGTATATTTTATTGCTAAAAAATATGTTCCTTGACATATTAATAAACCTAGAAAGGAAAAATTCATAAGGCTTAAAATATCTTTTTTATCACTAAAAACCCTCAACAGTGAAGCCTTGTTTTTAAAAAGTAAAATTAGCACTAATATTAGTCCAGAATAAAATAATCTTGTCGAAATAACCCACTTAGAGTCCAACTTAGAGATATTTAATAAATACTCCCCTAATACACCAGAAAGTCCCCAACAAGTGGCCCCTAATATTGTTAATAGTGCACCTTTTTGCATTGTACTCAGCTTCATACTTCCTCCTAATGATCAAACAACTCTAAATTAGATTTTACCGTCTGATTGGATTTTTCTACAACTTTATCATATGTATCATCTTTCGATAATAAAATACTTGTAAATAATGTAATCATATTTTTCTGAGCAACCATCATACTTCCACAAGTATAAAATTTTGCATCCATATTGTTAGTAATATAACCAAATGGAGAATACCAAAATCCATAGCCTATTCTATTATTTTTTTCAAAGAACTCTCTTGCAACATCCTCTGGATATCCTTTGATAAGTGGAATAGGATACAATAAACTTAATGCTTTAATTGCTTTTTGATTATCTTCAATCTTAGCTTTTAAAACAGAATAGACATCTAATCTTTTGCCCATAAGAACTTTGTCAGCAACAACATCAAAATGAGTCTCAAAATTTTCTGTAAAACTATCTCTATAATCTCTTATTATCTCTTCTTCATCAAACAAAATTGAAAAATTATTATTAAATAAATTCTCTTGTTTAAAATATAATTGTGCTTTTAGTTCCATATTTGTATAATCTAATGAAACAAGCGGGTTTGTAGTTATAAATAAACTTTTTTTCGATTCAAATGCGATAAAGTATCTATTTTTCCCTAATAAATATTTTGTGATTGCCCCTAGTGATGTATTATTTTCTAATAAAATTAAGTTTTTTCGTGACAATACTATTCTCTTCAACTCCTCTTTTTCTATCTGAAGAAGAGCGGCTCTTATATTTTCTTGCCAAGTTTCAGGATATATGTCTCTTACAACAGATATATGGGGTTCATTTGGTTGTTCTTTATACTCATTTAGTTTTTCTAAAAATTCTACTCGTTCATACCATAGTTTTGTAAAATCTTTTTCTTCTCTCATATTAAAGAACAATGTAATATAAACATATTCCTCTTTAAACACTGCCAATATTCCCGGTACTACAAACGTAGTATCACTAAAATCTACCCATTCCTGACTATTTTTATTATTTCCATCAGAAATTCCACCATAGATTCCAAAATATTCCTCATCATGTTCATCAATTTCCAAAATACTTGTCTGGGCCTTCAATTCCTCAAACCCAGACAGAATACTATTATTATCAAAACTTGTTAAGAAATCATTAGAATCCAAAAACCACGTTGTTTCGTACCCTATACCAATTATAGCCGTCTTAGTATCTGGTGTCCTTATTATGAATCGTTCTCCTCTTTTACAAGAAAACAGACCAATAAACTGCGATTCACTAAATGTCTTTTCTATTTTGAATTTTACTACTAACTTGCCATCAAGAACTACATCACTAAAATTATAATTTATAATCCTCTGATAATCATTCATAACTACTACCTATCCTCTGCTTTTTCCTCGTTTTTTGCAGCCTCTTCTTGTTCTTTTTCCGCACGAAGTTTTGCTTCCTGCTGTCTTTGCCTATGTTTTATTAGACGATTAACTTCCTCTTCTGATTTATAACTTGCTTCTTTATCTGTAAAAATAATTAGATTTTTGTGCTCATTTAATATAGATAAAATTGTTTTATTTTCTGTATCTTCATTTTCAAAAAGTTCAGCTATATATTTTCTTTTATCTGCACCTAAAACTACAACAAATAAATTTCTAGTCGCCATAAGATTTTCATAACCTATACTAACTAACTTATTACCTGTAATTTCCATACCAGAAGCACGTAATTGATCTCTTTCTTTATCAGAAAATTCTACCAAGTGAATATTTTTATTATCTTCGGTTGCATAGCGGTAATCCAATATTCCTCCATCTGCACCTAGGAAAACAATTGCAACATCTATAGGATTTTCTTTTAATACCTCTTTATATTTCTCCAAATCCTCTATACTATTCTCACTATCTAGACACTCTGGATAATATACATTTTTCATGTCTACATCTAATTTCTTCAATAATTCAAGACGAGTAAAACGATATAAACCAAAGCTTTCTTCTATGTCTATGTCTGCAAACTCCCTTTGTCCTAACATAATAACATGTTTATAACTATATTTACCCATTTTATTATCATCAATCATTCTATTAGTAAACTGGGTATTGATTATATGCTCTGGTAAACTTATTACCGCTCCATCCTCTAAATTCTTTTCAAATTCATCATACATTCTATTTAAAACCGCTGTCTCACTATTACATACTATATATTTCACCATTTCACCTCCGATTAAATCCTCTTCATTTTAACAACTATTATATCATATTTAGTAAAGAGTAACAATGTTAGTATATTCACTTACCAACAAAATTAATATTCTTCTGTTAAATTTCCTTGTACTTAATACAAATAAGTACTTATTGTTTAATCTATAACTCTTTATTCTACCTCTATTAGTTTTGACAATGTATAAGAATAAATATAAGTTTTAACATTTTTTAAATTATAATAATCCTCAACTGCATCTTTATATATTTTCAACTGTTCTTTATGTCGTTCTATTAGGATTTTTTCAGCATCTTTTCCTACAACATTATCAGTTTTATAGTCTACAATAAAGGCATTATTTTCATCTTCTCTAACTAATAAATCCACTATCCCTTGTAGGATAACTTCAGATTCACTCATACTATCGTTATACAACTCACTTGCTTTTTGCATAGTCGTAAATGTTACTTCTGCTTGACAATTTTGAGCAACTTTTATTTTATCCATAAAGTCATTAGTTATAAAGTTAGAAATTCTCTCATTATCAATATCGTTATCTATAAGATTATAATCATCTTCTGTCAAGATTCTTTTTTCCTTAATGTTGGTTAATAGATTTCCTGTTTTTATTAGACTGTCTAAATAACTATTAACATCTTCAATTTTGATATTATTACGAATATCATTAATAATTCTTTCAAAAAGCTTATGAATTACATTTCCCTTTAAAATAGCTTTATTTGCTGATGTCTTATTTAAAGTAGATAATTTTAGATAATTTGTTTCTTTTATTTTAGAATCATGGCTTTCATAATTATTATTTATTTTTTTCAATGAACTATAAGATGTCTTAGCTGGAAAAATTTTATTTTGAACTTCAATAGATTTTTCACTATTATCTAACTCTTGATGTTTTTCTTTAAACTTCTTATAAAAATCTCCCAAATCAAATTCTGTATCAACATACTGTTGTTCATCTTTTTCTTCTGCGAGAGAATATTCTGTAATGTTAGCTTCTCTCTCATTTTCAAAAAGAAATTCTCCATAACTACTTAAAACATTATTTAGTATTTTTTCAAAATTATCTTCTTCCAATAATGCTTGATATATATTTTTATCCGCAGCTTTTTCATTTTGAAGCTCTATACCATTCGGACTAACTAAATAAAGTATCTTTTCTGCACGTGTTAAGGCTACATATAAATTACGAACTTCTTCTTCTCTTTCTCGTAATTTTATTAAAATACTATTAAGTTTATATAAACTCTCAAAATAATCCTTATCCTGAAGTAAAATATTGTACTTTTGAATAAAGTTATCAATATTAATACTAAAGCCAAAATTCTCAGTAAATAATACTTCCCCACTATAACCTTTTTTATTAAAAGAAGTATCAAGATCAGCAACAAAAACTTCTTTATATTCTAACCCTTTAGAAATATGAATCGTAGATAATGTTACACTATTATTTGGTGTTCTTTTCTTTGTTTCAAAAACTTCATCATCTTTTATATTTTTCAAATATTGTACAAACCCACTTAACTTATTGTCTGTATTCTGGTATTCTTGCACAAGATCTATAAAATTCTCATAATAATCTACTTCGTCATCATTAATATCAATTGTTACTAAATAGTTTACAAAATCAATATCTGATACAATTCTTTCTAAAATATCCGATAACGAATTGTTTAAACTAAAATCCAGCCACTTATTCAACAAATTTACCGTATTTTTGCTTTTAACAGAATTGCTTAGTGCTAGTTTTTCAAATAATGTTTTACCATTATTTAACGATAGATTTAATAATTCGTCGTTGCTGTAATCAAAAATCTCACTATGCAACAAAGCAATTAGACTTGCATCACGCGTTGTATTATCTAAAAATCTAAACAAATTATACAATATATTAAAACAATTTGATGTCGTAAACCCTACTTTTTCTTTAAAAAATAATGGTATATTATATTTAGAAAAAATTTGTTTATATGTCGTCATTTTTGTACTATTACGAACTAAGATGGCATAGTCACTATAGTTTTTCCCGTTTTTTACTCCATTTAATATCTCATAAGCTATATTTTCTATTGATTGCACTCTATACTCTTTTTTATCAACTAACTTTTCTTTTGTAAAATAATTTATTTTACCATTTATCAGTTGTGTTGGTATTACATTTACTTGCTTTTCTTTAACACTTGGATAATAAAGTGCACTTTGTTCATCATAACTTACTCCAGCATTTTTGCCTCCCATTAGACGATTAAATACATAGTTGCTACTTTTTAAAATATTTTTATCGCTTCGGAAATTTTCTTTTAACACTACACAAACACCTTCCGCTTCATCAGAAATAGCGTAGTCTATATTAGCATCATAATTTTTTATATCCAGTTGTTTATAACTATTATATTTTTCTTCAAAAAGGTCTGGATTAGATCCCCTAAAACCATAGATAGCTTGCTTCACATCCCCTACTCTAAAGAATTTGATGTTTTCTCCTTTTATTAAGTTAAGGATATATTCTTGAAGATTATTATTATCTTGATATTCGTCAACATAAATTTCTAAAAAATGATTTCGATAATACTCTGCCGCTTCGCTAAGCACTATTTTCCCATTTTCTATTTTAGTTAATGCCTTTATTGCAAGATGGTTCAAATCTGAAAAATCTAAAAAGTTAAGTTCTCTTTTTCTTTTTAAAAACTCATTGTGTAATTCTAATAGAGTTGTTTGATAGGCTGTTGAAAAAGTATCTAATTTTTTAGCTGTTTGGAACATACTGTAGTAATTATTTAAATCATTAAATATATTATTTAATAATGTTGCGTCATACACATTATCATTTTTGTTTAATTCATTATCCAAAGAATTAATAATATTGTCTAAACATTGCTCTTGCTCAAGTATACTTGTAGAAATATTTACATCATTTTCTATAAAGTATTTTCTAATTTTTTCTTTTTTATT
The DNA here is from genome assembly GCF_041433685.1 of Gemella sp. 27098_8_92. Classification (NCBI taxonomy): domain Bacteria; kingdom Bacillati; phylum Bacillota; class Bacilli; order Caryophanales; family Gemellaceae; genus Gemella; species Gemella sp. 27098_8_92. The sequence goes on from NZ_JAPWBZ010000003.1 coordinate 111,668, forward strand.
ATCGTCAAGTAGACTTTTGCTAAGATATCTTTCTACAATGTTTCCATTATCTTTTTTAACAAGAAAATTTTTTACATGAATTGCAAACTTTCTTGCAGTATTTAAAGATTCTTTTGTAGTTAGTTCTACTAATTCACTAAAGTCATCAATTACAATCTCGTTATTAAGTAGAAAATCATGCAACAAAATATTGTTATTTTTCAAGAAATTATCTTGCAAATATTGTTCAAAATTTGGTATAGTTAGCAATTTATAATATGTATCGATTAGTGAATCTATAATATTTTTCTTGTCACCAAAAATAGTAAATAACTCATCAGTGATAATCTTATTTTCTCGTGCAAAGCGTTCTAAAACTTCATTAGCTGAATTAATAAGCATATTTTTGCTATTAGGCAAAATGTTAAAATTAGGAGATAAATATTTCTTCGATCCTGCAATTTCTTCTTCTACTAAATAATAAAACTTTCTTAAAATATTTAAACAAAAACTATCAATAGTACTAACGTACGCATCATTCATGAGCATACTTTGTTTTCGAAGAAATAACCTATCTTCTTCCAAACCAGAAGCTAATAAACGCTCAGTAATTTTGTTTTCAACGCGCACAAGCATATTTTTAGCTGCCGCCGTTGTAAATGTAAGCACTAATAGTTTGTCAATATCCCATCTATCTAAAGCTACTTTGCGAGCTATTCTTTCTGATAAAACCTCTGTCTTACCACTTCCTGCCGCTGCCGCAACTAACACATCTGCTCCTGTTAACGCTATAGCTTGCCACTGTGCAGGTGTTGGAGGATATTTTTTCTTTTTTGTGAAATCATCCATTTTCTCAATCTTAATCATAAGTTATAGTCCTCTTAATTAAATTACTCACCTTTTATTTTAACATAATTTAAGCTATATGTTATAATATTTTTATCAGTTTATTAGACTATATAGTAAAGGTGAGAAAATGAATTATAAACTTCTTGCACTTGTTCCTATAGTGGCTGCAGGTGCTTTAATAAAAAATAATAAACAATTAAAAGTAACAAACTATAATCTAGAATTTAAAAATTTACCAGAAGAATTTCATAATTTCAAAATAGCACAAGTTAGTGATATTCACTGTGATAAAGTTGGTATAAGTGACTTATTCTTTTTGGAAAAACTATGTAAATTTTCTCCAGATATTATCGTTATTACTGGTGATATTTTAGACAGCTATAGAAATGATATGGATATTGTTTATAATATCCTAAGCCAATTATCGGCTGTTGCTCCATGTTATTTTGTTACAGGTAATCATGAACTACGCCTACCAAAAGAATTTGAAGAACTAAAAAATATGTTTGAAAGACTAAATATCTCTTATCTTCATAACGAAGTTAGAAGTATCTATAAAACTAATGATAAAATAAATCTTATTGGAATTGAAGATTATAATTATTTTAAAGCAAAAGATGAACTTAATCATCGTGAAAATTTCCAAAATATTCTTAGTAAATTATCTGATAAAAATGAATTCAACATTTTACTATCACATAGACCGGAAAAATTTGACTTCTATGTTAAAGAAAAATATAACTTAGTCTTTTCTGGACATGCACATGGTGGTCAATGGCAGATTCCTTTTGTTGGTGGAATTTTTTCTCCAAGTCAAGGCTTCTTCCCTAAATACATACATGGTGTGTATGAAAAAGAAAACACAAAACTTGTCGTTTCTCAAGGCCTTGGAAATAGTTCTTTTCCAATTAGAATAAACAATCAAATAGAGTTAGTTTTAGTTACATTAAAAAAAGAAGCAATTTAATATAATCGCTTCTTTTTTTAATTATGTTCTAATTACTTAGAAAAATATAACTTTTCAAATTTTTCGATTTTCACTTCAAAATCATTTAGTGCAAGCTCAATTGCCTCTGGTTTGGACATATCTACTCCTGCATTTCTTAAAACATTAATCGGATAGTCTGAGTTTCCTTTTGATAAAAACTCATCAATATAGATTTTTGCGTTTTTGCTATCCGCTAAAATCAAACGTGATAATGCTTGTGCTGCCGAATATCCTGTTGCATATTGGTATACATAGTAATTATAGTAGAAATGAGGAACTCTTGCCCATTCATACTTAATTTCTTCATCATATTCAAAAGCGTCACCATAATATTTTTTTACTAAATTAAAATATTCTGTATTTAAAAATTCTGCGGTAATTGCTCCACCGTTTTGGACATGCTGATTCATTAAGTGCTCAAACTCAGCAAATTGTGTTTGACGATATACTGTTCCCACAAAACCATGTAGTGCTTCATTAAGAACTCTTAACATTCCCTCTTTATTACCTTCTTTTTCAAATTTGTTATAAAGATACTCTGTTAATAATGCTTCATTACATGTAGATGCAACTTCTGCAACAAAGATAGAATAACTTCCATAAACTGCAGGTTGATTTTTGCGTGTATAATAAGAATGCATTGAGTGTCCAAGTTCGTGAATTAACGTATAAACATCATTTAATGTACCATCAAAATTCAATAAAATAAATGGCTTAGTTGTATATGCACCTGTTGAGTATGCACCAGAACGTTTTCCTTTATTTGGATAAATATCAATCCAACGTTCTGTAAATGCTTTTCTCATACTATTGACATAATCTTCACCCATAGGTTTAACAGCTTCTAAAACTATGTCTCGAGCTTCTTCAAATGTAAACTTAATCGGTTCCCCTTCAACAACAGATACAGCTCTATCATAAAGTCTTAACTCATCAAGACCTTTTATTTTTTTATGAAGTTTATAATATTTATGAAGAACTGGTATTTTTTTATTAACTGTTTCTACTAGATTATCATATACTTCCTCAGGGATTAAATTTGATGATAAAGCATGATTTCTTGTTGAGGGATACTTATGAGTGTCAGCATAGAATTTTTTAGCTTTTAGATTTCCTGCTAATGTAGACGCTAATGTATTGATATGTCTTTCAAAATAGCTATATAAAGAGAAAAATGTATTTTTTCTAAGCACCCTATCTGGATTTTCCATATATGTTCCATATGTTCCGTGTGTTAATGTATGTTTATTTCCATCTTTATCTTCTACATCTTCAAACACTACATCTGTATTATTTAACGCTCCAAAAGTTTCATCACTAGCATGTAGTGCTTCACCTGCCATCGCAATTATTCTTTCTTGTTCTGGATGTAATGTATGCGGACGTTTTTTATTGATTTTTTCTAGGAAAAACCTATATTCTCTAAGTTCTTCTAATTCTTTTAAATAACCGTTAATTAGGCTTTCATCAACAGCTAATAATTCTGGTGTGAAAAATGACCATTCTGCAACATAATTAGAATATAATCCATAAGTTTTAGAATATAATTCTTTAAACTCAGCGTCCGTACTATCTTGATCATTTTTACAATGAGCATAGATAAATAACTGTTCTAATTTTTGTTCCCATTTTTCTGATGTTTTTAACACATCTAGTAATGCTCTAGCACCTTCTTTAACTTTTCCTTGATAACTTTTAATTTCTGGAAGGAACTCTTCTACTTCTTTAAATTCTCTCCAAAAATCTTCTTTAGTTGCATATATAGATTCTAAATCCCAAGTATTTTCTACTTTTTGATCTTTTCTTAGTAATTCTGCCATATTAATCTCCTTTTTCCTATAACTTTAAAATTTTAAAAATGTATTTCACTTCTTTTCTATTATAACATAGCTTAATTATGCTAAACATAAAATTTTAAGATATTTGCTGGCCCTTTATATTAAATAAAATACTTTATTTTCTTATAACCAAATGGTCATAATTTTCATGCCCAATAAATATTTCACATTCTTTTTTAAAACCATAACTTTCGTAGAGTCTTCTCGCTCCATGATTACTCTGAGCAACATTTAAACTTTTTAAAGGATGCTTTTCTATCGTAAATTTAGACAATAATTTATTACCTATTCCTTGTCCTCGATTTTCAGCAAAAACATAAAGTGTATCTAGATAGTGTTCCCCAGGCAACATTTCATCGTAATCAAAGATTACAGTATCATTTTTAAGTTCAAACATGGTAACTACTTTATCAAACCAAAAACTACGCATTTCCTCTAATTTTTCATAATTATATCCAAAAGAAAAACCTAAAATTTCACCGTTTTCTTCATATACCGTACAGTATTTATAACTAAATCTATCTTCTGTTGATTCGAAAATATATGTTAAAATTTCATAAAATTTCTCTTGTGATACTTCTTTTAATATATCAAGCTCTAGCGATTCAACAAACTCCCCTAATCCATCTAAAACTCTTTTATCATCCCTTGTTGCTTTTCTTAACATTACTACCTCCATAAATAGAAAAAGATATGTTTAAGAACATATCTTTTATTATTCATTAAACATACCTTTATCTTATACTTTTATATTACTAATTTCAAGTGATGTACCATGTATAATACGTTTTTTATACGAAATGCTAGCTGGTGAACTATCATCCCAAACACTCTCAAACCATTCTAAAAATTTCTCAATAGAAAAGTCTATTTTCACCAACTCTACATAAATATTATCTATTTTTTCTGAAACAATCGCATCTTCTGATGGTGTTTTGGCAATCCTTGTTATTAATCCATAAGTAGAATCTTTTACATTAGCCATACCTGCCGCTCCGTTATTCACAACAATATGTTTATCATTATTGTATAATGCTGGCAAGCAAGTATGCGTTGTTGCGAGTATATCTACTTTATTATCATCTAACCAAGTATTCAATTCATCTTGGCGCTCTTTTTTCTGCAAAGAACTATGTGAACACTGCCAGCCCGACATACTTTTCTCATCACCATGGGTAATGGCAATTTTTTTGTTTAAAAACTCAACAGACAGCGTCTTACCACGAAGTTGTATTTCTTCTAAAATATCATCATTTCCTAGGTTATCTTTCATCATTTGATGAATAGCATTGGACCTTTCAACAATTTCCTCACTTACATCTTCGGGATAATTGCATCCACAGCCAAGATTATCTTTTGAATTTATTAGTTCATATTCAACATTTCCTAATAGCTTAATCCCTTTAATAGAATTATTTTCTACAGTCAAAAAATCATCTTTATTTATATCAAACCAATGCATATCTCCATTAAAAATGATTTGAGCATTTTCTTTTTCAGCATTGCTATTAATCAACTCTAATGCAAAATTATTACCGTATAATCCACCTACTACATAAAGTACATCTTTATCTATTCTTAAAGTATTCTTCGCCCAATCCTTGTTTAACATATAATCAAGAGAGCAGTTTCTTCCTTTAGTCATAACTATTTCCTTTTAGCAAATAGTCCTGGTATGACATATCCTAGAGTGCATAAAATTAATCCATAGAAGTTTACCCCTAGAAGTAAGGCACTCTTACCACTACCTATTGCCCAAGATGCTGGTATCATCTTAACTGTTAATAATACTCCAAGAATAATTCCAATCCAAAAACTTAGATGGAATCCTATTTTTGTTGGTTTAACAAAACCATGAAGTAGAAATATAGGCGCTAACCCTATAACCATTGTACCACTAATAGTAGTTGCTTTAAGAATATCAGTTCCTATAATCATTGGAAGATTACCTATAAACGCAAATGCTACCATAAAGATAATTGCTACTAGTTTTGGATTTTTTAATGGTTTACCTGCCATTTCTGGTAAATCTTTACCTGTTAATTTCCCAAGACTTGCAAATGTAGAGTCAAGAGTAGACCCTGCCGCAGAAATCATAACAACAATCATCGCAAAATATCCAGCAACTCCTAATGTTTTACCTAAAGCAGCTGGAACGTTACTACTAACTTCCATACCGATAAGTTTTGCATGAATACCTATAAAACTGAATATTAAGATAGAAATAAATCCTAAGATTCCTGATACAATGAAAGCACGTAGCATTGTTTTTTCTTCTGCTATAAATCCTCTATCTGTAAGTACCGGATCATGGAATGGATAACTAAACAATTGAAGAATTGTTACAAGTAACATATCAACCCCTGCTTGCATTGTCCAAGAACCAGACGTAACAAATTCACTAATATTATGTTGTGGTAAAATTAAAGTTATTACCCACCCAACAAAAAATACAAAAATAATCGCTTGAATTACATCTGTAACAATCGAACTACGAAGTCCACCTAATACTGTATACCCTAATGTAATTACTGTAAATAGAATAGCCGAAATAATAAACTCACGACTTCCTGATTTTCCATAGTATCCACCAACAACAGAAGTATTACTCCAAACTTCATTAAATAAACGAATAAGAATTGCTGCTGAAAATGCAACCGAAGCTGCTTTTCCGTAATTAGAGTTTAAAAAACTAACTAATCCTGTGGCTTGATACTTTCTTCTTAAACGATAAATTGCAAAACCTGCTATTGGAATACATAGCCAATATGTAGCATATGCCAAACCGCCAACAAAACCATACTGAGCACCTAAGTTTGCAGCATTAGTAACTGATTTCGCAAAAATCCAACTTATGAAAATACTTAACATAAGCATCATTTCAGTTGGTCGTTCACCTTTATTACTATCTCCTCTAAAAAATCCTGCTTCTGTAACTTTCTTTGGGGATAATAGGAACATAATAAATCCATAAACTATTAAGAATCCCCAAAACAAATATCCTGTCATACCTGTCATTTTCTAATATATCTCCTTTAAATTTTCTCTATCTTACTCAACTTCTCCAACATTAGCATATCTTGCAAATGAAGGTTCATAGTTTCTTACTTTATAACCTAGCTCTTCTAAAATCACTGCAACATAAGAAGCACGTACTCCTGTAGTGCAGTACGTAATTTGAAGTTTATTTTTATCAAGCCCTTTGCTTACAAAATATTCTTCTAACGCTTCTCTTGATTTTATAAATCCATCTTCGTCTACTAATGAATTAAACGGAACAGAAATAGAACCTGGGATGTGTCCTGCTTTATTTTCACCATAGATAACTCGCCCGTTGTACTCTGCTTCTAATCTAGTATCAATAATTTGAACATCTGTACTATTCACGAAAGATAATAACTCATCAGTAAATATTGCTTTTTCATTATCTTGAGCCTCTTCACGAACTATATTTGATACGTTTATTCTATCAGTTTCTGGATTATAGTTTTTATTAAATCCTAGTTGTTCTACTTTATCAAAACCACCATCAATAATTTTTATATTATCAAAACCTGCATAATTAAAAGTATAAACAACACGAGCCTCATCTCCAAACCCTTGATTTGGCATTGTAAAACCATAAACAAGTACTTCTGTATTTTCTTTTATACCTAGAATATTAAAAATTTCTTGATAATTATCTTTTGATAGAAGCTTTCCAAGGTCTTCTCCTCCAAACTCACCTAACAGGCTTATATCCGTCCAATCGACTACAGTAGCTTTATCATACATTAAAGCACCTTCTTTTAGCATACTACCACGTGCATCAATCACGACAACATTATCATTACCACGAGTTTTTAATAAATAATCAGCATCAACTAATTTTTTAAAATCAAAATTTGTCATAGCAAATCTCACTTTCTTTAAATATATGAATTATTATACCATAGAAGATAGAAAAAAACATATTTTTTATTATTAAATAGCATTAATTAAAGATTTTTTTTATTAAGTAATTTTTTTATTTTTGTATAGGCAATTTGAAAATAGATAATATTTATTATTACTATCTATAAAAAATACGATGTATTCTTTTTGAACACATCGTATTTTACAAAATCATACTTTAACTATATTTATATTTTCTAAAATATAAATGAACTTAACTACAAGTATTATTTAAAATTCTTTTTTCTCCTCAACAATACTACTCCACTTAAAATACCTAATGCTGCTATAGTTGTTACTAAGTTAGAACTTGCAACACCCGTATTTGGCAATTTATATTTTGGTTCAGATGGAGCTGGTTGAGGTTTTTGTAAGTTTTCCAGTTTATTTGGATCTTCTCCAGGTTTTTGTGGGTTTTCCGGTTTGTTTGGATCTTTTCCAGGTTTATTTGGCTCCACTGGTTTAGCAGAATAATTAACATCTTTAACGATATTTTCTTGAGTTACTGTTTCTGCTGCTACAATCGAAATATCTACTGTATATCCTTCAATTGTAGGTGATGTAACTTCTGCGTATTTTTCTTTATTTGCTACCCAAGTACCATTATCTGTAACTAATCCTGTTACTTTATCTGTAATTACTGTACGAGTCCATGTTGCTTCTTCCACATGGCTTGGCGGTGTTTTATCACCAGCTCCGTGATAATTAACTGTTAAGCTTACTTTCTTAGTTTCTTCTTTGCTTTCAGTTCCATGTTTTAAATGGATAGTAACAACTTGATCTACTGAATCATCTGTATCAAACTTATTAGGTAATGCTTCTTGTGATACTAATTCATATCCTTTTGCTTTATAAAATTCGACAACATTATTGTAATCTGCTGTTGCTGATACTGGTAAATCAGTATCCGAATCACCTTCTACCAATTTTTCTTTATCACGTAATGTTTTTTGTTCTGTATCATCTATAACTGTGTAAAGAACTTTTTGTTTTGGTTTAGCAGTATATGTAACTTTCTCATTGATATCATTACTATCAGCAGTTACATTAGCTACAGCATCAATTTTAGCCCTATCTGGTGTGAATCCAGCAATATTTGGTGATACTACTTCTGAAAAACTATTTGTAGCAGGCGCCCAGTTCCCATTAGCTACTATCTGACCAGTAACTAAATCTTTACTATTACTTCTTGTGAAATCAAGTTTCGCTACTTTAGTTGGAGCTGCTTCACTACCATCTGCGTAAACGTATTGAATAGTTTGAGTCACAGTTTTATTTTCAACAACTGACTCTTGTTTATGGCGAAGACGAATCACAACATTTTGATCAACATTATCGTTACTATCAAACTTAGCTGGAAGTACATCGCTACCAACTAACTCATATTTATCCATATAACCATCAATAATATCTTGATATTTTGCTTGAGTATCATTTGGTAATTTGCTATTAGATTCTCCCGATACTAATGGTTTTCTATCTTCTAAAGTTTTTGAATCAGTTTCATCAACTACTGTATAAGTAACTTTTTGTGTATTAGCACTATAAACATAGTAAAATACTTGATCATCATTTGCATAAGGAATTGATTTTGCTGTTGTTAATTGCGTTCCATTTACCGTAGTAATTGGTTTAGTTGGTGCTGTTGTTAATAATTTGTAACCAGGTATTGACTTAACTACAGCACTAAAATTTGGAGATGCTGGCGCTATTGGTGACCCTGCTGGATAACCATATCCATAATCTTGAGTAGCAAGCTCATTACCTTCAGTGTCTAAATGATGAATTGTAATCTTTTGTTGTCCTGTGGCTCTAGCATTTGATGGCGTAGTTTGGGCATTAAGAGCTTGATTTGAAATTTCAGTACCTATTCCTTGATCATTAACAGCATAACTATAACTATGAGAATCTATAGAAATACTATTATTAATAGAAGAGTCAGCAAATACAATTTTCGCTGATAAACCTGTTGACTGAATAACATTCATATTTTTTAGAGTTTTATCTACTCTTTTATTTACTTCTTCGGTTCTATTAATTTCTTGATATTCATCGCCTTTAGTAGCATAGTCATCCGTTTCCCAGAAATCATGATAAGTAGTGGCTTCTGGACCTTTTATTTTTCCTAAATTAATAGCCACTATATACTCATCTTCAGCTTTTTTAATTATGACTGATGAATTCTTTCCAGCTTGTTTTAATGCTCTAAAAATATCATCTTTAGTTGCTGTTTCAGGTAATGTTATACTCTTATGATTATCATCACTTTTAATTACATTAGCATTATTAGTATCCCCTTTTACCAAATATCTACCATCTTCACTAATAGCAAGTGATGTTGTGAATCGTTTGTTATTTGGAATAAGAACATCAACTATCTTTGATCCTGGATTAGCTTTTACACTGTGAATTGTAATAATATCACCATCTGGAATGCCAGTTTCTCCTGGATTTTGGCCATCACTTTCAAGCATATTATTATAATAATTAAAATCTGATGTAGCTGTAGTAATATTTATAGTATTCGCACTCGGACTGATAGCTGAATTATAAACATGAAAATCTCCAACTTCTTTATCAAATTGTCTTCTTTCTGGTTTAAATGTAAACTTTGAACCATTAATTGTTAAAACCATATCTGAATAACTTGATTTTGGAGCAAAAAAACCATAATCAGCTGCACGTTGAACAATTTCTACAGTTTTTTGTGTTCCATTTGGCACACTGTCAACAAATTCTTGATTTAATGTTAATATATATGCAAAATTATCTCTAGTAGTATCAAAGCTAATATCCCCAACACCTTGCACTGGCTCTATTGTGCCAGAACTTAAATTAGCCACATGAGTACCATGCTCGTAAATAACATTTGCAAGTTCAACAGGAATACGAAGTTTCGTTCCATTAGCCAATGTACCATCTTGAGTAATTGTAAAACGCATACGTACTTCTTCTAGTTTAGCATTTTGACCTACAAGTTGTTCTATACTATCTGCAGTTAGAACTTTACCATCGCGAGTTTTTATTGTAGCAGTAAAATTAGAAATCTGACTTGGAGCTTGATTTAAAGCTACATTCTTGCCAGATTTTAATAATTCTTTTGGAATTTCTTGTGTAGAATTATTTTCTTTTGACTCAGCTAATGCCTCTAATTTAGATGTTACAGCGTTGTCTTCTTTTGTGACTGTATTCTCTGCATTATTTTTTTCTTGATTATTAGCATATCCAACTTGACCACCCATCGTAGTTCCTAAAACTACAAAACTAGCAACTGCAACCGAAAGAAAATTTTTATTTTTCTTTCTCATAGAAAATTTATAATATTTTTTAAAATTCATAAAATAACCTCCTTTTTAAGTAAAGCGCGCGAAGCTTATCATAACCATTATATATATATATATATATATATTGTCAAGTTTTTCTATATAAATTAATAAAAAATATTTAATATTTTTTTAGTATTAAAAATCGTATTAACTATATATATAATAGTAAAAAATAAAATATTCTTTAATATTTTGATAACATGTATGTATTAAGAGTAAATAAATATTATTTTATAAATCGTAATTATTTCTATTTACAAACCACTAATATTATGTTAGAATAAATCGTAATCATTTTGAAAAATAGAAATTAAGGAGAACTTTTTATATGAATAAAAATAGAAAAACTGCACTTATAATTCCCTGCAGTATTCTTGCACTTGCTGGAATTGGCTACGCTGGTTATGAATTTGGAAAAAATACTGATTCTACTTCCTCTAGCCTTGTTCAAAGTAAACAATCTAAACGCATCGCTTATGCAGATAAGGTAAGTGATATTGTTGTTACAGAAATTACAGAAGATGGTTATGTAACTCTACATGGTGATCATAGCCATTATGAAAAAGGTCTTGTTCCGTATAACGCTAAATTTTTAGACAAACTTGTTTATAATGATAAAAATTATAAATTAAAAGACGAAGATATCCAATACGAAGTAGCTCAAGGTTATATTATAAAAGTCAACGGAAAATATTATTACTACCCTAAAGAAGGTGTTAAGCAAAGTAATATCGTGGACGAAGAAACTGCTAAAACTATTTCAGCTTCTTCACATAGCCATCACCATGAAAAAACTTCAACTCACGAAGATAATTATCAATTCAATCCAAAAGATATTGTTAAAGAAACTGCTGATGGCTATGTAGTCCGCCACGGAGATCATTATCACTTTATTAAAAAATCTGATTTAAGCACTAATCAATTAAACGCTATAAAACAAGCTGGTGTAAATAATGAAGCACCTAGTAGTACAGCCGGTATAACTCACGCCACTAGTGATGGTTATATTTTTAAAGGGGAAGGTGATATTATAGGGCGCAATAGTTTTGGTTTTATCGTTAAACATGGTAGCCATAATCATATTATTCCATTCGATAGTTTACGCGGTACTAAATGGGAATATTTGATAAATAAGAATATTTTTAATAATCATAACACAGTACCAAATTTTAACTATAATAATCATGATAACTATAATTTTAATCCCGAAGACATAGTTGCAGAAGATGAAAATGGGTATACTGTACGCCATAATGATCACTATCATTATATTCCTAAGGAAAAAAGCAATAAACCTGACAACAATAATACTCCATCTTCTGAGTCAAAAACTAAAATAACTAAAGAGATTCAAGATAAAATAGACTATCTATCAAAAATATTAAATATTGATAAATCTAAAATTAAAGTCATTGAAACTACCAAAGGGATAGCCCTTACTTATCCACATGGAGATCATACTCATACTGTCTTTTTAGATGAAATTCATATTGGTGATGATTCTAATCTTTTAAATGATGAAATAGAAAAACAAATTGAGTATATTGCTGATGTCTATGGTGTTCCAAAAAAAGCAATAAAAGTTACAAAAGACTTCTTTATTTTTAACGAACCAACCCAAGAATATGATCCGACTCATATACATCCTTATTTAATTCCAAGAAGTAAATTCAGAATTCCAGAAGTAACAGGAGATAAAGAATTAGATTTTGAACAAGAGTTACTAGCGTTATCAGAGCGTACTGGTATTGCCCCTGATAAAATTCAAATAGACGGAGATAAATTCGTTATTCCCCATGGTTCTCATAATCACTATGTAAAAATAAAATCTGGTGGTGCTGAAGCTTATTTAAAAAATAAAATCCCTAATATTATAGGAGCATATATTAAAGGTGAATTTGATAAGAATACAGTTATTAATAGAATTAATTCTTTAATCGCTGATAATAATCAACTTAATAAAGATAGAAAGCATGCTAACCGTATTAATCGTGCCTTAAATCAATTAAAAGATAGCATTGAAGAACTTCCTACTAACTCGACTATTGGCTACTTAGCTATGTTAGATAGTTTTGATAAAAAATATATTCATATAAATACTTCTACTACTGATAAAAAAGATGAGAAATTTATTAAACAATATAATACGTTACTTAATCGGGTGAAAAATGCAAATATTGAACACTTAGGATATGACAAAGAAAGTTTAATTGAAGAATTGAATGTAGCATCATCAGAACACAATACTGATGCATTCACAAAGATAGAACATATGCTAAATGAATTAGAAAAATTTGACCTGCAAACTGGCCCTACAATCTTAAGTTATACTAAGTACTTCTTAGAAAATATAAATAGCAATAAAATTGATAATGAACTTAGAGAAGAACTTGCATATTTAATAGAATATTCTTACCTAAGTGAAGCAAAAATCATTGAATCTCGTACCAATGAACTCATTGCAAGACTTATAAATGCTAAAAACAAACTTTATTATCAACTTCAACACAATAATGTTCAAGAAGTTAAATACGGAGAAAACTATGCAAAATTAAGTAGAAAATATAATAACGATGATGAAATGTCCATTCTAGATTCTGCAAAAAGCTTTATAAAAGAATTAGAGGATTTCTTACCTACTTTAGAATTTTCAAAAATTAACAACTCAAAAGAACTAACAACAAAAATTAAAAATAAAAATTCAGAAAATAGTGTTATAAAAAATAATAGTAACACTACTGAAAAGGCAACAAATAACACTAATGTAGAAAAAAATAATATTATGTCATCAGATAAAAAAATTGAAGAAAAAGAAGCCAATTCAGAAGAAAGTTTAACGGATGACCATAGAGATGATGAGCATGACTTTAGTTTTAATACTAATGATGTACTAGAAGAAACTACAGATGGTTTTATCGTAAAGCACGGAGACCATAAGCATTATGTTGACAAGAAAAATCTTACAGCTCTTCAAATCAAACAGGCACAAGAATTTTTGAAAAAAAGTAAGTAATATTTAGTTAAACAGCTTGACAAAATACTTAAAGATAAAGTACAATTGATTTAAATAAATATAAAATTTGATTATAGATATGTTTTAATCTAAGAATTTTTTAGAGAAGGTGTGGTTGGTGAAAATACTTAAAATTCATTTTAAAATTCTACTATAACTTATATCAAATTATTTTTAAAGAATCCTATGGATTGAATTTGGGTGGAACCACGATAATTTAGTCGTCCCTTACGTTTAAGTTAAACGTAAGGGACTTTTATTTTAGCCACTCTTTCTATAATATTATAAATAAAGGAGAAATATATATGTTAGATATTAAATTATTTAGAGCAAATCCTGGAATGGTAAAAGAAAAATTGGCAGCAAGAAATCTTGATACTGATGTTGTTGATCTACTAATAGATCTTGATAAAAAGCGTCGTAACCTTCTTGTTGAAGTAGAAGATTTAAAAGCTCTTCGTAACAAACGCAGTGAAGAAATTGCAGTATTAAAGCGCAAGCGTGAAGATGCTACTGATGTTATTAATGATATGAAAAAAGTATCTGATGAAATAACAACACGTGATATCGAAGTAAAACAAATTTCTGAAGAAATTAACGAAAAAATCATTCGTATTCCTAACTTAATATCTGATGAAACTCCTTTTGGAGAAACAGAAGATGAAAACATTGAAGTTCGTCGTATAGGAAAAGTTCGTGAGTTTGATTTTGAACCAAAAGCTCACTGGGATTTAGTAGAAGAATTAGATATTGCAGATTTTGAACGCGCTGCTAAAATATCAGGAAGTAGATTTGTATTCTATAAAAAAGCTGGAGCTTTATTAGAACGTGCTTTAATTAACTTTATGATAGATACTCACGTTATTGAGCATGGTTATGAAGAATACATGGTTCCTCAACTTGTTAATAAAACAGCACTATTTGGAACAGGTCAATTTCCTAAGTTTGTAGAGGATGTTTATACTGTAGAATCAGAAGGATTAACACTTATTCCTACTGCTGAAGTACCATTAACAAACTACTACAACAACGAAATTTTAAGTGAAGACATGCTTCCAAAAGGAGTAACTGCATTTAGTATCTGCTTTAGATCTGAGGCAGGAAGTGCAGGACGTGATACTCGTGGCTTGATTCGTCTTCACCAATTTAACAAAGTAGAAATGGTTCGTTTTGCTAAACCAGAAAACTCATATGAACAACTAGAAATTATGACAGAACACGCTGAAAACATTCTGAAAAAATTAAACCTACCATACCGTGTTATAACTTTATGTTCAGGTGATACTGGATTCTCAAGTGCAAAAACTTATGATATTGAAGTTTGGTTACCAAGTTACGATGCATATAAAGAAATTAGTTCTTGTTCTAACTGTACTGACTTCCAAGCTCGTCGTGCTAATATGCGTTTCAAACGTGAAGATACAGGAAAAGTTGAATTTATTCACACTCTAAACGGTTCTGGTCTTGCTGTTGGGCGTTGTTTAGCAGCTATAATAGAAAACTACCAAAATGAAGACGGTTCTATCACTATACCAGAAGTGCTTCGCCCATATATGCGCGGTCTTGAAAAAATTGAAAGAGATTAATTAAATAAATATAAAAATAAGAGTTTGATGTTAACATCAAACTCTTATTTTTTATTATCTTGCTAAAAATGATAAAAATCCACTAATTATGGCTACATTAAAGAAATCAATAAACAATGCACCTACTATTGGCATAACGAAAAATGCAATATGAGAATATTTATATTTATCTGTTACACTTTGCATATTTGCTATACCATTCGGTGTTGCACCCAGTCCAAATCCTACATGGCCTGCTGAAAGCACAGCCGAGTCATAATTACTTCCCATTACTTTAAACGTTATGAAATAAATAAATACACAAGCAAGTACCGCCTGAGCCAATAATAACAGCGTTAATTGACCTGCAAGGCTTCCTAATTCCCAAAGTCGTAAGCTTATCATTGCCATCCCTAAAAATAAGTTTAAAGAGACACTTTCAAGGACGTGAATTTCTTCGTAATGAAGATCAAATCTAGTAGTTGCATCCGAAATATTTCTAAATACAGCCGCTATAAGCATTGGTCCTATATAACTTGGAAACTTTAGGAACTGATTTATATAAATAGATAGGTAACTTCCTATAAACATCGCTAATAAAATTATAAAAAATGCCTTTGCAAAATTTTCCCCATCTAATTTTTTAATACTATTATTAAATAGAAATTCATCATTTTTATGTCTTTCTTCTATTTCTTCAGCTTTGACTTCTAGATTCTTCCTTCTTATCAATCTATTTGCGAGTGGTCCTCCTAAACTTGATCCAGCTATAAGTCCAAAAGTTGCCGCTGCTATTGCCACACTTTTTGCTCCTGAATACCCCATCTCTTCTACAATAGGTGCCATAGCTGCTGCTGTTCCATGTCCTCCTGTCATAGCGGTTGATCCCGTAAGTAATGCTATAAGTGGATTAATTCCAGTAGCATACCCTATACTAACCGCTACTATATTTTGTAGTACTACTAACATAATTGCAGATAATAAGAATAAAACTACTTTTCTTCCACCAACCTTTAGTAATCTCCAACTCGCATTAAAACCTATACTTGTAAAAAACAACGTCATAAAGAAACTTTGTAGTGTATTATCAAACTCAAATATAACTAAATTAGTTTGTCTTAGTACTAAATTAAGTATTGCGAATAAAAATCCTCCAATTACAGGTGATGGGATACAATAAGTCTCAAATATTTTTACTCTCGTTCTTAAAAATCTACCAATTATTAAAATAACAACAGCGAGACCTACTGTTTGTATCATGTCCATTTTAATATTAAACATGTAATCATCCTTTCTTTGTTAAATTTTCTCACAATCTTTCCTTTAATAAAATAAAACTTCGATTTGATTATTATAGAGCTTATAATAAGTTCTTCTCAAATCGAGGTTCTATTTTTTCATATTTATATATTACAATATTCTTTCTAATCTTACAATATTACGTTAGAAAATTTAACAAGTTATAGATTTACCAAGAATTACATAACTGGTTTTAAAAATTCTGACCAACTTTCATAATTATCTTCTCTTTGCGCTTCTTCTCTTGTTTCCCATTTTATAACTAATGTATCATCTTCTTTTACTTCTACTTTATCTTTATCAACTTCACATTCATAAACTACTCCTATATGAACTTGACCTACTTCTGTTTTATCATCATTAATTAAACCAATAAAATGAAGATTTTCTAACGCATACTCCTCTGATACTCCTACTTCTTCATTAAGCTCACGAGCTGCATTAACTTTTAACATTTCGTAAATAGTTTTCCCTACTTCTTCATTCATATGTCCGCCTATACCTACTGAGGCTTTACCATGAAGTCGAGCTTCTCCTCCGCCTGTTAGTCGTCTATAAACTAAAACTTCTTTTGTTTTAGAGTCTTTTAATAACGCATATCCTATTAATTGTTTATAGCTTGGATCTTCTTCCATATCTCCACGACGTTTTACTTCATACGATACAAACGTATCAACTATTTTTTTTACCTTTTCATCTTCTTTTGGTAAAAAACCGTAAAAATGATTCTCTTCATCGTTAAATAAATCTTTTCTATTTACTACTAAAATTTGTTCATCCCATTTGCTCATGTTCTTTCTCCTTTATTTCGCTTGGTATGTACCATCTCTTAATTCTTTTGCTATTTTAGCTATTTTTCTAAACCTATGATTAAGCCCAGACTTAGATAATTTCCCATCTTCTATCATTTCAGCAATTTCTTTTAGAGGATATTCTGGATATTTCAACCTAGCTTCAGCTACTATTCGAAGTTTGTCATCAATATTATCTAATCCTAAGCGTTCTTCTATAACATTAATATCCTCAACCTGTTTTGCTGATGCATTAACTGTTTTGTTCATATTGGCCATATCACAATTTTGCATTCTGTTAACAGAGTTGTTTATATCGCGGACTATTCTCTCATCTTCAAATTGGAATAAGGCTTGATATGCTCCAACAAGATTAATAAATTCAGCTATCTTTTCCGATTCTTTTATATATACTATAAAACCTTTTTTTCTTTCAAGAGTTCTAGAATTCAAATTAAATGAGTTAAGTAAATCATTTAATTCTTTATTATGTTCTTTGTAGTGAGAGAATATTTCCATATGATAGCTGGACGTACGAGGATTATTTACCGAGCCACCAGCTAAAAATGCCCCACGCAAATATGCTCTTTTCTTTTCCTCACTATTTATTAATTCGTCCGCTATATCAATTCTCATAGTATAATTATCATCCAAAATATATAATTCCGTTAATATTTCTTTTACATTTTGATCCAAACGACAAATATAAACGTTATTTTTTTTTAACTTCAATTTTTTTCTAACTGAAATATTTATGTGCACATTGTAGAAAAATTTTATTAATGAATACATACGACGCGCTATTGAAGCATTTTCTGTTTGAAAACTAAGACTTAATCTACCATTCGCTATGTTTAACATCCCATTCATCTTTATAAGTGCTGATAACTCTGATAAAAATTCTCTATCTCTTGTTATTTCTATCATAGTTAATTCTTTTTTCATATCCGAGGCGTAAGACATATATTCCCTCCTATCTTCAATATTTATACAACTTATTTATTTTATCATGTTAACAGCCATTAGACAAATTATTTGATGAAGTTATTTTCATATTTCATAATAACAAACTATCTTGTGTAATTTATCTAACTTCTATATTTCTAATAAGAGAAAAATTAATTCTCCATTAACAAATTATCAATTAAATCTGTCTATAACACTAATGAACTGATATTAAAATAACATCAGCTCATTATATCTAATATTTTTTCTTTTGTATCACCATCTACTTCAATGCGTTCTTTAATACCTTCTGCACCAAATTGTAGTACTTCATCAGCTATAGTGCATAAAAATTCATAATCATGGGTAATTACAAAAATTATAACATCATCTTTAGCTATCTCTTCAATCAATTTACTTAGTTCTATCATATTAATATAGTCCAAGCCACTTGTAGGTTCATCAAAGATTAATATTTTTTTGTTAGAAAGTAATGCAGAAGCTATAGCTACACGTTGTTTTTCTCCACCACTAAGTGTATTAGGATGCCTATTTAGAAATTTTCTAATATTTAATTTATCTACAACTGTATCAAATAACTCTAGATTTTTACTTCCTAGTCGAATTTCCTTTTCAACTGAATTAGTGAATAATTGATAGTTAACATCTTGCATAACTTGGAACGTATTTTTTAACAAATCTTTTTTAGATAAGTTTTTCCCATTTAAAGTTATATCTTGTTTAATCTTAGACAATCCTGTTAAAGCATTGGCAAAGGTAGTTTTTCCACAACCGTTATCACCTATTACCGCATATATTTTTGAAGTTGAAAAAGTATGATTTTCTATTTTTACAGTTCTATTATTTACTTCATATTCCAAATTCTTTATTTGAAGGTAATTATCTTTATGTGCTCTAGTTGTTTTTTCTCCTAATTCAACTTTTTTTAAGTCTATTTGTCTAGTCCTACAAGCTCTACCATCAAAATCAGCTAACTGTTCTTTACTCACTTCGTGAATTAGTTGACCATCTTTAATTATGTACATACGATCAATCAAATCTCTAAGGTAATAAATTCTATGTTCTGCCACAACAATAGTTTTACCTTGTTTTTTTAGACTTTCTATAATTTCGGATATAAGTTTTATTGCTTTTAAATCTAGGTTACTAGTTATTTCATCAAGTACATAGATATCTGCATCTAACATTATGCTAGCCATAAAGGCAAGCTTTTGTTTTTCTCCACCACTAAGCTCCAAAATATCACGTTCTAGTAAATGTTCTGCAGAAAACTCAACACTTACCTCTTTAATTCTTTTAGTAATATCCTCTCTTGGATAACCATAGTTTTCCATACTAAAGGCTAATTCACTTGTTGAATCTAAATTAAAAAATTGATTTTTCGGATTTTGAAAGACACTTCCTACTATTTTAGAAAATTCTTTTAACTTATCACCTATTTTCAAATGAGCAACTTTTAACTCTCCGTTATATCCTCCATCAAAAAATTCTGGCGCAAGACCATTTAATACTCTTAGTATTGTTGTCTTACCACATCCACTAGGTCCTGTAAAAAGAATACACTCCCCTTTTTTTATATGAAGTGATAAATTTTCTATATTTAATTGTTCTGATTCGATATATTTATAATTAAAATTTTTAAATGTAATCAATTTATCACCTCATAAACATAATATAACTAAATCCTATAATTGCTAATACCATTAAAATATAATCTTGTGTTCTAAATTTTAACTTTATGTACGAAGTTGGTATTTCTTCATTATCCAAACCTCGACATAAGCACGATACCGAAAGTTCATTTGCTATATTTGTACTAGTAATAACGTACGGCACAAAAACATACTCAAAAAATTTAAATGGATGGAGCAAGTAGTACCCTCTACTTACTCCAATTCCTTTCATTCGCAATGAATTCCTAATAAGTTTATAATCCGTCATTAAAACGGGGAAAAATCTATATAAGACAGCTAAGACAACAATCACCTTCTTAGGTAGTCTCAATTTTCTTAAAAAACAAATTAGTTCTGATACTTTTGAACTGCTAACCAACCCAACTCCTGCACAAAGTGGAAAATATAATGTTTTATACATTAATGTTGTCAGTAGTAAAAAACTATCAATTACTTTAACTGTAATCGTGTGAGAGAAATACATTTCATAAATAGTAAAAAACATATATATTAAAAAGAAATTTATCATTCTTCTAGCATTAGAAGTTATCCCTAGATATAGTGTAAATACTATTGCGACGATTAAATGTAAATTTAAACTCATCATTTTGAACATAAGAATATTAGCTATAATCAGTATTAATATTTTAACTCTTATGTCTAATTTTATCATTTTATAATCCTGCTTTATTAAAGTTTTTAAAATATAATTTGCGCCCTAAGTATATTCCAACAAATGACGATAACACGGTAAAGATAACAATAAATACAAATATCTTAATATCAGTACTTCCCATTACCAAATCTATTTTTTCCTGTGAATAATGTCTTCCTTGAAGGTGCCTTATGTAACTTTCTTTCATGAAAAACATTGGTAAAATAATACCGATATTTCCTAGATTAAAGCATAAGTACGAAAGATACTCATTTCCTTTTCTATAGAAAAATTCCGCTAGCATAGCCGCTATAACCAATGTTATTGAACCGACTATTGAATGTCCTGATATTCCCATAAATAACGCAATTATAACTATCATAATAAATATAGCCATATTTTTATTTATTTTATTAAAAATTAAACTATATGCACTTCCACAAACTAATGCTACGGCAACTGATGTATACGTCGCAAAATAAACCTTTCCCCCAAAAATAATCGAAGTAAATAATGTCCCTAAGCCTACTCCTACACCCATTAGAAGAACTAATAGAATAGTATATAGTCCTAATGTTATTAAATCTTTTATTTGAAGATTTTTGCTCTGTTCCCTATTTATATATTTTAACTCTGTCATTTACTACCTCTCTTGTAATTTTTTTATTTCTGATAATGCTGCTTCATAATTAGGTTCATTCCCTACTTCTTCTAAAACTTCTTTATATCGTATAATTCCCTCTTTATCAACAATAAAAACTGCACGAGTAAGTAGTCCAAGCTCTTCAATTAAAAGTCCACTATAGTTTTCAATATCTCTATATTTATAGTCCGATACTGTTATTGCATTTTCTATTCCTTTAGCAGCACAAAAACGTCCCAAAGCAAATGGTAAATCTTTTGATACTGTTACGGCAACAACACCCTGAAAGTTACTTACTTCTTTATTAAATCTTATCGTTTGTAAAGCACATATTCCTGTATCAATTGATGGAAATGTATTTATTACCACAATATTCCCCTCATATTCATCTAGTTTAAAATCTGATAAATCTTTCTTTACAGCAGAAAAATTCGGAAAAATGTCCCCTATATTTAATTTATCTGCAATTGTTACCGCTGTGCCTTTAAAACTAATTTTCTTTTTCATTTATCATTACCTCTATAAATTTACTAAAAAATCTTTTTCCAAAAATACATATCTTAATGATAACATATTTCAATTAGACTTCAAAGTTTTTTCAACTATTTTAGTTGTTTTTTATGTAGTTATGATATAGTTTTGTGGTATAATGTTAATATTAGAGTTATATGAAAGGATTGTAAGAATGACAAAAGAAGAAAAAGATAAGTTAAATAATGATAATTCATCTAACACAGACTCACAAGCAAAGAACGTATCTTTTTTTAACCGTCTAAAACAACAAGTAAAAATTTTGAACTTCAAAAATGAGAAGCAAACAACTGATGATGAAAATATAACTCAAGCTGATGATATTGTTTTAGAGGAAGAATTAAAGAGAAAAGAAAAGGAAGCAAAAGAACGCGCATTTAAACTAGAAAGCGCGAGAAAAAAATTCGAAAAAGAGCAAAAACGTATTGAAGAAGAACATAAAAAGAATATGGCAGATAGAGCCGAACAAGAGCGATTAGAAGCTGAACGCATTGCTCGTGAAAAAGAGCTCGAACGACAACGTATCGAAGAAGAAAAAGCTCGTAAACGCGAGGAAGAACGCTTAGAACGTGAGCGTATTGCTCGTGAAAAAGAGCTTGAACGACAACGTATCGAGGAAGAAAAAGCTCGTAAACGCGAGGAAGAACGCTTAGAACGTGAACGTATTGCTCGTGAAAAAGAGCTCGAACGACAACGTATCGAGGAAGAAAAAGCTCGTAAACGCGAGGAAGAACGCTTAGAACGTGAACGTATTGCCCGTGAAAAAGAGCTTGAACGACAACGTATCGAGGAAGAAAAAGCTCGTAAACGCGAGGAAGAACGCTTAGAACGTGAACGTATTGAAAAAGAACAGGCTGAACAAAGAAGAAAATTATTCCAAAAAAAAGATAAAGAATTTAAACTAGCGGAAGATTTGAAAAAAATTGAATTTCTTGAGAAAGAAAATGAGAAAAAAGAACACGAGAATAATCTTCTTGCTTTAAATACTTCTTTAATAGCCTTGGAAGATAAGATTGGAGAAAAAGCACTTTCTATTAACAAATTAAAAAATAGAAATGCTGAAAAAGAACAAATACTATTAGAGGAAAAACGTTTAGGTACCCTTTTAACTCAAAAACAAATACTCCAAAAAGATATTGCAGCCGAAAAAAAATTAATAGAAAAAATCCAAAAAAATCTTGAACTCGGGCATAAAATTGATGGATTCAAAAAAGAAATTTATAGTATTAAAAAAGAGGTTGTAAATGAAGATGAGACTATCTTCAAAGTTAAAAATCATGAAAACAAATTAGAAAATATATTTATTGCTGCTTTTACTTCTATAAAAGCATTTGTGCTGAAATATATTTTCAAGAAAGAGGTTAAAGACTATAACGGCATTAATAAGACTGCTAAAAATATTAAAGTCAAAATAGCTACTTCTTTCATCCTAGCGATATTATTGTCTTTATGCTTTTTGATTATGCTTAAGTTTATTTCATCTGCTAAGGAACATTATGTTAGTTTTGATGATCTTCAAACTACCGCTGTAGATACTACTGATGAGATGAAAAAACAAAAAGAAGCTGAAGAAAGAGCAAAAATTTTAGAAGCTCAAGAAAAAGCTAATGCTGCTCGAATCGATTTAGAAGCACAAGATGAAGAGATAACAGCAAAACTAGCTGGAACATTTGTTTCTTATTCATTTGATGTTAATCGAGAAATTACAGTTAATAAGAAACTACATACGTTTAAATCTGCAAATTGGTCAGATACTGGAGACGTTATTGAAGCTGGAACTAAGTTTACTGTTGACAAATTGGTTTCACCCGCTGGTTATATGATGTATCGTATTTCATCAGGAGATCATGCTGGACAATTTGTTACTGCTAATGAGAAATTCGTTAGCGTCGATAAGAAAAATGATAATTTCTCTAATTTTGTATCACGTCAAGTTGCTATTAAATTCTTAGCATCACAAAATGTCTATAAAGACCAAGAAATTAATGATGTAAGAGTAACAATGAGTAATGGAGCTGTTCTTAATATTAGTGGTTATGGCATATCAAAAAATAATAGATTAATCTACCATATCACAGACGGTTCATTCATTCCTGTTAATCCTGTTCGTTTAACAGAAGTTAATCGAGAATCTGCAAATTCTAAAAACATAAATAAAGAAGATAAGAATAGTTCAAATAGTCAAAGAAATAGTACTACACAAAATACAACACAAAGAAATAGATAATAGTAAAAAGGAGTTGATTACAGTAAATTAATCAACTCCTTTTACATAGAGTATATCAAAAGCTGTTCAAGTGAATTTACTTGAACAGCTTTTTTTATCTTATTTCTGCCCCATTAGGTATATCAACATTAATTTCTACAACACGTAAAATTCCATCTTTTTCTGCCGAAAGTATCATACCTTCACTTAATTCGCCACAAAGCTTAACAGGTTTCAAGTTAGCAACCACAGCTACTTTTTTCCCGATTAAATCTTCTGGTTTATAATATTTTGCAATACCAGAAACAATTTGTCTTTGATGATTTCCTAAATCTAATTTAAATTTAAGTAATTTTGAGCTTTTCTTAACTTTTTCACATTCGAGTACTTGTGCCACTCTTAAAGACGTTTCAAAGAATTTATCTATTGTTATTTCTTCCGCCAACTCCACATAAGTACCCTCTTCTACTTTATCTTCAGTTTCTAAATTAGCCAGTGCCTTGGGAGACATTTGCTCTTTAATATACTCTACTTCTACTTCTTTATCAAAACGAGGGAATATCGGAGTTGGTTTTTCTACAACTTTAGTAGTGCCATCAAATACGCCAAAAGTTTTTGCTGTTTCGAATGTCAATAAATCGTCTGAAAGTCCTAGTTGAACTTTAATTTCTTTTGGTGCATTAGTTAATGCTGGACTGATTAAAATAGTTGCAATTCTCAAACTTTCCGCTAAGTAATTCATTACCTTATCTAATTCAGTCTTACTAGCTTCATCTTTAGCTAAAATCCAAGGTGTAGTTTGATCAATATATTTATTAGTTCTAGAAATAAATTTCCATACTGATTCTAACGCTTTAGAAAATTGCATATTTTCCATATAACCATCATATTCATCTATAACTTCTTTTGATAGTTCAATAAGTTCAGTATCAAATTCAGTTGTTGGTTCAACAAATTTTGGTATTACCCCATTACAATATTTATTTATCATAGAAATTGTTCTATTAAGGAGGTTTCCTAGATCATTAGAAAGATCTGAGTTTATTCTATCAATAAAGCTTTCCGGTGTGAAAATACCATCTTGTCCAAATGGAACTTCTCTAAGCAGATAATATCTAGCCGCATCCAAACCATAACGCTCAATTAACATATATGGATCTACTACATTACCTTTTGACTTACTCATTTTACCATCTTTCATCAATAGCCAACCATGAGCAAATATTTTTTTAGGAAGAGGTAAATCCAATGCCATAAGCAATATCGGCCAGTAAATAACGTGGAAACGAACGATTTCTTTACCTACTACTTGAACATCAGCAGGCCAATATTTATTAAATAACTCTTCACTTTCTCCAGTTGCATATCCTAATGCTGTAATATAGTTAACAAGTGCATCAATCCACACATAAACAACATGTTTCGGGTTTGATTTAACTTTAACTCCCCAATCAAAAGTAGTACGTGTTACCGCCAAATCCTCTAATCCAGGTTTAATAAAGTTGTTTAACATTTCATTTTTACGACTTTCAGGTAAGATAAACTCTGGGTGTTCATCGTAATACTTAACTAAACGGTCTGTATACTTGCTCATTTTAAAGAAGTAACATTCTTCACTCACAAGCTTTACTTCATTACCGCTTGGAGCAATACCACCAATCATATTCCCATCTTCATCACGAAATACCTCTTGAAGTTGTGTCTCTGTGAAGTACTCCTCATCACTAATCGAATACCAACCTTTATATTCCCCTAGATAAATATCACCTTTTTCTACAAGTCGTTCAAAGATTTCAGCAACTGCTCTTTCGTGATATCCATCTGTTGTACGAATAAATTTACTGTAATCTATATCCATTGCAGACCATAACTTTTTTATATCTTTTATCATATCATCAACATACTGCTGCTCGCTAACACCTTTTTCTTGTGCTTTTTGTTGAATTTTTTGACCATGTTCATCAGTTCCTGTTAAAAAATAAGTATCAAAACCGCTTAATTTTTTATATCTAGTTAATGCATCACATGCCACAGTTGTGTATGCATGGCCGATATGTAAATTACCACTTGGGTAATAAATCGGTGTTGTAACGTAAAATGTTTTTTTCATCATTCTACATTCTCCTCTCATCAGTTTTTTCATTAATATATACTTAATCATTTTATCATATATTCTGTTTAATTGTATAGCTTTTATTTATATTTTTTAAAAATTTTAAAACTTTAGAATTCCTTACTATATATAAATTAATATATAGAGATAAATATATTATTCATAATACAACATACTATTTCCTAAATTAGATTAATTATTCACCTCAAATTACTTATTAATTTCAAATCATTAACTCCATAACTATCTTAACTTTACTTATGGAAAATATGAATATTATACCTTTTTAAAACTATATTCTCTAACTTATTTTTTGATACACCTTATCTTTTGTAAATGATAAAGTATATCATTTACAAAAAAGCAAATTTATATATTGTT
The DNA here is from genome assembly GCF_041433685.1 of Gemella sp. 27098_8_92. Taxonomy (NCBI): domain Bacteria; kingdom Bacillati; phylum Bacillota; class Bacilli; order Caryophanales; family Gemellaceae; genus Gemella; species Gemella sp. 27098_8_92. The sequence continues at coordinate 138,417 of NZ_JAPWBZ010000003.1, forward strand.
TTACTTTGTATAAATAAATCAAAAATCTTATACAAATTCTACTTTTGTTATAATACTATTTATTATATAACAGAAATTAATGCTTTTTTATATTTTTGCAAAAGATTAAACTAACGACTATAGAACACTCTGTTTATGTTTTTAACCATTCTCTTATCTATATCGATTTATATTTTTACAGAAAAAGATGAAACCTCCTCTTCTTTTATTTTCATTTTCTTGTTTTTATATTTATTTAGCTTATACTTCCATTTTAAAGCTGTTTCATGTTATACTGAAATTGCAAGGTAGTCGACACCACTGCAAAAAAAATAATTAATGTTTAAGGTTATAAATTAACATTTTATCTAAATTAAATTATTTTAAATCCCTTCTTTTAATATATTTAAAAATTTTAAAATTTATACCTTAAATTATAAAATAATTTTAATTTTAAAAATATTAATATATAACACTTTATGAATATACGTTATAATTAAATGATCTTTTAGGGAGGAAATTATTATGGTAAAAGAAAAAGTAGTAAATAATGATGCTGTACAAGAAGTAGATATACTAGTAAATAAAGCTCTAACTGCTTTAGATGAATTTAGAAAAATAGACAATCAAGAAAAAATTGATGCCATTGTTCAAGCAGCGGCTGTGGCTGCTGTAGAAGAACATGGACCTTTAGCTATTGCCGCTGTAGAAGAAACAGGGCGTGGTAATATAGAAGATAAAGCTATTAAAAATCTATACGCTGCTGAATATATTACAAATAACCTTCGCGGCCTAAAAACAGTTGGTATTGTTGACAGAGACGAATCAGACGGTCTTATAGCAATTGCTGAGCCTGTTGGAGTTATCTGTGGGGTAGTTCCTACTACAAACCCTACATCAACTACAGTTTTTAAATCACTTATTGCTTTAAAAACTCGTAACCCTATTATTTTTAGCTTCCATCCATCTGCTAATGAATGTTCTAAAAAAGCTGCACGCATAGTGAGAGACGCTGCTATTAAAGCTGGCGCTCCTGAAAACTGTATTCAATTCATTGAAAAACCTACTTTAGATGGAACTAATGCTTTAATGAAACACCCTGGCGTTTCTACTATCCTTGCTACTGGTGGTGGCGCTATGGTTAAAGCAGCTTACTCATGTGGTAAACCTGCTCTTGGGGTTGGACCTGGTAACGTACCAGCTTATGTACATAAAGAAGCTAAATTAAAACAAGCTGTTAATGACATAGTTTTAGGTAAAGCATTTGATAATGGAATGATTTGCGCGAGTGAACAAGCTGCAATCGTGGATAGAGAAATTTACGATGAATTTATCAAACTTATAAAAGCACATCGCGTTTACTTCGTTAACGCTGAAGAAAAGGCTAAATTAGAAAAATTATTATTCGGTGTGCAAGCTTACTCACAAGATGTTGAAACTGCAAAACTAAATTCTGTGATAGTTGGTAAATATGCTGAAGATATTGCAAAAATGGCAGGATTTGAAGTTCCAAAAGGTACTGTTATTCTAGCTGCAGAATGTAAAGAAGTAGGGGTTAACGAACCTCTCACTCGTGAAAAACTTTCACCAGTATTAGCTGTTCTTAAATCTACTAGTACAGAAGATGGTATTGAAAAATCTCGTCAAATGGTAGAATTTAACGGATTAGGGCACAGTGCGGCTATTCATACACAAAATGCAGATGTTGCTGAAGAATTCGGTAAAGTGGTTAGAGCTTGCCGTATTGTTTGGAATTCTCCATCTACATTCGGTGGTATCGGGGATGTGTATAATGCATTCATTCCATCACTTACATTAGGATGTGGTAGCTTCGGAGGAAACTCAGTTTCTGGAAACGTTAGTGCTGTAAACCTTCTAAATATAAAGTTAATCGGTCGAAGAAATAATAATTTACAATGGTATAAAATTCCACCTAAAATATATTTCGAACCAAATGCTATTAGATATTTAAGTGAAATGGAGGGTTTAGAGAGGGTAATGATAGTAACTGATGAATCTATGGTTAAACTTGGATTCGCAGCACGTGTCATCGATCAACTAAACCGTCGTTCAAATAAAGTTCAATATGAGGTATTTGCTGGTGTTGAACCTAACCCAGATATCACAACTGTTCGTCGTGGTTTAGAAATAATGAATGCATTTAAACCAAATGCTATTGTTGCACTTGGTGGTGGTTCTGCTATGGATGCAGGTAAGATTATGTGGTTATTCTATGAAAGACCTGATGCAGACTTTAAAGAGTTAGTTCAAAAATTCATGGATATCAGAAAACGTACTGTAAAATATCCTCATTTAGGTAATAAAGCTAAGTTTATCTGTGTAGCAACTACTTCAGGTACTGGTAGTGAAGTTACACCATTTGCAGTTATTTCTGATAAAGAACACGGTAAAAAATATCCGCTAGCTGACTATGCACTTACTCCTCATGTTGCTATCGTTGATCCAAATATGGTTATGACTGTACCAGCCCGCCCTACAGCTGCCACTGGTATGGACGTTCTTACTCACGCTACAGAAGCATACACTTCTATCTTAGCAAATGATTATACTGACGGTATCGCTCTACAAGCAATAAAAATTGTATTCGATAACCTTGAAAAATCAGTAAAAGAATTCGATAAAGAAGCTCGTGAAAAAATGCATAATGCTTCATGTTTAGCTGGTATGGCATTTGCAAATGCTTTCCTAGGTATTTGTCACTCTATGGCTCACAAAATTGGTGGTAAATTCCATACTATTCATGGTGAAACAAATGCTACTTTACTTCCATACGTTATCCGTTACAACGGTACACAACCTGGTAAAGTATCTATTTGGCCAAAATATGAGCATTATCAAGCAGCTGAAAGATTCCAAAACATTGCTCGCATGTTAGGGTTAAAAGCAGATACTCCTGAAGAAGGTGTTGAATCTTATGCACAAGCAGTATTCGAACTTGGTAAACGTGTTGGTTGTCCTATGTGTTTCAAAGACCATGGAGTTGATTATGAAGCATTCAAAGCGGAACTTCGTCAACTTTCTCTAGATGCATATGAAGATCAATGTACTCCAGCAAACCCTCGCCTTGCACTATTAAAAGATTTAGAAGGTATTATGGAGGCTGCATGGTTTGGATATGATAAGAAAAAATACGAAGAAAATAAATAATTAAAATCAATATAACAGAGAAACCCTATTAGCACTTTCAAGTTAATAGGGTTTCTTCATTTCAATTTAATATACATTAAAATAAGATTGTAAAATTTAAGGATGATCTAATTAGGATTATCCATAATTTTACAATCTTATCTGCTAATTATCGATCACACCACGGTGTAATCTTTTCTACTTTTTTGCTAATTTTGCAATCTCCACAATTACATCTGATGCTTTTTTCATGTGCTCTAGACAACTAAATTCATATTGTCCATGGAAGTTTTCTCCACCAACAAATATGTTTGGTGTTGGAATACCCATATATGAAATTTTTGATCCGTCTGTTCCTCCGCGAATTGGAATAATTATAGGAACAACATCAGCATTTTTCATAGCTTGTTCTGCTATATCTACACAACGTTTATCTTCTTTTATAACGTCTCCCATATTATAATATTGATCATACATTTCATACTCAACAACATTACCATACTTAGCATTTATTTTAGCTGCTACTTCTTCTGCAAATTTTTTACGGGCTAAGAATTTCTCTTTGTCATGATCTCGAATTATATAACTCATTTCAGCAGATTCTATGCGTGCTTCCATGTTATAAAGTAAGAAAAAGCCTTCATAATCATCTGTGTGCTCTGGTACTTCTTTTTCTGGGAATAGCATTGCTAATTCAGCCGCGATCATATTAGCATTTTTCATTTTTCCTTTAGCGGTTCCTGGATGTACACTTACACCAGTGATTTTATATGTAATTTGTGCAGCATTAAAGCTTTCATATTGAAGTTCTCCAAGGACACTTCCATCCATAGTATAAGCATACTCTGTCCCAAATCCTTTGGCATCAAAGTGATCTGCTCCGCGTCCAATTTCTTCATCTGGTCCAAAAGCAATTCTGATGTCTCCATGTTCTATCTCAGGATGTTCACTTAAATATTTTATAGCTTCAACAATTTCTACAATACCTGCTTTATCATCAGCACCCAATAAAGTTGTTCCATCAGTAGTAATTAAAGTTAATCCTTTGTAGTTTTTAAGATTTGGAAACTCTTTTGTTGTCATAATAATATTTTTTTCTTTATTAAGAACTATATCTCCTCCATCATAATTTTTTACTACTTGCGGGTTAATTCCCTCTACATTAAAGTCAGCTGTATCAACGTGAGAAATAAACCCAATCGTATCATAAGGTTTATTAGTATTAGCCGGTAATGTCGCTGTTAAAAACCAATTTTCTTCATTAAGGACTATATCATTTAATTTAAGATCTTCTAATTGCCCCTTTAACATTCTTAAAAAATCTTTTTGCTCAGGAGTTGATGGAATTGTTTTACTATTCGCATCAGACCTAGTTTTGAAATTAACATAACCTAGAAATCTTTCTAACATTGTTTCATATTTCATTATTCTCCACCTCATTTATTTGTTATTTACTCCATTATAATATACTCTTTCACTAAATGTAAAGGTTATAATTTTTAATTTATAATTTATATTTTTCTCTTAATATATTTTCTTTAATATGGTACAATAAATCATATATTCAAAAATTTTATAAATATAAATAAATTTATTGATTCACATTATAGGAAAACTATTAAAATATATAACAAGGAGAACACCTATGCAAGAGGTTATTAATTATAAAGATACTAGAGTAGAAAATTTCCATACAATTTACCCTAATCATATGAATAGACATGATACATTATTTGGAGGTCAAACTCTTTATTGGCTAGATGATGTTCAAGGATTAGTTATAAGAAGATATACTCACTTACCATTTTTCACTGCAAGTATTGATACTTATCAATTCTTAGATGTTGTCCATCGACATGAAGCACTTATAATAGATAGTTATATTTCGAGAGTTGGGACCCGAAGTGTTGAAATTTTTGCTGAACTAAGTGCATTCAATCACGAAACAAGACAGACTCGTTTAGTAGGAATTTGTTTTTCTACTTTCGCCCTTAACAAAGAAACTGTTCTTGAAAATCCACTACCAAAAGTAGAATATACAGATGAAATTTCAAAATTTGTAAGTGGAACATATGCCGATAGACAAAGTGGAAAATTAACTGCTCGTGCTTTTTGTAAAGAATATTTAAAATACTATAATAAATAACAAAAAAGTAAAGTACTTTCTAACATATAAGTACTTTACTTCTTTTATATTAATTAGTCGATAGAATAAAGTAATTCTAAAACTTTTTCTTCAAATTTAACTAACTTCTCTTCTGCTACATCTTTATTTTCGTCTTTTACATAAATGTAAAGCTTAACTTTTGGTTCTGTTCCACTTGGTCTTAATGTATACCAAGATTCATCCGCATAACTGAATTTAACAGCATCTGTTTTTTCAATATCAATAGCTTTTTCTTCTCCAGTAGCTACTGTTTTCTCTTTTTGAGTTAAGTAATCAGTTACTGCAACTACTTCGCTTCCTGCAATCTCACGTGCAAAGATTTCACGATATTGTTTCATCATACGTTTAATTCTTTGCGCTCCTGCTGCTCCTTCAAGTACGATTGAAATAGTTTTATCTAGGTAATAACCATATTTTTCATAAAATTCATCTAGAACATTAACTAATGTTTTGCCTTGTTTTTTGTAGAATGCTGCTGCTTCTACTAATAACATAGCGATAGTAACACCATCTTTATCTCTTAAGAATGTTCCTACATTATAACCGATACTTTCCTCATATCCCATAACATAGTTTTTCTCACCTGTATTATCCCATTCATTAGGTAATGCACAAATATTTTTAAAACCTGTAAGAACGTCTATTACCTCAACTCCATATTCTTTACATAATGGTTCTACCATTTTAGAAGTAACGATAGATTTTACTAAAACAGGATTTTCTGGTAACTTCCCTTGCTTAGCTAAGTTTTCAATTACGTATTGAACTAAGATAGCTCCAACTTGGTTACCATTAAATGATACTACTTCTCCGCTATGCATAGCCTCTACTGCTAAACGGTCACAGTCAGGGTCTGTTGCAATAAGAATATCCGCATTAACTTTTTTAGCTAATCTTTCACTATATTCAAACGCTGCAGTATCTTCTGGATTTGGATATTCAATAGTTGGGAATGTTCCATCTGGATCTTTTTGTTCTTCAACAACATGAACATTTTCAAAGCCACGACGTGCAAGAACTGTGGTTACAGCCTTGTATCCTGCTCCATTAAGTGGTGTATAAACAACAGAAATATTTTTATCTATATTTTCATCATTTATTGCACAATCTAAAGATTCTTTATAGAATTCTTCATCAACTTCTTCCCCAATATAAACCAACAACCCTTTAGCTTTTGCTTCTTCTTCTGTTATTGTTACATATTCTTCAAAAATATCCATTGAGTTGATGTATTCAAGAACTTTATCACTTATATCTGATTTAATTTGAGATCCTTCTTGCCAATATACTTTGTATCCATTGTATTCTTTTGGATTGTGGCTTGCAGTAATATTAATTCCACTAGCAGTTCCTAAATAACGAACTGCAAACGACAATTCTGGAGTTGGACGTAAATCTTCAAATAAATATGCTTTAACTCCATTACTAGCCATTACTAAAGCTGCCAATTTTGCAAATTCTTTTGAAAAAAGACGTGGATCATGTGCAATAGCTATACCTTTTTCTTGTAAACCATTATCAATAATAGTTTGTGCTAAGGCTTTAGTTGCACGTGCAATAATAAAACGATTCATCCTGTTTGAACCCATTCCTACTTTACCACGAAGTCCTGCAGTCCCAAATTCTAATTCTTTATAAAATCTATCTTCTTTTTCTATTTCATCGCTTCCCACAGCTTTTAGTTGAAGCTTTTCCTCTTCTGTTAAAGCTGGACTATTAAGCCATTTTTCATATAATTCTTGATAGTTAGTCATAGTTTTTACTCCTTTTACATATTTTTACGCTAAACCTAATGCAATTTCCATCATTTTAGTAAATGCTGTTTGTCTTTCTTCTGGTGTTGTTTCTTCGCCAGTAACTAATGAATCACTTACTGTTAAAATTGTTAATGCATTTACTCCTGCTGCTGTTGCATTAGCATACAATGCTGTGCTCTCCATTTCTACTGCTAGCACACCCATTTTAATCCAGTTATTCATAGCTTCTTTATCAGCATTATAAAAAATCTCACTACATAAGATATTTCCCACATGCACTGGTTGCCCCATTTCTTGAGCTTTATTGTACGCTTTTAATAGTAAATCAAATGATGCTGTTAAACTATAATTCCCTGGTATATTATATTGGTGCATGTAATTTGAATTAGTTGATGAACCCATTCCTAAAATTACGTCGTATAATTTAACTTCTGGTTGTAACGCTCCGCAAGTCCCTATTCTTATTAGGTTTTTGACTCCAAAAGTATGAATTAATTCATAAGAATAAATACCTATACTAGCTGGTCCCATCCCAGTTCCCATTACAGAAATCTTTTTACCTTTGTATGTTCCAGTATATCCAAGCATTCCACGTACTTCATTGAAACAAACCGCATCTTCTAAAAATGTTTCAGCTATAAACTTGGCTCTAAGCGGATCTCCAGGTAATAAAATAGTTTCGGCAATTTCTACTCCATTTGGTTTAATATGTGGTGTTTGTTTATGTGACATCAATTTGTCCCCCTGTTGATATTTAATAACTCTATTATACCTTTTTTCTTTTTCTTAAACAAGGGTTATCAAGAGTTATTAAAAAAATAATTATCTATATTTTGTACACAGTAACCACTCTACTCTTCATTATATTCTTTTTTTAACATTCCTTTTATATATGTTTTTGAAATCGTTTTTATAATAATATTTAGACTCTGTTAAGTAGTATTTAATATTAAAATTTGTTGATTTATTGATACAAATTCACGTTTACTAAAATAATAATTTTATTTGAGATATAAAATAATTTTCTAAAAAATAAATTTTAATGGTATTTTAAGCTATTTTATTATATAATAAATGTTATGAATAAAATTTATTAGAAAGAGGTTTTTATATGTTACAATTAGCCGTCTTTTTACCAGTAATTGCAATGTTCTTTGTTCCATTTTTAAGGAGAACCTTTAAACAAATTCATACTGGTAAATTTGTTATAATTGTGCCTTTAATCTTATTTGGATATTTCGTATTTAATATTAAAGATATCTACTTAGGTGGTACTATCTATAAAGCTTGTTCATTTGCTTCTAACGTAGGACTAGATATAAACCTAAAATTAGACGGTTTATCATTATTATTTTCTCTTCTTATTACAGGAATTGGTACATTAGTAATATTATACTCTTGTTATTATATGAGCATAACAGACGAAAAATTACATAAATTTTATATATTTTTATTAATTTTTATGTCAGCAATGTTAGGAGTTGTCTTATCTGACAACCTTCTAAGTATGTATATGTTTTGGGAGCTGACTTCTGTGTCTTCTTTTCTTCTAATTAGTTATTGGCATGAAAATGATGCTTCAAGAAAAGGAGCGTTGAAGTCATTAATTATTACAGTTTTTGGTGGTGTTTTAATGCTTGGAGGAATATTTATTCTTCATAGAATCACTGGAAGCTTTAATATAAGTGAAATTATAGAATATAGTCATAACCATGGTTTTAACACTACATATTTTATAGCAATGATATTAATACTATTTGGGGCATTCACTAAATCTGCACAGTTCCCATTCCACATTTGGTTACCTGATGCTATGGCTGCTCCTACGCCAATTAGTAGCTATCTACATTCTGCAACAATGGTTAAAGCAGGTATCTATTTACTTCTTAGAATAGGTATAGTTTTTTCATTTACTCCTATCTTTGGAAATATATTAATCATTGTTGGAACTCTAACAATGGTTATTGGTTCAATTTCTGCTATTTTCCTTAAAGATTTAAAAGGAATTTTAGCTTACTCTACTATAAGTCAGCTAGGTATGATGACTTTAATGATAGGTATAGCGAATTTAGGTCTATATAATGACAATAACTATGTTTATACCTTTGCATTTTATGCTGTTTGCTTCCATATCATTAATCATGCTGCATTTAAGGCTGGGTTATTTATGATTACTGGTGTTATCGATCATACATTCAATACGCGTGATGTAGATAAATTACGCGGTATTCGTAAATTTATGCCAATTAGTTTTATACTTAGCGTTATCGCTGGATTCTCAATGGCTGGTATTCCTCCTTTAAGTGGATTCTATTCAAAAGAGTACTTCTTAACTGCTGTTTATAGTTTAACTAGCTCTAGTATTCTTTATACTGTAATCGCAATTCTAGTAGTTATCGCTGCACTAGGAACTGCCATTTACTCATTTATTTTATCATTCAAACCTTTTATGGGGACTCTTGATAAAAATAAACTTGAAGGTAAAAGAATCCACCTACCAGACAACAATATTTTTATAGCGCCTATTATTCTAGTATTTTTTGTAATTATAAATACTTTTATAAAAGACTATGTTGTGATACCTGCGCAAAAAGCGGCACTTGCTACCAATGTTACCAATAATGAAGTTATTAATCACGTTCATCACGGAAGTTTCTTTTCAATAGAACTAATTACTTCTATTTTAATAATAATAGTTGCTGGAGTTCTTTATAAGTTATATGCTAGCACTAACAATATATATAAATATAACCCTACTATCTTTTCTGTTCATGGCTTGTATAACCGTCTGGGAAATATGCTTCACAAAGGAAGTGCACTTCTTCATGATACATTTGTTACAAACGAGCTTAGAAGAAATATGAGTTATATCTTTAGTGTTTTATCTATAACTATTATTGGTGGATACTTCGCAGTTGGTTCGCCAATTGTTATAAATAAATTTTCTACCGTACATATTATGAATATTTTTATTGGGCTTTGCATCGCTGTGTGTTGTATTGCTTTAGCTAAAACATATAATCGCCTTGTGCTTATTATCCTTTCATCTGGAATTGGCTTTATGATGACTGCACTTTATGTTACTTTCAGAGCACCAGACCTTGCAATGACACAATTTGTTATAGAATCTATTTCAACTATTATTTTCTTAGTTGCCTTTATTCTATTAACTGACAAAACAAAACATGTTGAAAAACAACCATTTAAACTAACTAATGCTATTATAGCTACACTTAGCGGAATCAGCTTTATCATTATTGGTTTAGTTGCATATGCTTATAAACATCCATCAGAAATTAGCCAGTTTTATTTTGATAATGTTGTTGCCTCTGGTGGAGGAAATATAGTTAATGTTATTATTGTTGACTTCAGGGGATTTGATACATTATTTGAAGTTACAGTTATGACAATGGTAGCACTAATTATTTATGCAATGTTTAAAATTATCAAACGAGGAGGTCCTAAAGATGAAAACTAATGATGTTATTTTAAAATCACTATCTATTATAATCTCAGGTTGTATATTTTTACTATCACTTAGTTTATATTTTGGTGGCCATTTTCTTCCTGGTGGTGGATTTGTGGGCGGACTACTATGTACTATGGCTTTGGCCCTTGCAATGTTCACTTATGGAATTGATAAAGTAAATAAATTGCTACCTATTAATTATGTTTATGTCACTGCTCTAGGATTACTATTTTCAATCGGAACTGCGTTTAGTGGTATAGTTACAGGTGAAAATTTCTTCAGACATCACTTTACTCACATCCATATGCCACTTATGGGTGAAATGGAACTACATACAGCTGCAATTTTTGACCTTGGCGTATATTTAATTGTTGTTGGAGTATTGATGTCTATAATCTTAGCTTTTGGAAAGGATGGTAAATAATGGAATTTTATATGATTATATTATGTGGTATTCTTGTTGGATTTGGCGTTTACCTTATGCTTTCTAAGAGTATGATGCGTATTATCATTGGTGTTGGGCTTTTTGGGCACGCCGCAAACTTAATTATTCTAATTGCTGGTGGATTATATGATGGAGATATTCCCATTATCTCAGAACTGGGAAAAAATTATATTGATCCAGTTCCAGCAGCATTAATCCTTACTGCAATTGTTATTGGATTTGCAGTTACATGTCTTTTAATTTCAATTTATATCGCAAACTATAAGCTAAAAGGTAGTGATAATGTTATTGAGTTAGAAGATACAGAACATATAAAGGAGGTTAATAAAAATGCATAGTAATTTACCTGTTATACCAATTTTTATACCTCTTTTATTCGCGGCAATTACAATATTGTTTAGAAAAAGAATAGGTATGCAACGCTTTTTAACGTTTATAGCTACTATTCTTACCCTTGGATTTTCTATCTATAATATTTATGTAATAAATAAACACAAAATTTTAATATTAGAAATGGGGAATTGGGCAAGTCCATTTGGTATAACACTTACACTGGATGGTTTAAATAGTATTCTAGTGACAACATCTAGCGTAGTATTTCTAGCTACACTATTTTATTCATTTAAAACTATTGATAAAATACGTGAACTTAGCTTCTTTTATCCTGGATTTTTATTAATCATGGTTGGAGTTAACGGAGCATTTACAACTGGAGATATATTTAACCTTTTTGTTTTCTATGAGATACTTCTTATGGCTTCATACTTACTCCTTTTAGTAGGTATTAACAAAGAACAGCTTAAATCTTCAATAAGTTATGTATTAATGAATGTTTTTGCTGGAAGTTTATTTGTTATTAGTATTGGTTATTTATATACGATTGTTGGTAGTTTAAATATGGCGTATATTTCACAAACCATTGCCAATATGGATGACCGCCGAGGTGTTTATCTTGTTGGAGCAGTTATGATTTTTGTTTTCTGTATGAAAGGTGCATTGTTCCCATTATTTACATGGATGAATAGATCATATGCAGCTCCACCTATTGCTGTATCAGTAATTTTTGCTGCACTGCTAACAAAGGTTGGTTTATATTCTATTATTAGAACTTATGGATTATTCTATTACGCATCAAGCTTCATAAAATCATATTTATTAATTCTTGGGGCTATTTCTATCATTGCAGGATGTATTGGTGCCATTTATCAAAAAAATCTAAAGCAAATTGTAATCTTTAATATAGTTATTTCTCTTGGGGTTATGGTTTGTGGGACTGCAACTTTAAATATTTTTGGAGTTAAAGGAGCATTATTCTATGCTGTTAATGATATCCTCCTAAAATCTGCACTATTTATAGTTGTCGGATTAATAATATATGTTAGCGGAGTTAAAGTTCTTAAAAAATGCGGTTTAATAAATAAATATCCACTCTTAGCATGGACTTACTTCATTATTGTATTATCTCTAGCTGGTGTACCACCATTCAGTGGTTTTTATGGTAAAGCACTTATTATTCGTGGACTAGTTCTGGATAATAATATATTGATTGCTGTTCTTGTCGCAGGTTCAGGTCTAGTAGTATTTTATTCTCTAATAAAAATATTCCTTAATATTTTCTATGATAATATTAATAAAAGCCTTATATTAACAGTTCTACCAAAAGGGATTTTAATACCACTTGTATCATTAGTTGCTATTGCTTTCATTATAGGAATATATTCTAATCAATTGGATCCTTTCTTTGAGCAAGCAATCCAAATGATTTTGAAACCTGAACAATACATTGATTTAGTACTTAAGAAAGGAGCATAAGTATGGCACTACAATTTTTAATAAATATACTTGTCGGAGTTATATGGATGTTCTTTTCAGCAAACTATAACTCAGAATACTTCGCTGTAGGTTTCTTTTGGGGGATGGTAATTCTATTTATTTTTAGAAATACCTTCGCTAAGAATTTCTTAGGAAAACAACTATATTATGTTTATCTCTACAAATGGATAAAACTAATAGTAATGTTTCTTATAGAATTATTAAAAGCTGATATCAACGTATTAAAAATGATGTTAAAAAAGGATTTAGATGTTAATCCTGTAATTTTCGAATATCCTTTAACAGTTAAAAAAAATTGGCAAATAACACTACTTGCCAATATGATTACATTAACACCCGGAACTTTAACCGTTAATGTAGGACATGACAATAAACAATTGTTTATCCATTGTCTTGATACGAATGATATTGAAGGTGAAATTGAAGGAATTAAAAATAGTTTTGAAAAAGCGATACTGGAGGTTGATTTAGATGGATAAAATCTTAGACTATACTATTATAATAGGTATTTTTGCTAGTATAGCAATGATATTTTTCCTATTAGTTTATATTGTTAAAAAACCAAGTATCTTTGATAAACTAATAGCCAGTGATTTACTTGCTATGCCTCTTATTTGTTTAATAGTTTTGGTAAGTATGTATTACAAAACATTCTCTTATGTTTCACTTATCTTAATTATTGCAATTATTTGCTTAGTTGGAACAATTGTCACAGCAAAATTCTTAGCAAAAAAGGAGGTTTTCAGTGATGATACTAAATAGTATTTTAGATATTATAATGATTATCCTTATCCTTATTACTGCAGTAGCTATGGCTGCAACAGTAATTGGATTTATAAGACTTCCTGATGAATTAACAAAAATACATGCCGCTGGAGTTACAGGATCATTTGCAGTTGAATTAATTTTAATAACTGGTTTTATCTATTTCTATAGATATCTCCAAATATTTGAGTTTAAATTTCTATTAGCAATTGCCTTCTTATTTCTAGCAGCACCTGTATCTGCACATATAATTTCGATAAGTGCAATAATTTTTAACAAAAAGGTTTACTCTAAAAATCAAAAAGATGAAGCTAAAAAAGTTTTAGATGACATACAAAAATTAAATGAACAATAGAAAAAAGACGATTGCACATGCAATCGTCTTTAATTTTCTTCCGTTTCCCAAACTTCTAAAGTTCTTATTTGATTTTCTTCTACTTTTCTAACTATAAAAGTTAGTTTATCGACTATATATGTTGCTCCTACTTTTGCCTCATATTTTTCTAAATAAATATATGCCCCTATCGTATCTACCTCTTCATGTGGTAGTTGAACATGAAAAAGTGCATTAACATCTTGAATAGGAACCCAACCGTCTAATAAGTAATGACCATTTTTTAATTTTTTAATTAAACTTTGCTCATCATTATCAAATTCATCTCTAATTTCACCAGTAATCTCTTCTACAATATCTTCTAATGTAACTACTCCACTAGTTCCACCATATTCGTCTGTAATGACTATCATATGCTCTCGGCTTTGTTTTATAGTCGCTAATACTTGAGAAATAGGTGTATGCTCAAAAACCTTTATAGCTGGCGTTATATACTTTTCTAAATCCTCTGTTTTTTCTAACGGTTTATCAGTAAATAATAATTTTTTTACATTCAAAATACCTAATATTTCATCTTTGTCTCCATCTTCAATTACTGGATACCTTGTATATTCTTCTTGTTTTAGTTGACGCATGATAATTCCTAAAGAATCACTCATATCAATCGCTTCGACTTCAGTCCTTGGAGTCATAATCTCTTTTGCAATTTTATTATCAAATTCAAAGATTTTCTCCACATATCTATATTCAACATCGTTTATCTGACCATGTTCTCGCGAAGATTTCATAATCGTACGCAGTTCTTGTTCACTATGTATTTCATCATGTTCAGATGCTGGTTCAAATCCAAATAATTTAGCAATAAGGTTCGCCAATGAATTTAGCAACCATACTAGTGGACGCATAATTTTATCAAACATGTACATTGGCCACGCAACTCTCAAACACGTCTTTTCAGCTGATTGTATAGCGATTGTCTTAGGGACTAATTCTCCTAATACTACATGTAATAATGTCATAAAACCAAACGCAACTACCAGCGAAATCGTATGTGTAATAGTTAAATTCAGGTCTAAAAGCTCAAACATTGGTCTAAAAAGAGCGTGAAATGTCGATTCTCCTAACCAACCTAACCCTAAAGATACAATGGTAATTCCAAGCTGTGTTGCTGATAAATAATGATCTAATTGTTCTACCATCATTACTAAAATTTTAGCAGTCTTATTCCCTGATTCTGTCATTTCATTGACACGTGTTGGCCTTAACTTCACTAGTGCAAACTCAAACATTACAAATATTGCTGAAGCGATAAGTAATAATATAATTATTAATATTTTAATTAAGATACTGAGATCCATATGGTTCTAATTTATCCTCTTTCTTTTTATGTATTAATATATAATTTTACTATATAAAAACAAATTTTTCAAATATTAAAAGTTTTATTATAATAATTTTTCTAATTTATATTATAGTTACTTTCTCTCAATAAATAATATACTATAAATTTTTTATTGTATTAAGTAAAATACTAAATATCAAAGAATTTTTTAATATAATTTAACCAGTCTGTATTTCTACAGACTGGTTCTCTTTTTATTTTTAACTAATTTTTCCCTTTAATTCCATATTTTTAACAATCTTCTCTATTGAATTGACATATGCAGCTTTTCTCATCGGAATAGTAAATCTTTCTTTGACTTTCCAGATATCATTAAATGCTTTTGTCATAACTCTGTCTTGTTTTTCTACTACTTCTTCTTCAGTCCAATAATAACCTTGTAAGTTTTGAACCCATTCGAAATAAGAAACCGTAACTCCTCCACTGTTGGCTAGGATATCAGGAATTACTACAATTCCTTTTTCTTGAAGCACCTTATCCCCTGCTAATGTTGCTGGTCCATTTGCACCTTCAGAGATGACTGGTGCTTTAATAAGTTTAGCTTCTTGCTCATCAATGGCATTTTCTAATGCACATGGACAAAGCACATCTACATCTAACGCCCAAAATTCATCTAATGTTAAACGTTTAGTATTTGGCAATGTATGGAATCTAACTTTTTTATCTTTGCATTCTTGAAGTTCATCATAAGTTAATCCTTCTGCTCGATAAACAGCATATTGAATACCGTCATCATCACGTTCAGTAGCTGCTACTACTGTAGCACCATATTCAATTGCAGTACTCACCGTATAACTACCGACATTACCAAATCCTTGGACCGCAAATTTTGCTCCCTCAACAGATTTTCCTAATTTTTCTAAAGCAAGCTTAGCAGCTAATGCAACTCCATGCCCAGTCGCTTGTGTTCTACCTAATGATCCTCCAAGTTCTAAAGGTTTTCCTGTTAAAGTCCCTATTCCTTGCTCACCTGTAAGAATATTGAACTCATCTATCATCCAAGACATAATTTGACCATTTGTGTTTACATCAGGTGCTGGAATATCTTGTTTTTCTCCAAGATATTTATATAGCCCTCGAATATATCCACGCGATAATCTTTCTAATTCTCCTTTAGATAATTCATTAGGATCTACTATAACTCCACCTTTTCCTCCACCATATGGAAGATTAGCAACAGCACATTTGAATGTCATCCAAATTGACAATGCTTTTACTTCATCTCCTGTAACCTGTGGATGGAAACGAAGTCCACCTTTTGTTGGGCCAATAGCATCATTGTGTTGTGAGCGGAAACCTTTGAAATACTTAACTTCACCATTATCCATTCTTACCGGGATAGAAATTTCTATAAAACGTTGAGGATCTTTTAGTGCTTCATATACCTCTTCTTTATAACCTAATATATCACAAGCATTTTTTATTTGTTCTCTTGCATTCATTAATGGATTGTTATTCATAGATTAATTCTCCTTAAACTTTTAAATTATATTTTATAACTGCCTCTTTTTTTATTATAACAGACTTCGAAATATTTTGTAAATTATTTTTTGATATTTTTCATTATTTTTCTGAAAAATAAGGGTGCTATCTATACTTTCACAACTAAAAAACTCTAAGTAACTTTTCGGTTACCTAGAGTCTATTATATACCTTATTTTATCCATTAAATATTTTTTGTTAAATTATTTAACATGGCATAATTATTTAGTGTCATACCACGAGCTTCCGCTACTAGCTTCTGCTTTAAGCTTAACATCTAGTTCGACCGCTTCTTCCATAATTTTTACCATTTCGATAGTAAACTCATCTACCACATCTTTATTTACATCAAAAATAAGTTCATCATGTACCTGAAGTAATAATTTTGCATCAACTTCTGTTTTTTCAATATAGTCAAAAGCATTTATCATAGCAAGTTTTATTATATCAGCTGCAGTACCTTGAATTGGCGTATTCATAGCTAACCTCGCATTAAGGCTTGCTACTATTTTATTTTTAGCATTAATTTCTGGTAAAGCACGACGGCGATTATATAAAGTTTCTACATATCCATGTTCCTTAGCAAACTCAACTATATCTGTCATATATTTGTTAACACCACTAAATGTTTCTAAATATTTGTCAATAAATTCTTTAGCTCTCTTGCGTGTTATTCCTAAATTATTTGATAACCCAAAGTCAGAAATTCCATAAACTATACCAAAGTTTACGGCTTTAGCCTCTCTACGCATAGTTGGAGTTACCTCATCTAAACTTACTCCATTTACTTCACTAGCTGTCTTAGTATGAATATCTAAATCATGAGTAAATGCATCAATCATTCCCTTATCCTGTGCCATATGGGCTAATACACGTAGTTCAATCTGAGAATAGTCGATAGATAATATTACTCTATCAGCCGAAGCAGGAATAAACGCCTTGCGAATTTTTTTACCCTCTTCTATTCTCGTAGGAATATTTTGCAAGTTTGGATTAACAGATGACAATCGCCCCGTTTGTGTTAATGTTTGTTCATAACGTGTATGAATTTTCCCTTTACGAGTAATGTCTTTAACCAAACCTTTGGCATAAGTTGAGTTCAATTTTGTTAATACCCTATACTCCATTATTAAAGGTATGATTTCATGGCTATGTTGAAGTTGTTCTAATACTTCTACCGACGTAGAATAACCTGTTTTTGTTTTCTTTACAGGGGGTAATCCTAAATCTTCAAATAATACTATTCCCAATTGTTTTGGTGAGGCAATATTAAACTCTGAACCCGCTAGCGTATGAATACTTGCTTCAAGTATTTTTATTCGCTCATCTAACTCATCACTCATATCCTCTAATGCTTTCTTACTAACATGTATTCCTTCAAACTCCATATTAGCAAGAACACGCGCTACTTTTATTTCGATATTTTTATAAAGAGAATCCATATTTTCTTCTTTTAATCTCGCACTTTGAATTTCTTTTAAATCAAAAATACTTTTTACTACTTGTGCTAAGTACGGATAAAGAATTTCGTTAGTTGGTAACGTGCGTTTGACACCTTTTCCATAGATTTCTTCTTCACTTTTTATAATATTACCTAAGGTATTAAATACTATTTTATCAAGTTCTGTTTTTACCGTAACGTCTAAAAGATATGCAGCAATTTTTACATCAAAAACATTACCAGCTATATCAGAAATACCATTTCTTTTCGCAATATACAAGATTTTCTTGTAATCATAAACTACTTTTTCCGCATCACTTTCCAAATAGTTACGCACAAATTTATTTTCAAAGAAGTTATCTTCACTAAAAATATAGACATTTTCATCTTTGTATACTGCTATATTAACAACATCTGAATTATGATAATCTTCTGTAAAACATTCAATATGTAGTGAACTATTTTCAAAAGATAGTTCTGTTTTTTCATCAGCATTTATTATTTCTAGTTCTTTTTCTTCTTTTCCATCAACATCTACATCGTCATTTTCAGCTAATTTTTTTAAGAAAGAAACAAACTCTAATTTTTCAAATAATTCTTTTTTCTTGCTTCTATTCTCACTAAAAGTTAAATCCTCTAACTTGTTTTCTACTGGAACTTCTGTAAAAATTGTAGCAAGTTCTTTACTAAGTAAAGCATCTTCTTTACCTTCTGCTAAACGTTCTTTTAGTTTTTTCCCGCTAATATTATCAATATTATCTAAAACATTTTCTACAGTTTTGTATTCAGCTAGCAATTTTATCGCCGTTTTTTCTCCTATACCAGCTATCCCTGGTATATTATCACTTTTATCTCCCATTAAGCCTTTCATATCAATGATTTGTTCTGGACTCAAACCATATTTTTCATTGATAAACTCTGGAGTATAGTGGTCAACTTCAGTAACTCCGCGTCTTGTGTAGTAGATTGTAATATTATCACTAGCTAGTTGTGTTAAATCTTTATCTCCCGAAATAATTATTACTTCAAGCCCTGCTTTTTCTGCTAACTTAGCATAGCTTCCTATGATATCATCAGCCTCATAATCAAAATGTTCTTCATATTTTATTCCATAAGAGTCTAGCAATTCTCTTACATAGCCAAATTGTTCAACAAGTTCACTTGGTGTTTTATCACGTGTACCTTTATAGTCTTGATAAGTTTTGTGACGGAAAGTTTGTTTCCCTTTGTCAAAAGCTACTAATGCGTACTTTGGCTTTATATCTTCTAACATTCTTTCTAACATCAAAGTAAATCCATATACACTATTTGTATACAAGCCACTTTTGTTTTGTAGAGCAGGCATAGCATAGAAAGCACGATAACTCAAACTATTCCCATCTAATAAAATTATTTTATCCATTTACCTCTCCTAATAACCAAATATTTGCAACTAGAAAACTAGTTTTATATTTAATTTACATCTGTAATTAACTTTAATATTTTATAACAAATTATAGATAGTTTCTATTTTTTTCTTCCAAGAATGTCTTTCTACTTCTTCTAATAATTCTTGTGGTAGTTTTCTTTCTTTTCTTGTCCTTTCTATCATAAGTTCCAATGCAGCTACTATTCTTTCAATAAAAGCAGGTTTTTCTTCTTCTACTGCTTTATCAGTATCGTAAATAGTCGGCATAGCAATATATTCTATAATATCTGAGTTATTTATTTTATCTCCTAAAAACTCAATAAGTCCCTCTATTTCAGTAGCAACGACTCGCAACCCGCTTCCTAGAGCCTCTACAGCTATAAGACCTAACCCTTCAAAATAAGATGGCAAAATAAAAATATCTTTTTGGCGCATAATTTCTCCAAGATGCACTTGATCCATTGCATTATAAATTTTAATATTTTTTGAATCTCCTACCAAACTGTAAACACGTTCTTTATCTTCTTCTTTTAAATTTCCTATTAAATCTAGCTCAACATCTCTTACTTTTGTTTCTAATATTCTAAAAGCTTTTATAAGCTCATAAAAACCTTTTGACTCATCAAACTTACCTGCATATAATATTTCTAATTTTTCTTTTGGTTCATAGTTATTTAATGGAAAAAATACCTTCTCATTATAGCCAGCTCCTATATTAATAATATTTTCTTTTGAATAGTTATATACAGTTACTATCTCATCAATTTGACTGCTACTAAGTGCTAATATTTTATCCAATTTATCTAAATTCGTCACATACTTCTCTTTTATACTTGGATTTTTCTCTGCCTGACGTAAATCAGTATTATGACAAATTGCCAGAACTTTTTCATCAGTAAAAATTTCACAGACAATTGAACTTAATATCCATAAATGATGTGTAATAACTATATCTGGCTTAAACTCATCTTTAGCTTTTAATAATTTTTCTCGAAAAGCATTTTGCCATGTAGTCATCATATTCTCACTCATATTTTTATAAAGAGTATTATTATAAGGCATAACGTCACTCATCCCTACAATAGGAAACTCGATATCCTTGCCTTCAAATTCCACTTCATACACTGTATCTAAAATATTAAACTCATATTCTGGTGTTGTTCCATAAATTGCAGCTTGTTCTACTTCATAATTTTTCAAACCATCTATAACATTAGTAAAATATACCCCGCTTCCCGTTTTTACTGGTAATTGAGCAAGAACATGTAAAACTTTCATAGTATGAATCCTCTTTTTTTAAATTTTATCTATTTTTATATTATACCATACATATAGAAATATACCCTACTAAGTACTTAAAATCATATAAAAAAACTTTGAAGATAAAAGTATCTTCAAAGTCTTCTATTATAACGATAACCTTATCGTTTTATTAAATTCTACCCTCAAGCGCTACATGCTGCAGCATCCTTTTCTGCTGGATTTTCATCATAATCTTTCGGATTATAAAATGCATCTCTATACTTCTTAGTATAAAATGGTTCTACTAAATTAATAATAGTATAACCTTCTTCTCCTAATTTTTTACAAACTGGTTTACTTTCCTCTGGAGTATCACTATATACAAAAATATCCGCATTTTTATCTAATTTGTCTTTTACTGAATTAATGTCTGTTGGTGAAATTTTAATCTCATCATCGTTTAAGATTTCAGTACCTAAATTTAACAATTGTTTATTTTTACTCTTAGTAAGTCGATATTTAAACTCAGACAGCAAAGCATTTGTGTAAATAGCTTTACCATAATCATATTGTTTTACTCCGTCTCCAATGTGAAGTTTAGTGAACCCACGTTCTAGCAATAATTTCTCAGTAGCACGTGATGTTACATCCACAACACAGTAAAGAATAATATCTTTATCTTTATAATCATCTAGAACATCACTACCATCTTTAAATAGCTTTATCGGTAAGTTTACAGCGTTTATAGCATGTCCTCTGGCATATTCTTTACGCCAACGTACATCCACAACTAATGCCTCTTCATAAGTTTTCTTCTCTACATCATGACCTTGAATACGTCCTGGCTTTCCTTTTTTTAATTTTAACCAGAAAGCATACAGTCCTAAAACAATAACTAAGAAAATTATTGCAATTGTTGATAAAATATTCATTGTTATGCCCCTTTCTGTTCTGATATAATTTTATCATATTTTTTTTATTTTTTGTAATAAAATGTTTTAAAATTACTTTGATTTTTTTGCTATTAGGAGTAAAATATAAATTAGGTATATATTAACAATAAATAAAAAAGAAAGGAGTTAAATGTGAAAATCAATAATATTAATAATATTGAAAATAAAAATATGAAAATTGAATCTTCACTCCTGCTTAATGGTATATTAGTCGGTATTTTGGCGGGAGTTGTTGGAGCGATTTATAGACTTCTTATAGGCTATAGTGAAAAATTAGTTCACTTCACTGCTGAATATATCAAATCAGGAATTTTTTATAAATTTATTCTTCTAATAATACTGATTATTCTTGCCCTTATTTCTGGATTCCTTCTAAAACGTGAACCTATGGCTAGCGGCAGTGGTATCCCACAAGTTTCTGCTGAAATAACAGGACGTCTTAATTCTAATCCTTTAAAAGTCTTAATTTATAAAATAACCGGTGGTTTAGTCGCTAGTCTTGGAGGGCTATCACTTGGGCGTGAAGGCCCATCTATCCAATTAGGTGCAATGAGTGGTAAATTAGTATCTAGGATACTACGAAGAAATAGTATTGATGAGAAATATCTAATTACATCTGGTGCTAGCGCGGGTCTTTCTATTGCATTTGGAGCTCCTCTTGCTGGTGTTTTATTTTCGATAGAAGAAGTTCATAAAAATGTTACTAAAAAAATAATTATAGGTTGCTTCAGTGCGGCTGTAGTTGCGAATATTATTGGACAATACATTTTTAGCTTAAAACCTGTATTCTCTTTTCCAGATATTGATTACGTAACTCCTAGTATCTATCCTTGGATTGTTATCCTTGGAATTTTACTTGGGATTTTTGGAACATTTTATAATAATACAATAAAAGTCTTATATAAGCTTTATGAAAAATTAAATCTTAATATAGTATTTAGACCACAGGTAGCGTTCTTAACATCTTTTGTACTTTTTATTTTTTATCCTATAGTATTAGGTAGTGGGCATGGTCTAGTCAGCTTCTTATTAGAATATAAGTTTAGTATTGTATTTTTGATAATATTATATTTTATAAAAACTTTATTCTCACTTATCTCATTTACATCTGGTGTTGCTGGGGGAATATTCTTGCCGATACTAATTCAAGGAGCCGTATTAGGAACTTTATTCAGTAACTTTTTTGATAGCAAATATGCAGGATTATTTATTATTCTAGCTATGTCAGGCTACCTAACAGCCATTGTTCGTAGTCCTATTACGTCTGTTATCCTATTATTTGAAATGACTCAAAAACTAAATTACTTCCTACCTATTGCATTGTGCTGTTTATTTGCATATTTCACTGCAAATATCCTTGGCACAAAACCAGTATATGAATATTTACTAGATAGAATTTTAACTAGTAATAAAATAAAAGATGAAGAGCTAGATATGGAAGTGGAAATCACAACAACTATAACAAATGATAGTACATTAATTGGAAAGACTATTAGCGAAATCCAGTGGACCAAACATACATTAGTATCAAATATCGAACGCTCTGGACGAGAAATTATTCCTAAAGGAACTACTATTCTTGAGGCTAATGACAGACTTACAGTAATCATGCCAAAAAGGACTGTTGATGAATTCCTAAAAAGATTTAATGATGTGTAATAGTATAATTTTAAAGAGATAAAAAAATCTTTGAGGATCTTAAATAAATTCCTCAAAGATTTTTTATTCTAATACTCTAAAATGTTTTAAAGCATAAGTAATTCCATCATCATCAACATCTGCTGTAACAAAGTCCGCTATTTCTTTTACATCATCCCTCGCATTTCCCATAGCAACACCAACACCTACATGTTTCAACATATCTATATCGTTTCCACCATCACCAAAAGCCATGATTTCTTCTACTTTAATGTCTAAATGATTAGCTATAGCATCTATTCCTTTGTCTTTTCCACCATCACTTGGAATAACATCGGTAAATGCTGATGTCCAACGAGCCGACTTTGAGTTTGGCATATATTCTAAGAATGCTACCTCCTCTTCTTCAGTAACAAAGACATTTAGTTGATAAATTTTTTTGTTTAATGCTTTTTCATAAGCATCTTCCAACACCACAAAACGCTCATGATCTCCTAGCTCATCTTCAAGCCATTTTACACGATTATTTTTCAAGTTCATAAATGCACCATCTAATAAAGCAAAGTCACAAGCAATATTATTTTCTTTAAAGTATGGTAAAACATTTTCTATATCCTCTTTTGGTAGTACTTGGTTATTAAGAACTTCACCAGTAGATAAATAGCAATATTGACCATTAATAGTTACATAACCATCAAACTCAAAATCTATTAAATCTTTTAAAAATGTGATATGAAAAGGTGCTCGTCCTGTAGCTATAAATAGTTTAATTCCTTTTTCTCTTAGTGCTCGTAAAGTTTTTTTCGTATTCTCTGGAATTGTTTTTGTTTTAAAACTTCTTAATGTCCCATCTATGTCAAAAAATATCGCTTTTATTTTAGTCATTTCTTTCTCTACTTTCTATAAATTATTTAAATCTACAACACTACTTCTAGTTTTCAAGTCGTAACCTATTAGTATTTTCATCTCAGTTTCTTTTTTCTTAATAACATTAAGTAGCATTTCCACCGTTTTTTTAGCTGCATCTTCTAAATCAAATTTTATCGTTGTTAATGGTGACTTTAATAATGCTGATGAAGCATAATCCCCAAAAGCTGCCACAGAATAATCTGTACCTATATTTAATCCATTTTCCTCAAGAGCTTTTATAGCACCATAAGCTAAATTATCAGTAGCACATATCAAACACGTAGCTTTTTTTAGCTTATCTATATTTTCATTAGTTAGACGATAACTATCTTCCATACCAAAATTTGTTATAAGAACATCTACTGGTGAAAGATTATATTTTTCAAGGGTAGTCATAAATCCTAATTTTCTATAATAACCTACCGCAATATCTTCCTCACCCACACCAAGGTAAGCTATCTTTCTGTGACCACACGCTAAAACAAAATTAGCTAAATCTCTAGCTGCATTAAAGTCATTATATTCAACGCTATAAGTATACTCACCTTCTTGTCCTAAAAGGACAACAGGGACATCTATCGACTTAATAGTGCTCTCATAACTTTTGCTCATCGTTGTAGGAAGTAAAATTATTCCATCAACATTCATCCTAGCAAGTTTTCTTATATAATCAAGTTGCTTTTCTTCATCAAAATTTGCATTCATAATTAATGTTTCATAATTATTTTCTTTTAAACTTTTATCAATATATTTCAAAGTATTTGAACTTACATAAGAATGCAAACATGGGACAATAACTCCAATAATTTTACTATCTGTTCCTTTTAAGGCCTTAGCAAATGTATTAGGCGTGTAATTATACTCCTCTACTATTTTTTTTATTTTTTCTCTAGTTTCTTTTTTTAAATTTCCACCGTTAAAGTATCTAGATACAGTAGTAGAACCTACTCCTGCCATTTTGGCTATATCTACTATAGTCAATTTTTTCATAAAATACTATAACCCCCTTAGCTATCTTATATCAATATCTTTCACTTTGTTTTTTAAATTTTTTACTTTATATAAACACATATCTTATTATAAACTATACATAAAAATAAATAAAGTCTTTAATAAAGTTTCACGACTACAATTATTTTATCAAATTCCCTGGTAAGTTGTATTAGTCTGCATTCTATGTTTAAATGATACAGCTTTAATAAAACCTTATAATAATTATTTTGAAGTGTATTCAGTAAAGAATGAAAAAATTAATACATATAGTATCTTTTTCTTGAACTCCTTTTCAAAAAGTGGTATATTCTTCCTTGGAGGTTATTATGATAGTTCAATTAAAAAACATATCCAAACAATATAAAGATGCTAAGTTTAAACTTCAAAATATCTCTTTTGATATAAATAAGAAAGAAGTTATTGGAATTATTGGGCGTAATGGTACTGGAAAAAGCACTATTTTGAAAATGATTAATGGCATTGTCAACTATGATAGTGGTGATATTCTTTATAAGAATCAATCTCTTAGTGAAATGACTCCGGCTACTCTTAGACAAACTAGAAAAAATCTTGCTTATATATTTCAACATTCTAATCTTATTGATAACAAAAGTGTATATTATCATTTAAGCCTGGTATACAAATTAAATAAAGTCCCTGTTGATAAAAAGAAGGTAAATTATATCCTTGAGTTTATGAATATATCCCGTCTAAAAGACAGCCTTTGTGGTAGTCTTAGCGGTGGAGAACAGCAAAAAGTAGCTATTGCTATGGCACTTCTGCAAGAACCTGAAGTATTACTTTGCGATGAGATTAGTTCAGCACTCGACACCAATAGTGAAAAAGAAATTTTTACACTGTTAAACAAACTACGAGAAACATCAGATATCTCTATAGTAATGATTTCTCACAGTTTATCTTTACTTAAAAACTTCTGCGATAAGGTAATTATCATCGATGATTCTACAATTAAAGATATTATTATACCTAACAAAGATATTAAAGATGATTACGACAGCAATTATTATAAGTATGTAAAGGAGTTTTTATTAGATGATTGATTTATTCTTAAAAAATTATGATGGTATAGTAAAAGCTTTTTGGGAAACAAATTATATGATGGGAATTTCTATGGTTACAGTTTTTGTAATCTCTATGCCACTAGGTATTCTATTATTTTCACTTAGTAAAGATTATTTACTGAAAAATAAAGCATTATATGAAGGGCTTAGTATTTTCTTAAATGCTCTTCGCAGTGTCCCCTTCTTAATATTTGTATTTATATTAATACCTGTCAATAGATTTTTATTTAAAACGTCATTTGGTAATATTGCAGCTATTTTACCTTTAACACTAGTTGGAGTTAGCTTATATGCTCGTTTTGTAGAGCAAGCATTGCTGAATGTTCCTCAAAAAATTATTGATAGAGCTATTAGTATGGGAGCTACGAAATTCCAAATTATTAGATACTTTCTCTTACCAGCAACAGTCGGAAATTTAATTTTATCCTTTACCTATACAACCATTAGCTTGTTAGCATATACCACTGTAATGGGTGTTATTGGGGCTGGCGGATTAGGTGAATTTGCCTTCAGGTATGGCTATCAAGAATACGATTATAATCTTATGTATTTAATTGTACTTATATTTATTATATATGTATTTATTATTCAAACAATTGGTTATGGATTAGCCAAAAAATTCACAGGTAAAAAAGAAAAATAATTTTATTGAACTATTTTATAAACATATATTCCTATAAATAAGTATTCAAACACCTCTAAACTTATAAACAATTTAAGGAGACAAAAAATGAAAAAATTACTATCAATTTGCGCAAGTTTATTAGCGCTTGTATTAGTATTAACCGCTTGTTCAAGCAAAACTGAAACTAAAAAAGAAAATGTTACTATCAAAGTAGCTTCTCATACTGCACCTATGACAGATATGCTAGAGATGATTAAAGACGATTTGAAAAAAGAAGGATATAACCTTGAATTAGTAAAAGTGTCTGATAATGTTCAAGCTAACGTTGCATTAAATAATAAAGAAGTAGATGCAAACTTCTTCCAACACAAACCATTTATGGAGCAATTTAACGCAAAAAACAAAGCTAATCTAGTTGCTATTCAGCCTATTTACAATGCAACTGTTGCCTTCTATTCAAAAGATATTAAAGATCTTAAAGATCTTAAAAACGGGGCTGATGTGGCTATTCCATCTGATCCAACAAATATGGCACGTGCTTTACGCCTATTAGATCATGGTAAAGTTATCACTCTTAAAGATCCAAATAGTTATACTGTAACTATTGATGATATTAAAGAGAATCCAAAAAATCTTAAATTCTCACCTATTAGTTTACTTAACTTAAATGAAGCATATAAAGAAAAAGACCTAGTATTCAACTACCCTACTTATATTGCTAAATTAAACCTTACACCTGGTAAAGATGGACTTCTAGTTGAAGATGAAAAAGATTCTACTTTTGCAGTAAGTTTAGTTGCACGTGAAGATAATAAAGACTCTGATGCAGTAAAAGCTCTTAAAAAAGCACTTGCTAGTGAAAAAATTAAAAACTTCATTAATGAAAAATTAAAAGGACATGCAACTCCTGCATTTTAATTTTAACTCTTACTCATAAAGATTTTTTACCACTATTTCCTTAAAGTTAGATTAGAAGTCTAGCTTTAAGGATTTTTTTCACTCTAAATAAACATAGAAAAAACGAGTCTTTCGACTCGTTTTCTTATTACTTTTCTATTTTAATAATTTTTCAAATGCTTCTCTTACTTGTCCTACAGAGAATCCAATAATTACTTGAATAGCTTTACCATTACGCGCAACTCCAAGAGCTCCAGATTGTTTAATAAAGTTATCATCTTTTACTAAGCTTTCATCTTGTACATTAACACGTAATCTTGTTACACAGTTAGTTACATCAACGACGTTATCTCTTCCACCTAAACCTTCTAAAATAATTGCTGCTTGATCCGCATAAACCGTAGCATCATCAACAACTTCTGTTTTAGCTGCTTCTTTACCTCTTTCACGGTATTCTTGTTTAGAGTAAAGTTTAGTTTCAGCATCATCTTCTTCACGACCTGGTGTGTTTAAGTTGAATTTAAGAATCATAAATCTAAACACGAAGAAGTAAATTACTGAGAATATTAATCCTATTGTAATTTGAACAAACATTTGTCCAGAGTGATTTTTGAACATTGGTAACCAGTTAAGTGCTAAGAAGTCAATTAATCCACTTCCGAAGTTACCTACAACTCCAAACCCATACATAGTTGCTGACATTGCTGCTCCTAATACTGCGTGAGTAGCGAATAACATTGGAGCTGCAAATAAGAATGTGAACTCGATTGGTTCAGTAATTCCTGTTAAGAAACCAGTAAGAGCTGCTGGGATTAATAACCCTGCTACAACCTTTTTCTTTTTATCTTTAGCTGTAACATACATAGCTAAAGCTGCTGCTGGTAAACCAAATACTTTTGAGTTACCGTGTAATGAGAATCCACCTTGTGGGAATAACTCTTTTAATGGAGTTGTACTTTGAGAGAACTCTTTAATATGTTGCACCCAGTACGCTGTAATTCCATTTTCTACTGCTGCTGGTCCAAACATAAATGGTCCATAGATGAAGTGGTGTAATCCTGTTGGGATTAAAATTCTTTCTAAGAAAGTATAAGTAAATACTCCAGCAATTCCAGATACTTTTAAGAATCCTTGTAAAGCAGCAATTCCTAATTGAACTTTTGGCCATAAAAGAGCTGTTAAAAATGCAGCTGGAATCATTAAAATAAATCCTATTAAAATAACAAATGTTGAACCTTGGAAAATTCCTAATAACTCAGGAAGTTTTTTATCAAAGTATTTGTTGTGAATCCAAACTGAAATTGATGCAATAATGATAGAACCAATAATTGAAGTATCTAGTGTGATTGCTCCAGCAATTCTAGTTAATCCTGTTGGTAATTTAAGAGCTGGCGTTACATCCACTCCGAAGAATGGGAATACTGTTAAGAACCCATTGATGAAGTAGTTAAAAATCATATAAATTAAGAACGCTTCTAATGCTGCACGCCCATTTGCTTTTTTAGCAAGACCAATCGGAATACCAAGAGCAAAAACTACTGGCATTTGGTTAAAGATTGTCCATCCACCTTGTTCTATTACGAACCAGAAGTTGTACCAAAGTGTCCCTTCTGTCGCAATGCTCCCTACTAAGTTAGGGTTTTTAAAGATTGAAGTTAATCCTACTACTAATCCGAAGAATGCGAATATAATAGATGGCATTAACATAGCGCCTCCAAAACGCTGAATTTTTTGTAACATAACATTTTCCTCCTTTTATTTATTTTTCTGCTAATGTTACTTCTAAGCCATTATGGTCAGAAATTATTGGATAATTTTCATTATTAAAGATAACAAAACTTTCTTCAACATTTAATTTTTTGTTAGAAAATATATAATCCAATTTCTTCTGACACATAGAATCTTCCCAACCACTGATATTTTTATACACGGTAACTCCTTTATCTTTTTTTAGAGCCATTTCATAAGTATCAAATAAACCTTGTTCAAGTATAGCTTTATATTCATCTACTTGATTA
The DNA here is from genome assembly GCF_041433685.1 of Gemella sp. 27098_8_92. Lineage (NCBI taxonomy): Bacteria > Bacillati > Bacillota > Bacilli > Caryophanales > Gemellaceae > Gemella > Gemella sp. 27098_8_92. The sequence continues at coordinate 168,403 of NZ_JAPWBZ010000003.1, forward strand.
AAGTAATCTGTATTGAAATCTCCCATAAAAATTTTAAGATTTGTATTATCTGTATAATTTACTAAGTTGTAAAGATTTTGTTCTATGTTTTCTCCTTTACAAGTTGGCAAGTTCATATGACAACTGTAAAATTCTACAATTTCATCATTTATTTTTAAATCTACTTTTAAAATTTTTCTTGATTCTATAGAGGTCACGGTTTGTTGTGCCGTACAGTAAAAATCCTCTACGGCAACAACTTCACCTTTAGCTAAGATTGCTAAGCCCTCTTCAAATTTATCAAAACCAATATGTGAGTAAGTCCAATAATATTTATATCCTTGCCCTCCATATTCATTTATTTTATCTAATAATAATTTTCCGAAATTGTCTTCTCTAATCCCTAGTTCTATAAGTTCACTACTAATCAATTGGTTTACTTCTTGCATCGCTATCACGTCATATTTTTTTTCTACGATAGTTTTCGCTAAAATATTCAATTTTTCTAGTTGATTTTCTTCTAACCAACTATGAACATTTATTGTTAGTAGTTTCATAGTTATATCCTCACTATTTTTTCTATTTATTCCAAATTTCTTCATTGTACTGAGTAATTGTACGGTCTGATGAGAAGAATCCTGCTTTAGCTATATTAGCAATTACTTTTCTTAACCACAAGTCACGATTTTCATAATCTGCTAACATCTCTTCTTTTTTCGCATAATACTCTTCAAAATCGATAAGTGTCATGAACCAGTCTTTGTTTAATAGTTCATTGTACAATCTTTCTAATCTTTCTTTATTTCCAAGTTTTACTAAATCTTCTGAAATAATAAAGTCAACTACTTCTTTTACTCCATCTTTATTGTAGTAATCTTTTGAAACATACCCAGCAGTTTCATATAGTTTGATAATCTCATCACTTTCTTTACCAAAAATATAGATATTCTCACGTCCAACAAGCTCATCAATCTCTACATTAGCACCATCTAATGTTCCAAGTGTTAATGCTCCATTTAGCATAAATTTCATATTACCTGTTCCACTAGCTTCTTTTGATGCAAGTGAGATTTGTTCAGAAATATCTGTCGCTGGAATTAATTTTTCTGCAACACTTACGTTGTAGTTTTCAACTAAGTATACATTTAAGTATTTATTTACTTCTGTATCATTATTAATCAACTCTGATAGACATAAAATTAAATGAATAATATCTTGTGCTATGATATACGCTGGAGCAGCTTTACCACCGAAAAATACTGTAATTTTTCGTTTTGGTAATTTTCCATTTTTTATATCAAGATATTTTTTTATTACATATAAAGCGTTCATTTGTTGACGTTTATATTCATGGAATCTCTTGATTTGAGTATCGATAATACTATTTTCATCTAACTCAATTCCTTGTGTTTCTTTCAAATATTCTTTTAAAACAAGTTTATTTTCATGTTTAATTTCTTCTAACTTAGCTGCTACTTCTTTACTATCAACAAAAGCCAATAATTTTTCTAGTTTAGTTGCATCTGTTAAATACTCATCACCAATTAGTTCTTTTAAGTACGCTGCTAATGGTCTATTAGAAAACTCTAACCAACGTCTAAATGTGATACCATTAGTTTTGTTGTTGAATTTCTCTGGATATAACTCATAGAAATGTTTTAATTCAGAGTTTTTAAGAATTTCTGTATGTAAGTAAGCAACCCCGTTTACACTGTTTGAGAAGTGAATATCCATGTTTGCCATATGTACTCTATCATCTTTATCGATAATTTGAATATCTTCACCTTCATATTTAGAACGTATTACTGCATCTAGTTTCTTAATAATTGTTACTAAATGTGGTACTACTTCTTCTAAAAATTCTAAAGGCCATTTTTCTAACGCTTCAGCCAAGATAGTATGGTTTGTATATCCTGTCATTTTTTGGACAATTGTGTATGCTTCTTCAAACTCAATTCCATAATTTTCTGTCATAAGACGAATAAGTTCTGGAATTACCATACTTGGGTGCGTATCGTTAATTTGAACATACGCATATTCATATAAATCATGAACATTACTTCCTTTAGCACGAGCTTCATCAATAATTAATTGCGCCGCATTTGATACCATGAAGTATTGTTGGTAAATACGTAAAAGTTCACCATTTCTATCACTATCATCTGGATATAAGAACAATGTTAAATTTTTCTTGATATCTGTTTTATCAAAACTAATTCCTTCGTTAATAATCGAACTATCGATTGAATCAATATCAAATAAGTTTAGATAGTTTTTAGTCTCTTTTTTATAACCAAGGACATCAATTCGTTTTAATGATGATGTTAGACTAAAGTTTTTAAATGGTACTGTATATTTTACATCAGTATCTATTAACCAAGAATTATCTTCAATCCAGAAGTTTGGTTCTGCATGTTGTTCATTTTTAGAAAATACTTGTTTAAACAAACCACAGTGATAATTTAAACCTACTCCATCACCATTAATTCCTAAAGATGATATAGAATCAATAAAACATGATGCTAAACGTCCTAGTCCACCATTACCTAATGATGGCTCTAATTCTACTTCTTCAACTTCACTTAGACGTTTATTTGCTGCTGCTAATTCTTTTTCAATTTCATCATAAATTCCAAGATTTATTAAATTATTTGATAATAATTTACCAATTAAAAATTCTGCAGAAATATAATAAACTTTTTTCTTATCACTATTTAATTCTTTTTTTGCAGCTTTTTCTTTTACATAATTCAACAATTGAATATAAAGTTCTTTATTATTCAAATCACTTAGATTTTTTGTTGTTTTGTCTTGTACATAATTACTAAAAGTCATCTTATCCTCTCTCTCTTGCATATAATTTTGTAATATTTTTCAAGAACTCTTTACGTTCTGAAGTTAAATCCTCTTCCAACATTCTCCACTCCCAGTTTCCTCCAACTGTAGATGGAATGTTCATTCTACTAGTAGTATCTTTATCTAGTAAATCTTGCATTGTTACAATCGCATAGTCACTTACTGATGAATAAATTCCTCGAATCATTGCTTCTGTAATTTTTTCACCATCACGACGGTTTAAGTAAGTATCAACAAATTCTTTTCCTTTTTCATCCAATTCAGCATACCAACCGTTAACTACATCATTATCATGTGTTCCAGTGTATGCTACACTATTTTGCGTATAATGATGTGGACGGTCTAAGTTGTCTTCTCCAGGAAACGCAAATTGAAGAATCTTCATACCTGGGTAAGTAGAATCTTCTAGAAGTTTTTCGGCTTTAGCATCGATAAATCCAAGATTTTCTGCAATAATTGGTAAATCTCCTAATTCAGCTTTTATTTTTTCAAATAATTCTATACCGGGTCCCGCTTCCCAAGTTCCTACAGCTGCCGTTTCTGCATTACTGTCTATTTGCCAGTAATCAGAAAATCCTTTGAAGTGATCTATACGAAGTACATCGTATATTTTAAAACTTTCTTGAACTCGGTATACCCACCAAGAATAGTTTTGGTCTCTATGTTTTTCCCAATTATAGATTGGATTCCCCCAAAGTTGACCAGTAGGACTAAAATCATCAGCAGGACATCCAGCTACATAAAGTGGCTCGTTGTCTTCATTCACCTTGAATAGTTCTGGCATTGTCCACATTTCTACACTATCAGCACTAACATATATTGGCATATCTCCAATAATTTTAATTCCTTTTGAGTTTGCATAATTCTTAAGAGCTAACCATTGTTTGAAGAAAAAGTACTGTGTTATTGTGTAATAACGAATACTATCTTGTAGCTCTATACGATATTTTTCGCGGGCACTTATTTCAGCACGTTTTATATCCTCATCCCAATGAATGAAGCTTTGATAACCAAAACTTTCTTTAATTGCCATATATTCAGCATAATCAACTAACCAGCTTGCATTTTCTTTTTCAAATTTCTCAATTTCGGCTAAAACTTTATCGCTTTTAACAACATTAGCGACCACTTTTTCTAAAATTGGTCTTCTTACATCAAACAATAATCCATAGTCTACTTTTTCTGGATTATCTCCAAAGTTAACTCCTTCATAGTCTACTTTTTCTAAAAGACCTTCTTCTTCTAATAAGTCGAAGTCAATTAGATTTAAATTCCCTGCCACTGCAGAAAAACTTTGATAAGGAGAATCTCCGTAACTTGTTGTTGTTAGTGGTAAAAGCTGCCAATATGTTTGTTGAGTCTCTTCTAAAAAATCAACAAAATCATAAGCGCTTTTCCCAAATGTTCCAATACCTTGTTTCCCAGGTAGTGACGTAATATGCATCAATACCCCACTTGAACGTCTTCTCATTTTCGTCTCCTCCATAAAATTTTACAACTTAATAATTACTTTAACTACTTAACAGTAATTATTATAATAAAAGCGTTTCATCTTGTCAATACATTTATGTAATTCTTTTATTTTTTTCTTCTAACATATCCGTAAATGTTGGATTTTTGTAGAGAGATTTATATTACTCTTGATTTTTTATAACTATACGTTTATAATAGTAAGATGAAATTTTAGAAAGGGTTTAGGGAGTATGAGTAAATACAAGCAAGTCTATAATGATATCAAAGGAAAAATTGATACACGTTTCTATAAACGTAATACTGAATTACCTAGTGAAAATGACTTAGTAAGAGAATATGGTTATTCAAAAGATACAATAAGAAAAGCATTATCACTTTTAGAATTAGATGGATATATACAAAAAATAAAAGGAAAAAATTCTTTAATTCTAGGACATGGACGTATTAAAAACAATTATTTAGGAAATATTAAAACTTCAGCAGAATTAAATATAGATGGAAAATACGAAATAAAAACAAACCTTGAAAGCCTATATATAATTCAAGGTGATAGAAAAATTATGGATATCTTTGGAGCAAATGAAAGCAATGATTTTTATCGCGTCAGTCGAAGCAGAACAATTAATGGAGAACGACTTGAGTATGAAGTTTCATATTTTGATCGTTCATTAGTCCCTTTTTTAAATAAAGATATAGCGGAAAATTCAATTTATAAACATTTAGAAACCGAACTTGGTCTTAATATCACACATTCACGTCGTGAAATTTCATTCAGATATGCTACTGATGAAGAAAAACAACATATGGATCTTGGAAACTATGATATGGTTGCTGTTGTTGAAAGTATTACTTACTTATCGAATGGTAATATTCTTCAATACGGCGTTTTAAGTTACCGTCCAGATAAATTCACCTTTGTTACAATGGCGAAAAGGTAAGATAAAAAAATTAATTAAATACACCTCAGAGGTTAGAACTTTCTCTTATCTAACCCCTGAGGTGTGTTTTAAATTTATATATTAGCTTTTATTTTAATCTTTCTTCTAATTCTGCTTTTAATTCTTCAAATCCTGGTTTTCCTAGAAGTGCAAACATATTTTTCTTGTATGCTTCCACACCTGGTTGATCAAATGGATTTAATCCTTGCATATATCCAGAGATTCCTACTGCTTTTTCGAAGAAATATACTAAGTATCCAAATGTAAACTCACTCATATCTGGAAGTTCAACTACAAAGTTAGGTACTCCTCCATCTGTATGTGCAAGCAATGTACCTTCAAATGCTTTTGTATTAACAAAATCCATAGTTTTTCCTGCCAGGTAATTAAGTCCATCAAGATTATTTTCAGCTTCTTTAAGTTCAATATCCTTGTTTGGTGTTTTAACTTTTAAGATTGTTTCTAAAAGAATACGACGTCCTTCTTGAACATATTGTCCCATTGAGTGCAAGTCTGTTGAGAAACATACACTTGATGGATATAATGCTTTCCCATCTTTACCTTCAGACTCTCCATAAAGTTGTTTCCACCATTCATTAAAGTAAACCATTGACGGCTCATAAGAAACTAAGATTTCAATTAATTTTCCTTTTTGTTGTAAAATGTTACGCATTACTGCATATTGGTATGCGATGTTTTTGCTTAAATCTGGTGTAGAAAGTTCATCCTGTGCTAACTTAGCACCTGCCATCATTTTATCAATATCAACACCACTAACCGCGATTGGTAATAATCCAACAGCTGTAAGAACTGTAAAACGTCCTCCAACATCGTCAGGTACTACAAAAGTTTCATATCCTTCATCGTCAGCAAGTGATTTTAATGCCCCACGTGCTTTATCTGTTGTTGCATAAATTCTTTCGCGAGCTCCTTCTTTTCCATATTTTTCTTCAAGTAATTCTTTAAAAATACGAAAAGCTATTGCTGGTTCAGTAGTTGTCCCTGATTTTGAAATTACATTTACTGAAAAATCTTTTCCAGTAGTTTTTAGGTAATTCACTAATTCTTGTGTATAAGTTGAAGAAATTGTGTGACCTACAAAAAATACTTGAGGAGTTTTGCGATCTTTTTCATAGAAGTTGTAAAAACTATCATTTAACATTTCTATAGCTGCACGAGCTCCTAAATAAGATCCACCTATTCCGATAACAACAAACACATCAGAATTGTTTTGAATTTTTTTACTAGCTTCTTTAATACGCGCAAATTCCTCTTTATCATAATTAGTCGGTAATTCCAACCAACCTAAGAAATCATTTCCGATCCCTGTTTTGTTATGCAGCTGATTATGTGCAACTTTCACATAATCCTCCATATTTTTCACTTCTTGTTCATTAAAGAAATTTAACGCTTTCGAATAATCAAAATTTAAGTGCATTTTTGTTCTCCTTTGTTTGACTTTACCTTTTATTATAAATCATTGTTGGCTTGTCGTCTATAATATAATCATAAATTAATTCAGAAACTTTTTCTGCATTGTGTCTAATCACATTATTTTCAACGATTCCAACATCTCTATTTTCTATTAATTCAATTCCCAATTTATTTATTTCTTCATAATCAATTCGAACAGCTTCTTGTTTTTCTTTGTGATATTTTTCTAAAACTTTCGAATCGAACTCACGTGAATTAGCAATAACTATATCGAAAATATTTTCTTCAACATGTTTATTTATAGCCTTTATATGATCTGAAACAGTATAATTATCCGTTTCACCATGTTGTGTCATGACGTTGCAAACATATATCTTCTTAGCTTCACTCTCGCGTATTCTTTCTGATACATTAGAAATTACTAAATTTGGAATTATAGATGTATATAGACTACCTGGCCCCATGATAATATAATCCGCCTCTTCAATTGCTTTTAACACATCCTCATTAGGTCTGACTCTAGACGGGGTTATATAAACATGATCAATAATCCCACCGGCTTCAGTTATCGATGACTCACCACGAATAATTTCTCCAGTAGACAACACTGCATTAAGTGTTGCAATATCATTTGTTGTTGGTAATACCTTACCACGTACATTTAGTATTTTACTCATTACTTTTACCGCTGTTGTAAAATCACCATGAATATCCGTCATTGCGGCTAACATTAAGTTTCCTACTGGATGGCCTTTTACTTCTCCAGAGTCAAATCTATATTGAAACATCTTCTCCAAGTACGGCTCAACATCTGATAAAGCCGCTATAACATTCCTTATATCTCCAGGAGATGGAATATTCATATCACTTCTAATTTTTCCAGAACTTCCCCCATCATCTGCTACAGTAACTATTGCTGTTATATCCAGAGGATACTTCTTTAATCCTCTAAGAAGAACAGATAAGCCTGTTCCTCCACCTATAGTTACTACTTTTACTTTTGTTCTCATTTCCTACCTACCCTTGTCTATATCTCGATGTTCAAGATAAACTTTATATCCTAATTTCGAAATATCTTCATGTATTTTTCGAGCAATACTTACTGAGCGATGCTTCCCTCCAGTACAACCTATTGCAATCGCTACTTTATCTCGCCCTTCATACTGATACTTATCAATCATATAAACTATTAAATCTTTATATTTCTCATAAAATTCCTGTGTTATACTATCTGAAAAAACATAATCGAACACTTCTGCATCTTGTCCAGTTTTTTCACGAAGCTCATTTATATAAAATGGATTTTTTAAAAATCTAACATCCACTATGTTATCAGCATCAATGGGTAACCCATATTTATAACCGAAACTAGAGATCGTTATATGATAACTATCTTTCTTTTCTATTCCAAAATCTGCCAATATTTTTTGTTGCAAATCTTTTACTTTTAAATTAGTAGTATCATAAATATAATTTGCAATATCTTTAACTTCATCCATAACATGACGCTCTTGTTTTATTCCTTCAAGAAGACTAAACTCTGTCGATAATGGATGATTTTTTCTCGTTTCTTTATAACGATTAACCAAAACTTGATCTTCACTATCTAAAAAGATAATCTTTAAGTCAAAATATTCATTATGCTGAATTTTTTTAAATAACTCTTTTAAATCAACATGAAGATGCTTACTTCGAATATCTATACTAATAGCCGTTTTGTCTATCTCTTTTTCTTCAATTATACGTAAAAAATCCTCAACTAAAAGTCCAGGTAGATTATCTGTACAAAAATATCCTTGACTTTCAAAAATACTTAACGCTGTATTCTTACCTGCTCCACTTATTCCTGTAATTATTACTAATTTTTTTTTCATAGCTTCACATCCATCTTATAATATATCTGCATCATTCAACAATTTGATGTATTTTCTAGATAATCATCAAATTCTAATTTCTATTGTACACTAAAAAAAAACTTTTGTGTAGTATTTTCAAAATTAAAAAAGATTAACTCTATCACATATTATATATAATAGAGCTAATCTCTTATCCTTTATCCATTATTTGAATTATTGTTATTTCTGTTTGATCTATTATTAGAAGCGGTATTTCCACTATTATTTGAGTTGTTATTTCTATTGTTCGTCGTGTTAGAATCATTATCATCGTTATCTGAATTATTATTCTCAGAACGATTTCTTTCTTCTTGCGCTCTTCTTTGCTGCTCTTCTATTTGACGGCGTTCACTATCTGAAATAACCCTTACACCACCATCTATTGAACCAACATTTCCTGGAACATTAAATCCTCTAGGCGGATGAATACGAACTATATTTTGCATATTCAATCTATATAACATTTGTGTTCTTTGTGTATCTTGTTGTGTCATAAATTTAGTTGGTCCATCTATAGCATCAAACCCTTGCCATACAGCTAAAGTATAATTACTCGTGTATCCTATTGTCCAAGAATCTTTTGAATAGTTATTTATATCAAAGCCATATTTTTGTGCTTCAGCTTCTCCAAAAGTTGTAGTTCCTGTTTTAACCGCCATATCTGCTCCACTTATACGTGCATAAGCTGCTATCCCATTAACTACGTTACGTAACATTGATGTCATTATGTAGGCAGTAGATTCTTTTATAACTCTCTTTCTGTCATCAGTACTAAAACTTTTTATTTCAGTACCTTCACTATCATAGACCTTTTTAATAGCTTTTGGTGTTGCATAATACCCACCATTACTAAATGGTACATATGCTGCTGCCATTTGAAGTGGTGAATAACCATCACTACTTCCTCCTATCGGCGTTGTTATAGAATCATCTTTTACTTCCATACCTACATTAGCTGCATATTGCTTAACTCTTTCAAATCCAACTTGCTGATATGCTTTAATCGCTGGTATATTATATGACCATGTTAATGCATTATTCATCGTAATATTACCATGGTATTGTCTATCCCAGTTTTGAATTTGAGTGCCAGGTATTGCTTTATCTTCTATTGTTTGCCCTGATCCCCAATTTAAGTACTCAATAGCTGGTCCATAAGCCAAAATTGGTTTAATTGATGATCCAGCTTGTAACTTCGCTTGCGTTGCTATATTATATCCATGGAAAGTCTGATTTTTCCCACCATATAAAGCCGCAATTCCACTATTTTCATTATTTAAAACAACCATCGATACATTACTTGCCTGTTTTATACCTACTAAATTACTACTCATACTTGTACTTAATGAATCTTGGATTTTCGGATCGAAATTAGTGTAAATCTTAAGTCCTAAGTTTAGCACGTCTCCTTCATAATCCTTATATTCTTTACTATTCTTAAGTTCTCTAACTATTTCATTCATATATGAAGTGTATTTACTATCAAACTCACTAGAAAGAATAACACGTTCATTTTCATTTCTTTTCACTATACCTGCAAGTACATCTGTGTTTTTAGCAGCAGTTGCTTCTTGTTCAGTAATTTTCCCGTGGTATTGCATTAAATAAAGTACTGTATCACGACGTGTTTTAGCCGCTTCTGCATTATCATATGGATTATAAGTATTAGGATATTGAGGTAATCCGGCAAGTAATGCCATTTGTGGCAATGTTAATTGACTTAATTCTTTACCATAGTAATACTTCGCTGCTGTTTTCAATCCATAAACACCATCTGAATAATAAATTCTATTTACATACATAGTAAAAATAGACTCTTTATCATAATTTTGTTCTAATTTATAAGCTAAGTATGCTTCCTGAACTTTACGTTTTACACTCTTATTATCATCTAGAAACGTTCTTTTAATAAGCTGCTGTGAAATTGTAGATCCCCCTTGAGAACCAAAACCACTCGTAAGATTAGAAAAGACAGCTTTTACTAATCGACGATAGTCTACTGCTCCATGTTCGAAGAATCTATTATCCTCCGTTGCTAATATTGCCTCCTGCATTTTTTCAGGAATATCAGATGTTTCTAAATTTTCACCAACTTGATTACCAAGTTTAGCTACCTCATTGTTATTTACATCATAAACAACTGTTCTACTATTGTTATCTAATATTTTCGAATCAAAAGCTGGCGCTTGATAAATCCAAAATACACATAGTAAAAATATTGAAATGATAGCAATACTTGCGGCATATAAACCATATCTCAAAATTTTTAGCCATAGTCCTTTTTTTCCGTTATTGAAATTTGGTTTACTTATTCTTCCTGGTGGTAGGGGTCTTCTTCCGTTAGGATTACCTCCTCTTCCTCCTGAGCCTTGTTGCCCTTGAGGTGAATTTGATGATATTTGCTGACCACTTTTAGATCTTTGAGCTCGTCTTCTCATCATTTCCTCATTTATTGCTCGCCTTTGTTGTTCATTTGTTTTTGAACTACTAATATTTTTTCTAGATATATATCCACCTGGCATAACGGTTTTTTTCTCTGTTGAATGCTTATCTCTTCTAGATAAACGCTCATTATTATTTTCTACCATAGCATATCCTTTCTTTACATAATATTTAAACTTTCTATTTCTTAACTTTTACTTTCATTTTGAAAATAAAATTCAATAATACTAAATTAATTTTAATGTATATTTTAAAAAAAATCAATTTACTTAACTAAATATTATTAATATTTACAATTATTTAATCTATTTGTAACATAATTACATCTTAATAATATCATATGCTCATATGAAAAATAAGTTACCAATTAGCACTTATCTATTAAATTATATTTATTTTACCTTATATTAAACTTAAAAAAGCGACTTTGAAAATTATAATTCAAAGTCGCCCTTACTAAGTTCATTTAATTATTTTGTTGAAGAAGCTTCTACATCACCTATTGCTGCTTTAGCTGCCGCTATACGCGCAATTATCACACGATATGGAGAACAAGATACATAACCTAAACCTAGTTTAGAACATAGAAGAATTGATTTTTCATCTCCTCCGTGCTCTCCACAAATTCCAAGTTTAATAGCTGGTTTTGTCTCACGAGCTTTTCGAACCGCAAGTTGCATCAACTCTAATACTCCACTCTCATCTAAATGAACAAAAGGATCAGATTCTAGAATATTTTTCTTTTTATAAATATCAATAAATTTCTCTGCATCATCTCTAGAGTAACCGAAAGTAAGTTGAGTTAAGTCATTTGTACCAAAACTGAAGAAATCTGCATGTTTAGCAATCTTATCCGCAATTAAACATGCGCGTGGTATTTCTATCATGGTACCGACTTTATAAGTGAATTCTGTTTTGTATAAGTGAATTTCTTTTTCAACTAACTCTACTATTTGTTCTCGAAGTACAGCCAATTCTTTTTCTAATCCAACTAACGGAATCATAATTTCAACATTAACATCTACACCCTCTTTTTTAGCTCTTATTGCTGCTGAACTAATCGCTTTAGCTTGCATCAGATAAATTTCTGGATATGTAACACCTAAACGGCATCCACGATGTCCCATCATCGGGTTAAATTCTGCAATGCTAGCTACTTTAGACTTCAATTGAGACACTGTTACATTTAGCTCTTCTGCAATAACTTCTATTGTTTTATCATCTTTTGGTAAAAATTCATGTAAAGGTGGATCTAACAGACGAATATTAACTGATTTTCCATTAGCTGCCTTGAATATTTTATAGAAATCTTCACTTTGAATAGGTTGTAATCTTTCTAAGAATTTTACCCTTTCAGCTGTATCAGCTGCTAAAATCATTTTTCTTACTAGGCTAATTCTATCTTCTTCAAAGAACATATGTTCCGTTCTACAAAGTCCTATACCTTCAGCTCCGAACTCAAAAGCAACTTTAGCATCAATTTCATTATCTGCATTTGCAAAAACGCTCATTTGACGAATTTCATCTGCCCAACTTAATAATTTTTTAAATCTAGAACTAAATGTTGCATCTACCTTTTCCACTTCACCAAGATAAACTTTACCACTACTTCCATCAACAGAAATTGTATCACCTTCACGTAAAACTAAATCAGAAATTCTTAGAGTTTTTTCTTTATAGTCAATAATCATGTTTTGACAACCACAAACACAACATTTACCCATTCCACGCGCTACTACAGCAGCATGCGATGTCATTCCTCCCCTAAGTGTAACTATCGCTTCCGAGCTAACCATTCCTTCAATATCTTCTGGTGAAGTCTCTTCGCGTACTAATACTACAGCTTCTGTTTTTGCAGCCTCTACCGCTTCTTCTGCAGAAAAGTATATTTTACCTACCGCAGCTCCAGGAGATGCAGCCAGACCTTGAGTAAGTTCTTTAGCTCCTTTTAAGCTTTTCTCTTCAAATGTTGCATGTAGAAGTTTATTGATTTCCTCAGTTCCTACTCTTAAAATAGCTTCTTCCTTGCTTATAATACCTTCTTCTACCAAAGATACCGCTACTTCAACAACCGCATTAGGTGTTCTTTTAGCATTACGAGTTTGAAGTATATATAATTTCCCATCTTCAATTGTGAACTCGATATCTTGCATATCTTTATAATGTCTTTCCAGTTTTTTAGAGATATCAACAAATTCTTTATAAAGATGTGGCATATCTTCTTCTAAGATACTAATATTTTTAGGTGTTCTGATTCCTGCTACTACATCTTCCCCTTGAGCGTTTATCAAGTATTCACCAAAAAGTTTATCCTCACCTGTTACTGGGTTTCTACTGAATGATACCCCAGTCCCACAGTTGTCTCCCATGTTTCCAAATACCATTGCTTGAATATTAACAGCTGTCCCTAATTTGTCACTGATATTATGCAATCTACGATATACTTTTGCTCTATTATTATTCCAAGATTTGAATACCGCTTCAACAGCAAGCATAAGTTGTTCTTTTACACTCATTGGGAAGTCACGGCCTACTTCTTTTTTGTAAATAGCTTTGAATTCTTCCACTACTTTGAATAAGTCTTTTTCATTCATGTCACTATCTTGAGCATAACCATTTTCTTCTTTAACACGTGTTAAGACTTCTTCAAATTTATATTTTTCAACATTCATAACAACATCAGAAAACATTTGAATAAAGCGGCGGTAACTATCGTATGCAAAGCGATAATTATTATTCTTTTTCGCCAAAACTATTGTAGTTTCATCATTTAATCCTAAATTTAAAATTGTGTCCATCATCCCTGGCATTGAGAATACCGCACCACTACGTACAGACACCAATAATGGATTTTCTAGACTTCCTAGTTTTTTCCCAATTTCTTTTTCTAATATTTCTAATTGGTCGTTTATTTGTTTTAAAATTTCAGGTTTTATTCTTTCCCCATTTTCATAATAACTGTTACAGCTTTCTGTTGTAATAGTAAATCCAGGAGGTACATTTATCCCTAAACTCTTCATTTCCGCAAGGTTTGCACCTTTTCCCCCTAATAAAGATCTCATATCTTTATTACCTTCACTGAAATTATAAACATATTTCTTTGTCATTGTATTTTCCCCCACAAAATTGTTTGTATATTTTTAAAACTTTTATAATTTTTATTGTTAGTGTATTTAAATCAAAAGATACTATATCTTTTATTTAAATACTTCTATAACATCCGTTAATTAAAATAATTAATTATTTTGTTTAAACCTCTAGTCCTCTTTCTCTCATAATTCCAATAATTATTTCTGCTGTTTCCTCTATTGCTTTATTATGAACATCAATTACAGGACATCCAATTTTTTCCATAATCTCCAGTGCATATTCTAACTCTTCAAAGATTCTCATCTCATCTGTATAATCTGTTCCTTGGTCAACCCCAAGAGCTTTTAATCGTTCTTCCCTTAACTTATTAAGCTGTTCAACAGAATTAGTTAGTCCAACAATTTTACGCTTAACTTCATATAGTTCTTCTGGTAAAATTAAATCTCGAACTATAGGAACGTTCATAACTTTGATGTTTCTATTTGCTAAATATAAACTAAGTGGTGTTTTTGAAGTGCGCGATACTCCCAAAATTATCACATCTGCCTCCCTAAACCCATTTATATCCTTACCGTCATCATATTTTACAGCAAACTCTAATGCATCTACCCTTTTAAAATACTCCGTTCCCATTTTTCGAATTAATCCTGGATTATTCTCTGATTTTACTTTTAATTTTTCTTCAAAAATATCCAACATATCGCTTAATAAATCGATAACTTTGATATTTCTTTCTTCTGCAAGCTCTCTTGCATATTTTGCAAGCTCTTTGTCTACTAACGTTTGAACTACTACATCTCCCTCAGCTATATTAGTCATAATAGAGTCTATTTTTTCCTTCGTACAAACATTAGAGTTTTTTAGAACTTTATACTTAACTTGTCCATATGAGAACTGAACTAATGCAGCATCCACTACATCTTTTGCAGTATTCCCTATGGAATCTGAAATTATGTGTACAGTTAGCATATTATCCCTCCAGTATCTCTAGTAATAATTTTATCAATGTAGTTTTTGAAACTTTACCTACGATTATTCTATTACCATTGTCATCCTCCCTAACAACCGGTAAACAATCAATCTCATGCAAAATAATCTTTCTCAATGCATCACTTACTAATTCATCCTCATAAATATAAATTACATTAGGAACGCGTGTCATAGCAAGTGCTATAGGTAATGAATCAGCATCAGCATTTCTCGCTAGTTTCAACATATCTTTTCTAGAAGTAACACCAACTAAATGATTCTCTTCATTAACTATAAAAATAGTACCTACATCGTAAATAAATAACTTCGATAATACTTCTGAATAACTTGCTGTACTTTTAGCTGTTATAGCTATCCCCATTATTTCTTTAACAGATTTCCTTTTTACTTCTTCCCTTTGCTCCCCTGGTGAAAAGTTATAATTATAATAGTATCCGACATTAGGCTTTGCTTCTAACACTTCTAACATCCCTAAAACTGCTAAATTATTTCTAAGTGTAGATTTACCTAAAGACAGTTTTTCCGCAATTTCATCACTAGTAATTGGTTCAAACTCTTTTACTATTTCAATTATAGCTTTATGTCTGTCGGTTAATTTCATTGTTCCTCCTTTATTACGTTTTACAACTATAATTATATAATATATTACACATTATTTCAAGACTAAAAAATAAATAATGTGTAATATATACTTTTTTAAAATATAATATGACAATAAAATGCTATACTTATATTATTCAAAATAAATAAAATACACCTTCTTAACTATTATTTGTAAAACTTAATTTATATTTAAAGCTATATATGATATAATAGAATAAAAAAGTAACGAGGTGTATTATGTCAAAATTATCAAAACTTTTAATAATTGGTTCTGGAATCGCAGTAGCTAACTATTACACTAAAAACTCAGAAAAACTAGAAGAACATTTTAACTTTATAAAGAAAAAAGCAAAAGATTCATACGGTTATACTAGATGTATGATTCGTTATGCAGAAAAAAATGGAATTGTTGAAGCTGCTGATTATTTATGTAAAGATGCCATTAAAGTTGCTAATCGTACAAAAAATAAGCTAACAGAAACTTACAACGATGCTGTTTACTATGGAAAAAAGTTATCTGACAACGCATGTGAAATAAAAGAACACGCTAGTAATATCCGTGAGTATTCTGCCGAATTCAAGGAAAATCTAGGCTCTGCTAAAAAAGTTGCTGAAGAAATCAAACCGAATATTTCTAATTTTGTTGAAACTGCAAAACAAAAAGTTAATTCAATAAAAGAAAAAGTGGAAGATATTAAAGAAGAATTAGAAGAAAATAAAGTTAAAGAAAAAATTCAAACTTTCTCTGAGAATGCGGAAAAGAAAATAGACGAAGTTAAAGAAAAAATAGAAACTGAACTTTTAAAAGAAAGCTCTGAAACAGAAAACAACGAACAATAGTGAGGTGTATTTATGAATTTATTATCTATTGATACATTACCTAATACCGGTGAAGTAGTTAAAAATTATGGAGCGTATATCGGTATTGCTATTATTCTCCTAATTATAATCTTCCTTTTTTGGAAAAAGAAAAACAACAAAGATGAATAAACTTATCTATAAAATAAAAATCCTTAAACTTAAAAATCATAGTTTAAGGATTTTTATTTTATTATTTTAAATTATCTAATGCACTAATACGTTCTTTAACACTATCATATTGTTCTTGATATGCTACTTGTTTTTCTTTTTCTTTAGCTACAACGGCTTCTGGAGCAGAACCAACAAATTTTTCATTAGAAAGTTTTTTGTTTACTCTATCTAATTCTTGTTGTAATTTCTCTAGTTCCTTTCCTAGACGTTCTTTTTCTTTATCTACATCGATTAAATCACTTAATGAAACGTAGATTTCAGCACCTGGTAAAATACGACTAATATCAGTTTCGCTTGCTTCTACTTCACGTTCAATAATAAGTTCGCTAGGACGTGCAAATTTTTCTAGGTATGCACTTCCACTTAATAATACTTCTTTTACGTTTTCTTGTGCGTATTTAATCTTAATAGGTATTTCGCGTGACATAGGTGCATTAACTTCACTACGGATATTACGTACTGCTGTAATTACATCTTGGATAAATTGCATATCTTCAGTTTCATTTTCAAATACTAAGCTTGCATCAACTTTAGCAAATTCGCTAGTTACAATACTATCTCCTGTGTGAGGAATGTGTTGCCAGATTTCTTCAGTTACGAATGGCATAAACGGATGTAACATTTTTAGAGAAGCATCAAGTACATATACTAAAATAGATTTAGTAGTTTTCTTAGTAGCTTCATCTTCACCATTTAATGAAATCTTAGCAATTTCAATATACCATGAACAGAATTCTTCCCATACGAAATTATATAAAATGCGGCTTGCTTCACCGAATTCATATTTTTCAAATAATCTTTCGAAGTCTTCAATAGTTTTAGCAAGTTTTGTTAAGATATATTTATCAGCTAGTGTTTTTTCTCCTGATAAATCTATATCGCTGTATTCGAAACCTTCAAGATTCATAATTACAAAACGAGAAGCATTCCAGATTTTATTGATATAGTTCCAACTTGCTTCAATTTTTTCAGTTGAGTAACGTAAATCTTGTCCTGGTGTTGAGTTCGTAGCTAAGAAGTAACGCAAGCTATCGGCTCCGTATTGTTCAATTACTTCCATCGGATCTACACCATTACCAAGAGACTTACTCATCTTACGGCCTTGTTCATCACGAACTAAACCGTGGATTAAACAATCTTCAAATGGACGAGTTCCTGTAAATTCTAATCCTTGGAATACCATACGAGCAACCCAGAAGAAGATAATATCGTATCCAGTTACTAGACAGCTGTTTGGATAGTAACGTTTGAAATCTTCACTTTCTAAATCTGGCCATCCTAATGTTGAGAATGGGAATAATGCTGAAGAGTACCAAGTATCAAGAACATCTTCATCTTGAACATAGTTTTCGATATCTTTTGGTGGATTTACATCAACATAAACTTCACCAGTTTCTTTGTGATACCAAGCTGGAATACGATGTCCCCACCATAATTGACGAGAAATACACCAGTCTTGAATATTTTCCATCCATGTATTTAATGTATGCTCAAAACGTGGTGGATAAAAATTAACTTTTCCATCTTCATCTTTTTGATTTTCTAAAACTTTATCAGCAAGAGGTTTCATATCAACAAACCATTGTTTAGAAAGATATGGCTCAACAACCGCACCACTACGTTCTGAATGCCCTACTGAGTGAAGATGTTTTTCAATTTTGAAACAAACTCCACTTTCTTGCAAGTCTGCAATAAGTGCTTTTCGACATTCAAAACGATCCATACCATTATATTTGTCTGCATGCTCGTTCATTACAGCACCTTCATCCATAACGATAATACGTGGTAAGTTATGTCGTTCACCTACTTCAAAGTCATTTGGATCGTGCGCTGGAGTAATCTTAACAACGCCACTTCCAAAATCTTTTTCAACATATTCATCTGCAACAACTGGAATTTCTTTATTTGTCACTGGTAGAAGAACTGTTTTACCAATGTATTTTTGATATCTCTCATCTTCAGGATGAACCGCAACAGCAGTATCTCCAAATAGAGTTTCTGGACGTGTAGTTGCTACTTCTAAATAATCTCCACTTTCGTCAGCTAAGAAATATTTAAGATGATAAAATGCACCTTCTACATCTTTATGAATTACTTCAATATTAGATAACGCAGTTCTTTGAACTGGATCCCAGTTAATAATTTTTTCTCCGCGATAAATAGTTCCATTATTATAATGGTCTACAAAGATTTTTGTTACAGCTTTGTTTAATCCTTCATCAAGGGTAAATCTTTCACGAGAATAATCAAGACCCAATCCTAATTTTGCCCATTGCGCACGAATATAACCTGCATATTCTTCTTTCCATTCCCACGCACGCTCTAAGAATTTTTCACGACCTAAGTCATAACGTGAAACTCCTTCTTCACGCATTTTTGCTTCTACTTTCGCTTGAGTCGAAATACCAGCATGGTCCATCCCTGGAAGATAAAGTACATCAAATCCTTTTAGACGTTTGTAACGCGTTAACATATCTTGTAATGTTGTATCCCATGCATGTCCAATATGTAATTTCCCAGTTACGTTTGGTGGTGGAATTACTATTGTATATGGATTTTTATTACTTTTATTGTCGGCTTTAAAAACTTCTTTTTCTAACCACCAATTGTAACGATTTTGTTCAACTTCGGTCGGATTATATTTTGTAGACATTTCAGTCATAGCTTTTCCTCCTAATTATTAAATATTTTTTATTTCTCACTTTATTTACTATCTTTATCTGTGGTTTTTGCATTGATTTTTAGATAAAAAAATAACCCTCATCCTAACATAAGGACGAAAGTCTCCGTGGTACCACCTTTATTCTAATTATAATTAGCACTTAATAAGATTAACGCTCTAACCACGTTTAAAGCTACTTACTTTCACTCTAAATGCTCACCGTCTACTTCAAAGTCCTGCCTAGGAGAAATCTCTCAACCACTGATTTCTTTTCTGTATCCTACGGTACGCAAGAACTTCTACTTATCGGCTCATCGCATATATTTTATAATTAAAATACGTTTAATATAATATCACAATTCACAAAAGAATGCAAGGAATATATCACCTGCCTATGCTAAACATTTAGATATTTTTCAAAAAACCAGCCTACTATTTCTAATAGACTGGTAATTTTATTAATCTTCTTTTTTATTTTTCCACGCAGTTGCGTTGTCAATTTTTATTGGCAAATTATCTAAATAAAATTCTGGATCTTTTCCTTGTTTATGTTGTTTAACATAATCTTTCAATACAACATAAACTACACCAGAAAGCCCAATAATAGCTATCAAGTTTAGTAAACTCATAATACCCATTGTTACATCAGCAAGACCCCAAACTAGATCTAAGTTCATTACACTTCCGATATATACAAATATGCACACAATAACACGATATACATTTACCGCCCATTTTTTAGGTAGTAAATATTGGATATTTGTTTCGCCATAGTAGTAGTTTCCAATAACTGAACTATATCCAAATAAAAAGATTGCTACGATTAAGAAAACAGTACCTATACTTCCAATTTGTGAAGTAAGCGCAGCTTGTGTAAGTCTAATACCTTGTAAGCTACCTTTCCCATACTCTATACCTGGATATAACAGAATTAAAAATGCTGTTGCTGTACAAACCAAACAAGTATCAAAATATACTCCAAGTGTTTGAATAAAACCTTGTTTAGCAGGATGAGTACTATCAGCTGTTGCTGCTGCGTTTGGTGTAGAACCAAGACCCGCTTCGTTAGTAAACATTCCTCGTTTTACCCCAAGTAAAATTGAAGTTCCCATACCAATTACACCACCACCAACTTGTTCAAGACCAAATGCTGATTTTATAATTTGTCCAAGTAATCCTGGAATCTTATCAAAATTAATAATCATAATTATAAAAACTATAAATAAGTAAATAACGGCCATAATAGGCACTAACCATTGAGTAATTTTTACAACTTTTGTCACTCCGCCAAAAATAACAAAAACTGTAAGTACTAAAAGTGCAATACCTGCAACTTTAGAATTAATATTATAAATCTCTAATGATTGAGCTATAGTATTTGTCTGTACTGAGTTGAATGCAATACCATAAGTTATTGAAATAACAATCGCGAACAGTACACCCATCCATTTTTGACCAAGACCTTTTTCCATGTAATATGCTGGTCCCCCACGATAAACACCTTTTCTATCGCGCACTTTATATACTTGGGCAAGCGTAGATTCCGCAAAAGATGATGCTCCTCCAAAAAGCGCAACAATCCACATCCAAAATACTGAACCGGGACCACCCAGCGCTATCGCAATAGCAACACCAGCAATAGTCCCTGTCCCTACACGCGATGCAGCAGAAATAGTAAAAGCTTGGAATGCTGATACTCCTTTTTGTTCTCCATCTTTTCCTACTTTTGGCTTTTCAGAAATTAATCTGAACATTTCTTTTATGTAAGTAAATTGAACAAATTTCGTACTAAATGTAAAATAAATACCTGTAACAATTACTAATCCGATTAAAAAATATGACCACATAAAGTCATTCAGACTAGTAAGTAAATCCATTATATTCATAATAACGTCTCCTTAAAATACTAAAGTAAAGCTAATAATTATAAATTATATTTATTAACTTTATTATTATACTTGAATATACTTTATTATATAAATATATGTTATATTTTCTAACATTCTTTATTAGAGATATTAATACTTTTAAGAAATACATTAGTTTATATTATCCTCTATAACAAATAAGTACGTATTATGAAAGTTTTTATAATAAAAAATCTTTCAAGATCCAATACACCTTGAAAGACTTTCTATTTCTATATATAGTTTATTTCATTAACTTGATTTCCTTTTTGAACACCATTAGAATGTATAAATCTTTTATTATCTTTATTCAGAACAGCTAATCTACGACCTCTTTGCTGTAAAATCGTATTTATCTCATCACTACTTAATAAATTATAATCTAATTTTTCTTGTATGATATATTCTCCACTCTTAACTTTGTGCCGCATATTAGATGCAGCTGTAAGATACGTTACTATAAAAATAATTGATATAATAAAAGTCGTAATATTTAACATAGCCCCTATTGTATCTACTTCATTACTCCCTACTAATGCACTGTCGCTTTCAAATATATCTTTTAACAATTTTATTTCAGTAACTACTATAGTTAATGCTAAGATGATTTTCTGAAACTTTGTTTCAAAAATAGGATAATATAAAGTTATTGGGATAACAACATTTGTCATAATTGAAACTATTCCTAATACTAGCAATGCAGCTACTGATAATAAAAGTGCATAAATATTAATTCCCATTAAATCATCAACTAGAATAATATATATAACTACACTCATTATTATCATTAAAGCGAATATAAGCGTTCCTGCATAAAGAACTCCCCAATTTTTCTTCCATACTCGCCCTTTATATTCTTTATAGACAAGATATGTATTGTAGAAAGGAATAAATGCTAAACTAGTTTTAATCCCAAACATATCAAACATTATCATTGAAAAACATACGGATATAGTATAAAAAATTAAAATCACTACAATGAAAAATATTACAAATAATCCACTTAACATAATAAACGCCTCCTTTATAATTAACTATCATAAAAGTCATCTAATACATCAACAAATATTCTCCTCTATCTTTATTATACCAGATAATCTTTACTATTAATATTAATTATATTATAGCCAACTACTTATGATAACTAGCTCCTGTTATTATGCGATATGCACGGTATACCTGCTCAAGTAAAATTACTCTCATCATTTGGTGTGGGAATGTCATCTTACTAAAAGATAGTGCATAATCGCTACGTTTTTTCACTTCATTAGATAGGCCGTAGCTCCCACCAATTACAAGAACAACATCACTGTTTCCTGTTAGCATAAGGTTATTAATTTTTTCTGCAAAATCTTCACTTGATAGATTTTTTCCGAGAATCTCTAACGTAATAACATATTGATTATCTTTAATTTTCGAAAGAATATTTTTCCCCTCTTTGTCCATAGCAATAGCAATCTCCGATGAATTTTCCACCTTTACTTTTTCATCGTTTATTTCTATTGTATTTAATTTTATATATGCTCCTAATCGCTTTTCATATTCTTTTATCGCATCACGATAAAATTTTTCCTTTACTTTTCCAACACATATTAATGTTACTTTCATTTTTTCCTCTTTCTAAAAGAAAGGGCGATACTTTGTATCGTCCGTCTATCTTAATTTTCATTATTTAAAATAAATTTTTCAATCGCATAAGCAAAGCCATCTTCATCATTACTCTTTGATATAAAGTTCGCCGCTTCTTTTAAAACTGGGTTAGCATTATCTACTGCAACGCCCATACCAGCAAACTCTATCATACTTAAATCATTAAGTCCATCTCCAAGAGCCATTACATTGTTTTTAGTTAAGCCTAGTTTTTTACATAGTGCGTCTAGTGAGTCCCCTTTAGAAATACCTTTGTCGTTAACTTCTATGAAAAATGGTTTTGAAGTCGCTACTTCATACTCATCACCTAACTCTTTTTGGAGTTTTTCTTTAACAGCTTGTGCTTCGTCAGGATGTTTTAATATAATTACCTTAGCCGCACCTTCTTTTATGTGCTCTTTCATATTTTCAGCAATTATAAGTTTTGCTCCTACCAACCCTACTTCTACGCGTGCATATTCATTATCACGATTTGTTAACACATCACCATTTTGATAGGTTAGAATATCACAATCGTTTTCCAGTGCTATATCTATTAAAAATTTAATTCTTTCCGGTGATAAGAATTTTTCATAAACAACTTCTCCAGTTTTTAGATTAGCTATTCTTGCTCCGTTATATGATAGTAGATAATTGTCATAACTATCTAGTTTTAAATCTTCAACTATCTTCATCATACCAAAATCTGGTCTTCCTGAAGCTAGAATAACTTTTATATCTTGCTCTTTACATTTTTCTATTACTTCTCTATTTTTTTTAGAAATTTCGTTTCTACTATTTACTAGCGTATCGTCTATATCTGTAACAATCAGTTTTATCATACAATTATCTCCTTTTTTTATTTAGGGGTGTGCAAAGGGGGTTTAGGGTGTGCAGCGGAACAGTTCTATTGGATAATAAATTATCTCAATAGAATACGCTTGCCACTATTTTGTGGACAAGCTAGTTCCCTTACTAACTCCGTAGCGATATTTTTCGTTTATCGCTACTTCGTGTCGCACTTTTCAACGATTTTTCTAAGCCCCTTTATAATAGCCTTTCTGTTTAATCTTTCTTATTATACCACAAACTTCGTGTTTCGCTCTACAGATAAAAAAGCCAGATTATATTTCTATAACCTGACCATTTTTGAAGTGAACTTCTACATTTTTCTTTAAATCTAAATCAAAATCTTTAAAGTTTGACATACTCTACTTTATTTGAATACTCTACACTATACTTTCATTT
Source organism: Gemella sp. 27098_8_92 (assembly GCF_041433685.1). Classification (NCBI taxonomy): domain Bacteria; kingdom Bacillati; phylum Bacillota; class Bacilli; order Caryophanales; family Gemellaceae; genus Gemella; species Gemella sp. 27098_8_92. The sequence goes on from NZ_JAPWBZ010000003.1 coordinate 192,581, forward strand.
TCTACTTTCCCACTATATTCTTTAGTAAAGAGATATGTACTAAAAATTATAGTTAAAATTAATATAACTACAGTGAACTTCATTATTTGTGAATTATTCATTATACTCTCATAAGTCCAAACAATTTTATCTGACGTATATAAACTTGCAGTACCCATTGAATTATTTATAGCATGAATAATTGCGGTAGCCCAAACATTTTTTGTTTTCATATATACATATCCCATCATAATAGCTAGACTTATAATAAAAATAAACCTAACTATGTATCCAAAAATATCTAGTACAAATAAGTCCTTTTGCCATATTATTTCTATTGGAAAATGCCAAAGTTCCCATATTATTCCAAGTAATATTACTCCTATTCTCTTTCCAAATCTTATTTGTAAAATTTCTTGTAAATACCCTCTCCAGCCATATTCTTCTCCAAAAAGAGATGAAACGGCTCCAACAGAAAAAATGATACCCGCAAAAAATTTTCCTAACGATAAAATATTAAATCCACTAACAATAAGTGTAGCTATTGAATATATTATAAAAATTGGAAAAACTAGCTTTCTGCATTTACTTATATTGTTATTTATATACATATTCCCACTAGAAGGATTAAAAATAGACACCGCAATTAGCCATAAACTTATTATAAGAGATGTTATAGCAACTAATATTTCCATAACATCGCTATTTAAAATAGCAAAATAAGTCAACAGCACTTCAATAAATGTTATAGTAAATCCTAACATAATTATATAATTTTGTTTTTTTAATTTTTCTTTCTCGAAAAAATATAACCCTAAAGACACACCTAAAGCAGGCATATAACAATAAATCATACTTATGGAAACAGAATCAAATATTTCCCTTTGTTTTTCCATATACAAAAATAAATATGGTAAAATTATTATAGTCGCAAAAAATACTATCAATTTGTATTTCTCTGTCTTCTTCATTTTCATTGTTTTCACCCCTTTAATATAAATAAGGAGGTGAGGATACCCCCACATCTCCACCTATCTAGAGTATTCATTTTTATGTGAAATTTCCATTTACTTGTAAAGAGTTTAAAATTTTTTGTGTTACCAACAAGGTAATCGGTGGGGATATCCCTGAAATTATCACAGAAATAATCAAAATAAGAATATATTTTCTATCATAAGCATTAACTTCTTTTATTATCCAAAATAAGTTTTTGAATATGATACTTTCTTTTTTCATATTATCCCCCTATTATAAGTACTTCTACTGTAGAAAAACTTTTCATCTGTTATCTTCATTATACTCTTTTTATTTAAAGTAGTCAAGAAATCATATGAAAATAAATTTATCTTTTAAATAATTCTAAATAATATTTTTTTATATTATCTATAGCTTTTTATATTGATTAAGAAAATATTATAGTATATATATCTGAAAAATTAAAATTCACTTATTATTAACCGTAATTTTTAAATTTATTTATTTATTTTATTTTGCATATATTTTTGTATAACTTTATTTTAACTTTATAACTTTTATGAAGCTTGCAAAATTACACACTCCTTAACCTTTTATATTTTTTCAATAAAATAAAATACTAATACCACTTATTTTAAAAGCGAAAAAATTTAAATAAATAATAGAATTAACACAAGATAAATACCTTTTGAAATCAAGAAATTAAGAAAATTTTAAATACAATGATTAAAATGGATAGGAAAACAATTTAAGTATAATGTGTTGACATAAAGCGAATTCCTCTTTTTAAAAGCGATAGTACCTTTCTTACTTTACATTCCATTTCTCTTACTAAATGTTAGTGATTCCCAACAATAGTATATTCTCTTTCAATATAACTTGATATAACTGGAAACATATTTTGAATTAACAATATACTTTCTTTTCTATATATCCAACTTTGCTATATGTAAAATATCACAATTTTTCTCTGATTTTATTTGTCTGTCTATTATAAACCGATATTTTTATTCTACTTGATATGGGAATAATCCAATAAATACCTGTTTTGTATCTTCAACATAGTAATAATGCAACCTATTCCCTTCTTTATTTTCTTTTAAATAAGGTCATTTACCTTGTTAAAAAAATATCTTTTATAATATAAAATCCTATTTTCTTCATTTCAGTTACCACTCAATATAGAAAAATCCCTCGCTTTATGCGAAGGATAAACTTTCAACCCAACCATTTATATACCGCATATCGATCAGTGATATCTTTAATGCGTATGCTGTAACATTAAGTATTTATTTTTATCAACAACAAAGCACATACGTTTCTAGTCTTGCAAACTATAGAATTAAATTAGCAAATAAATAGACAAAACTCATTTTCATGCTATACCTTTAATCTATTTTACAGAACAAACCCTTTAACGATTACTAACTTTTTAACGTTTTTATTTTCAACTATTACATATCAAACTACATCGTTACATCAAAAATCTCACTCTAACTCCCATCTTCTTTATTTCAAACTATTTGGATATTTTATTGTATTATCCACTTCATTCCTATTTCTGTAACAACTAATTTTATCATACAAAAACTCCTTTTTTTTATCACTATGCATTGTACGTTTGCAAAAGCAACTCTAATCTTAACGAACAAAGTGAGGAAAAGATTATTAGTTGCCACTGCCAAACGATTTATTCTATCCTTGATTTAATCATATTCTACAAATCTGTTTAGTCCCAGTTTACTCAATATATTATATCAGATAACCTTAATCTCTCATAGTAAAAAAGAAAAAATCATATCAGATTGATATGACTTCTCCTTTTTTTTAAAATAAATTTCTACACTTTTTCCCTTATGAATTATTATCTTTTCTACTTAAATAAATAACTTAAACCTAGAAATAAAACTACTATCCCTCCAATAAAAATTATATATCCTATTATTTTTAAACCTTTATCATACTTCATCTTAACTTCTATATCTTCTTGGATACGTTTCAACTCTTCTTCAGTCATTCCTGCTAATAAATTATAGCTTTTTTTTAATAAAAAAAGATACGATGTATATATAAAGAATATACCTAATAAAATACAAGTTACCATCGCCCAAATATTGATATCCCCTATAAAAAAATATGATACAAAATTAACCACTCCTACCATTGCCGTTAAATAAATATATTTTTTTTAGTCATTAGTTATCACCCACTTAATTATATCTTAAGAATATATATGTAAAGGCCTTAAATTATACTTCTGAGACACTAACTCTTTTTTCATTTTTTCAGCAGATTCTTCTAGTATAAAGGCCCTTTGTTAAATGCGGCGCATGAGGAGATAGTACTGAGAAATGCCAAGCAGCCTAAAGCTACTCAGCATTTTATAAAGTTATTTTCTCATTCTCCACATTTGATGTAGAATCTTTATTTTTCTCGACGATATTTAACTATTAGAGTCATCAATAATAGAGCTACTCCTCCAAGAATAGCATAATTATCATTTGGTATACCTGTATTTGATAATTTTTTAGAGTCTCTTATATCTTTTGTATCTTTCGTGTCTTTTGATTTATCTTTATCTCCTGGATTTGAAGAACCCACTACCGTTATTTTTGCAGTTTTTGTTATAGTTTGGCTATTATCACCTTTAATATTATAGGCATATTTTACCATATATTCCCCTGGTTTTGTTGTATCGACATTATGTGTAACCATTATTTCGTCTTTAGGAATATCACGTTCATTTTTAGGTGAATCTGCAATTGTTTTACTATAAATCAAATTATCAAATTTTGACCAACTATCTCCAACATTTAATTTTAGGTCTTTTGTATCTAATACTTTATGTAATTCTACATAATATTTTGATAGTAGTACTCCTGATTTAGGATCAACTTTACCTGGTATAACCTTTGTTCCATCAGCAGTGTAAATATCTTGTTTACCATGCATAGCATAATGATATTCTAATTTTACCCCTAACTCATCAGTGGCCATTAATGAGAATCCTTCATCTTTTATAGCATTGAATACTCTATTTAATTTAATACTATATTGACTTCCACTATAAACAACCCCATTTTTTTCTTCTTGCTCTAGTTTTGATTTATCAGAACCTACAGGGATGTGTCTAAACATTTCATAATATAAATCACTTTCAGAAACACCAGGTAACATTTTTTGAACTTTTTCTTCAACTTGAACATATTTTTTGGTCCCATCTGGTTCTACAGTATGATATGTCCCAATGTACTTACCAAAGGTATTTTCTTTTACAGTATACATAAAATTCTGGAACACTAATGTTGCACTACTAGTTATTTTTTTATTATTTATAGTTATCTCATTGATTGTTTCTATAATATTATTTTTATTGTTTTCAGCAACAGAAAAGTCCCTTACTGTTGCCAATGGTGCATTAATTATTATTGATTTTGAAGGGTCTAAGTTTCCTTTAAATGATACGGCTGTAACACCAGACCAACTAAAACCTGATAATGAATTTAATTCTTGGAATGTATAGAAAGTATTATTATATTTATATTTAACTTCTATTTTCGTATCATCGAAATCACCCGAAATAATATTTCCTGATACGCGACTAGCATCTATTTGAACATCTCCACTTTTGGCAAATGTAATTTCTTGATCAATTTGTTTAACTTCATTACTTGTATTTGTTGTCTTACTTATTGATGTTAATTCTGAATATAATTTTGTATCAACAACATCTCCATTAGCATAAGTTAGAGGGATAGCTTTATATAGTACATCCCAAGGTTTTTCATAAGAAAGTCCTGATGACTCAACTTGATTAGTTTCTTTATTAATAACTGTATATTTTGATGAGAATTGTATACCATCATTTAACATTGGAACATTTGGAGTTGTGTTATTAAAATTATTGGCATAGATTGCATGTCTAACACTTTTATCTAACTGAGCATTATTTTCAGCAGTAATTGAACTACTGTTAGAATAATTTGCAATAGCTTTTTCTGTATATACATTGTTTGACACTAAAGGTAGTAATATTACTCCTGCTGTCAAAAAAGCTCCCACTGTCAGTTTTTTGTGCGAAAATTTATATGACTCTCTTAATACTCTTTTTTTCATTTTTATCCTCCTAAGTTAACTATAAAATTTAATTACTAGTATTCATTAAGATAAGAAATATGCAAATAGTTATATTATATTATTAAATATCTATTAGTTACTATTTATTTTCTTATAGAATATAATAACACTAAATCATATATTTATCAAATTAGTCTAATATATTTTTTAGTAATAAACTACACTAATATTATATATACTTATACTATATATTTCAAATACCGCCTTTAAATCATATATATTTTTTGTTAACTTTTTTAATACTGTTAATTTATCTCATTTATTTCATTACATTGTACTTATAAATAAGATAAATTAAAAATAAAGCACCTACTAAAATAGTAACTCCAATCACTTGAGTTATTCTCTCATATTTTTTTAATTTTTCTGGATCTCTTTGTATTTCTACAGCTTGTTCTTCTGTCATTCCAGCTAAAAGATTTATACTTTTTTTTACTATTGTAACATAAGCTGCATGCAATAAACTAATCAATACTATTAACATACTGATCGTCATCCATAATTTACTATCCAACATAGATCCTATAACCATTGCCCCAATCCACAATATACTTTCTATTATACTAAGTATCATAAAATTTTTTCTACTCATATATTACACCTCTCATTTCATAATTTTTTTGTATATACTAATAATCAAAAGTATTTATATGAGAATAAATTGAATAGGTTAGTATCCTACTGGCAAATCTAGCCGCATATGTGTAAAACTCTTTTTACTGATATTCTCTATTTCCTCCATTATTAATTTCAAATACTTAGATTATTTAAAGATATTTTATAACTAGTTTTAAATTACCTCGTCACTTTTATTAGTATTATGATACAGCTAAAAATCACAGTCAAGGTAAGAAAAAACACACTAAAATTCGATAAATTTTCAAATGCTTTTTACGCTTATTTTTCTAAAAAATAAAAAAATAAAACTGACTCAAAAATATACTTTTTTTGAAATCAGTTTTTTTAATTATCACCCGTTGTTTAATCTTACATTAAAATACCCTTATTTGATAAAATTTTGCCCTTCTAAGGCGTCTCAGAATATTTTTAGCAATTTTTTTTTATCAATTCCAGGTTTAAAACGTTCAGAATAAATTTAAATTGTATAATTTACTTATTACACATTAAAGTATAAATAAAATTCTCCATATCATTGATAAAAAAGCATTTTTTATGTTTTTATATTATACTTTTTTCATTCTCTCCCCTTATTAGTTAGTTGGAGGTTATTGATTTTTGCCAAAGGCAAAAATCGCCCACATCAGGTCAGTAAAAAGCTTCCTGTGTGTGGCTTAACACCATACTCGAAACTTTTTACTGACCTCTTAGGCATTTTTAAATATCATTTAACCAATATGCTAATTTATAGTATATATAATAGCATATTTTTCCTACTTTATTGAGCTTTTCCAATTCTTTCTCTTTTTTTGACTACGAAGCAGAAGAAAAATTTAAGTTCTATTCTGCTTCTCATATAATTTTAAAGCGAAAAAATCACCCTTTTAATTTGTTTCTTTTTCTTGCTCAGCTCCGGAAAGAATTCTATTCTTCTCTGTACTCTATTTTGTCAATATCCAAAACTGACGCTGGATTTGCTGTTCTATATTTTAAAATACGGTCTTTATACTCAGAATTTTCTACTTCTTTCATATCGAAAGTTAATCTATGACGGTCTTCTTCGTCAACTGTAACTGTAATTTTAGAACCTATTTCATATTCAGCCAAAACACGTCCTCTAAACAATAATAAAGCTCTTTTTACTCCTTTTATTCTCCCTAAACTAATTCGCCATGCTCCATTTGCTCGCTCTATTAACCCCTCTTTATTTCCAAATGGAATAGTGCGATCAGTATCACTAAGTTTTAAAATCAACAATTTATTCATTGTTTTTCTCCTTTCAAGAATTATATTTATTTCATATTATATCACACCTATCTAAAATTGTCAATAAATATATTTTTTCTATGTAAGATGGATTATCTTACCTAAGAGAAATTCATGAAAATATTTTAACACCAATGTTTATTCAAAATAGAGAAAGACGACATTTTTAAAAAATGTCATCTTTCTCTACTTTATTAATTTTTTGTTTTATTTTTCTTCTGCTTCGACTTTTTATTTTAAAGCAAAAAAATCGCCTGCTTATTTTATTTTCTTTTTTTGCTCACTCCGGAAAAAATTAATTAATTCTTTTCAATATTTTTATTCAATATATTCATAATATTCATTTAATAAACCTATTATTTCTTGTTTTATAATCTCCTCTTTTTCTTTTCTACTCATATAACTATGTCCATGTTCTAAAATATTAAAAGAACTATCTATTTGTTTGTCACCCAATAATACTAAATAAACAGCTTGATCTCCTATAACATCTATATCTCCCTCCGTTATTGAAACCATTAAATCTTCTTGCCTACCTTCACAATTACAAAAAACAAGAGCTTCTCCTAATTCCCAATCTATACTTATTTCAACATCATTAATACTTAACATTGTTTTTTCCCCTTTTAAATTTTATTCATTGTTTATTTCAAGATTTATCTTTATTTCATATTATATCATACCTATCTAACATTTTCAATAGGTATTTTTTTTCTGTATAAGATAAACTGTCTTACCTGAAAAGAATCTGTGGAAAAATTTTAATACTAATGTTTATTAAATAAGGACCACCCCTGAAACGGGGTGGTTTCCTCTGGGGGGGTATAACCCTTTGTTACTAACACGCATCTCAAGGCACTAGCTTTCACATCCGTTCAAGCCCTATTATATTTTGACGCCCGCTACCCATTAAACGGATTTATTTTATTTTTCTTATTTCCAAATGGATTTGTATATTCTTTTGTTATCAGTTTATCCATCACAATATCATGCGCTTCTTGTTCTCTTATGTATTTTTTTATCGTACTTTCATTCAATCCTACTGTACTCACATAATATCCTTCTACCCAAAACTTTTTATTCCCATACTTATATTTTAAATTTGAATGCATATCAAATATCATCAACGAACTTTTTCCTTTCAAATATCCCATTATACTTGATACACTATATTTTGGTGGTATTGACAACAGCAAGTGTATATGATCTGGCATTATATGTCCTTCTATTATTTCTACTCCTTTATACTTACATAACCTTTGTATTATATTTACTATATCTCGTTTGTATTGATTATATTCTATTTTTCGTCTATACTTAGGTGTAAATACAATATGGTATTTACATAACCACTTTGTATGCGATAAACTATTATGTTTATTTGCCATATAAAAAACATCCTTTCTTTTTTTAGAGCTTGAACTACTCTTATTTTATCAAGAAAGGATGTTTTTTCAATTGTTTAACTTTTATCTCGCACCCGCATAGCGGGTGGTTTTTTGTTTCGGAGACTCCGCCCACTCAACTGGCTAAAGCCATTAATAGAAAAAGATGACTTTGTCATCTTTGATATGTACCCCTTTTACTGGACAAATCAGTGGAAGGGGTACATATCATAATAGGTTTTTTCAATCTATTATAAAGCTTACCTAACTGCTTCAGATTAGATTGTAACACTACACAGATTGACTATATTTTTGGGTGATTCTTATTCATTTTTATCTTTCTTTTCTACACCTATACACTTTATAAATTATCTTAATATTTAAAAGTTATTAACTATCTTATATTTCTTCAAAATAAATTGAAGTTGTTCCCTCGTAACTTCTTTACTTTTATAATCAATATTCTCTAAATTAAAATAATTTAAAACTTTTCTTATACTTACATATCCTTCTTTAGCTACTACAATATGATCTAGCATTTCTATTCCTACTACATCCCCAACTTCCAGCAAATTAATTGTAGTAAGCAAATCTTCTATTGAAGGTGTAGGATCTCCACTTGGGTGATTATGTATACAAACGATACTTGCTGCACTATTTTTTATTGCATTTTTGAAAACTTCTCGAGGATGTACTACCGACATTGCCAAGCTTCCTTTAAATACCTCTCTTTTTTCTAAGATTTTCCCTTTAGTATCTATATCTAAAACAATAAAAAATTCTTGTGTTAAATTTTCTAAGGATGATTTTAAAAAACTTGCTATGACTTCCGGACTATTGCACTTTATATCCGGTATATCAGTTGAATAAATGCGCCGTGCAAACTCAATATTTGCCAAAATATGAATCGCCTTTTCCTCACCTATTCCTTTGTGTTTTGCAAGTTCATTAAACGTTGTTTCTCGTAATTTTGTTATACCCCCAACATCTTCTAATATTGATGAAGCTAACTCAATAACATTTTTATTTTTTGTTCCTGTTCTAAGTAAAATAGCTAAAACTTCCTTATCACTTAAAGAAAATGCGCCATATTTTTTCAACTTTTCGCGTGGTCTATCTTCTTTACAAAATTCTTTTATCGTATATCCTTTTACCATAATATACCCTCCCTTATTAAAAGTATGCTGAAATAACCCATTGCTATAAATGGTACTAATGGAATTTTTGTCCCTCGTTTTACTTTCTTAAAAACAAGTATCCCTAATGCAAAAAATCCTGCATACAAAAATGTAAAAGCAAATAAATATATCCCTTCAAAAAAATTTAGATTAAGTACTAAAACGCAAAAAACTTTTATGTCTCCATAACCTAGACTTCCTCGTGCAATAAAGTATAAAACATGATAGATTACAACTAATAGTGACCATTCAAAAATATCAAAAAAATGAAAATTAAAGATTAATAATCCTATATTCAATAACAAAAAAATATAAAATAACTCATCTACTACTTCTAAACATCTAACATCTTCTATCGCTATAAATATTAGATATATTAGAATGCTAATATAAAATAAATTTAGAAAAATAAAATACTTATTAAAAATAAAATAAAAAATTAAAACAATTAATGTGAAAAATTCATATAAAAAGATATCAAAAGGTATCCTACTTTTGCAGTAACTACATCGTCCCCTCTTAAATAAGTAACTTGCTATTGGAATTAAATCTAGAAAACTCAATTCTTTTTTACAAGTCGAACATCGACTACGCCTAGTTAAAAAACTTCTTTTTTCTTCACTATCGACTAGACATTTAGTTGCACTAGCAAAAATAAGGCCTAAAATTAAAACTGTAACGTTATTAATATAAACTTGCAATTATATCACTCCCTATTTTAAAACTCCCTACACTTTTATTTTATCATATACAATAGCAGTATTCTACCTTATTTTATTTTTCTACTATTATAATATATACTTATTTTTAAACAATAAAAAAGAGCAACCCGAAAATCATGATTTCAAATCAATTTTTCCGAGTCACTCGTTAAAGTTTATTTAAGATATTAACATACTTATATCTAAATATAGGTATATTTATTTTTTGGAATTTGCTTTCTATACGAACCTATAGTTTTCCTAACTAACCTTATTTAACAGGCAATACTGCTCCATTCCATTTTTCTTTAATGAATTTTTGAGTGTCTTCTGATCTTAATGCTGCTAAGATTTTCTTAACAACTAGTTTATCTTTATCACCTTGGCGAACTGCTAAAATATTTCCATATGGGTTATCATCTGTAGCTTTTTCTACTAAAATTGGTTCTGTTGCCGCATTTAGTCCTGCATCAACTGCAAAGTTAGCATTGATTGATACTAAATCACCTTCTCCATTTTGGTAGAATTGAGTCATTAATGCTGGATCATTTTCATAACTGAATTTTAAGTTTTTAGGGTTTTCTACTACATCATCAAAAGTAGCATTAACTGGGTCTACTCCGTCTTTAATTTTAACTAAACCTTCTGCTGAAAGAAGTTTAAGAACTCTTCCCCATTCAGCTTTGTTATTACTTACTAATACTTTCGCTCCATCTTTAAGATCTTTAACATTTTTAACTTTTTTAGAGTAAAGACCGATTGGCTCTAAGTGAACTGCACCAGCGTCCTCAATTTTATAACCATTTTCTTTTATAGCGTTTTTCAAGAATGGTACGTGTTGGAAATAGTTAATATCTATTTCTTTATCATTTAAAGTTTTATTTGGAATATAGTAGTCTTGGTATGTAATGATATCTAATTTAATACCTTCTTTTTCAAGTTGTGGTGCAACATGCTCTAATAATACTGCGTGTGGAACATTAGATGCTCCTACTTTTACAGTTACAGGATTTTTTGGATCTAATTTTTCAACATCAATTCCTTTTTTTTCTTCCTTCGATGCACTAGAGCATCCGATTAATACAAATCCAAGCACAAAGCTTGTTACTAATAATAACAATTTTTTCATTATCATTTTCTCCTTTTATTTTTTATTTTATCTTTTACAAAAAGATTACTTGATATGAACTAATTATCGCACTAAAACGCGATTGTATTGTTCAAACTTTTGAACTTTTAAATTATAGTTTAGATTTTATAATTTACTCTATTTAACAGGTAATACTGCTCCGTTCCATTTTTCTTTAATGAATTTTTGAGTGTCTTCTGATCTTAATGCTGCTAAGATTTTCTTAACAACTAGTTTATCTTTATCACCTTGGCGAACTGCTAAAATATTTCCATAAGGATTGTCGTCAGTAGCTTTTTCCACTAAGATTGGTTCAGTTGCTGCATTTAACCCTGCATCAACTGCAAAGTTAGCATTGATTGATACTAAATCACCTTCTCCATTTTGGTAGAATTGAGTCATTAATGCTGGATCATTTTCATAACTGAATTTTAAGTTTTTAGGGTTTTCTACTACATCATCAAAAGTAGCATTAACTGGGTCTACTCCGTCTTTAATTTTAACTAAACCTTCTGCTGAAAGAAGTTTAAGAACTCTTCCCCATTCAGCTTTGTTATTACTTACTAATACTTTCGCTCCATCTTTAAGATCTTTAACATTTTTAACTTTTTTAGAGTAAAGTCCGATTGGCTCTAAGTGAACTGCACCAGCGTCCTCAATTTTATAACCATTTTCTTTTATAGCGTTTTTCAAGAATGGTACGTGTTGGAAATAGTTAATATCTATTTCTTTGTCATTTAAAGTTTTATTTGGAATATAGTAATCTTGATATGTAATGATATCTAGTTTAATACCTTCTTTTTCTAGTTGTGGTGCAACATGCTCTAATAATACTGCGTGTGGAACATTAGATGCTCCTACTTTTACAGTTACAGGATTTTTTGGATCTAACTTTTCAACATCAATTCCTTTTTTCTCTTCTTTTGATGCACTAGAGCATCCGATTAATACAAATCCAAGTACAAAGCTTGTTATTAATAATAATAGTTTTTTCATTATCATTTTCTCCTTTTATTGTTTAGATTATAATTTTTTGTTCAAGCTTAAGTAAAATAAAAACGCCCTTATCCTCCTAAGAGAATAAGGGCGAAACTAATTTCACGGTACCACCTTACTTTTTCGTAAATTACGAACTCATTTCACTACAATGGATACGTCTAGAATTATCCAGAATAATGTGCGTTTGTAACGTAACGCCTACGAAAAAAGCTTGTGTTTTAAAACTCACTTTTTTTACCATTCAAACCATTTTCTCATATCATCTGCATTGTGTGCTTTCACCTACTCACACTCTCTGTAAAAGTTCGTATATGATACTTATTTGAATATCGGTAATTTTTGAACTTGAGTAGATAATAACATTTATTTTTTTTTATGTCAACACTTTTTATAAAAAATTTTTTTTATTTTTTTGAGTTTTACTTTTTAGGAATCGTTTACAAGTTACAACTGTATGTGTATAGAGGACAAAAAAAGAAAATAAAATTAAAACTGTTAAAAAGAGCTTTCAATTATTTTTAGTAAGCACTATTCTTTTGTAACAGTTTTTAATTTTTATATTAATTTTTTAATGAATTCTCCTCTAACCAAGTATCTATTATTTTTACAGTAACATCTCTAAATTTTGGTGCTTCGTACATATGATCTGAACCTTGTATGATTTCTAGTTTAGAATTCTTATATCTTTTTGCAGTTGCTCTAGCAATGTTCGGACTAACCATGCGATCATCAGTTCCTGTGATTACAAGCACTGGTTCATGTATTTTATTAAAATCAACATAAGCTCCTTTTTGTTTATCTAAAAAAGGTAGTGCCATTTGGAAATATGTGAATCCTGATTCTGGAACTAGTTTAGCAAACTCTAGCTCCTTGTCTTTTGGATCTTGATTATTCATGCAATAATCGCAAAATGCATGTTTATACGGTGGCATAGGTTTTTTCCAAAATCCCCATCGTAAGAAATGTTTATAGAAACAAATTACCATACTCGGATAAAAAGCAAATATTCCTGCAGCAGGAGCTGTTCCCATTAATATAAGTCCAGAAACCTTTGTTTTAACAGCAACAAGTTGTGCTATTAATCCACCTAAGGAATGACCTAATACTAAAGGTGGTTCATCTAAACTCTCTACTAATTTTACAATATCATCTGTATATTCTCCTAAACTTACACGTCCCACTTTTTGTTCTACTTCTTCATAAGGTAAATCATGATAACGTAATGAAGGAGTATGAACACACAGTCCTAATTCCTCTAATTTATGTTTGAACTCTCCCCAAACACTCCCGTCACACCATGTACCATGAATTAATACTATATCCTTCATCATTTTATTCCTCACTTAGCGAAATTATTTCTACACCAATTATACTTAAAAACACTTTGTTTTGCAAATTCTAATAAAACTATACACTCTTCTCTTATTCTACATAAATTTTATATTCATTAATCATTTGCTCTACTGTCTGTTTTATATGCTCTGAGTAAGAAATTGCTGAAATAATAGATACTCCTTCTACTCCGATAGCTGCTATACTTCTAATATCTTCTTTTGTTATCCCCCCTATTGCAACTATTGGTATATTAGGAACTAATTTACGCATTTTTTTTATCCCTTTATATCCTATAGCTCCTCCAGCATCATTTTTTGAAATAGTACTATGAACAGGACCAACCCCTATATAATCTACAAATTCTATCTTAGACTTTCTTAGTTCCTCTTCATTTCCAACTGATAAACCTATTATTTTGTTTGGGAGTAACTTTCTAATTTTTTCAACATCTGCATCTTCCTGACCAACATGCACCCCATCTGCATCAAGTTTTATCGCAAGTTCTATGTCATCATTTATAATAAACGGTACTTGATAAATTTTGCATAATTCTTGGATTTTTTTTGCTAATTCTTCTTTTTGGAAACCTACAAGTGCACCGTCTCCTTTTTCTCGAAATTGAAAACTTGTTATTCCTCCACGAAGTGCTTCTTCCACTACTTGTTCTAAGTTTTTATTATTACATGTTGTCGTTCCACATATAAAATATAGCTTTAATATTTCTTTATTAAACATATTCTTCTACCTTTTTATATTTTTCAATATCACTATCCGAAACTGTGTATAAAGCATTAATAAATTCTTCTTTAAAAGTTCCTGGTAAAGTCGCACGTGGTTGTTTTTCTGCCATTTCACCTGCTATATTATAAGCTAGCATTGCAGTCTCTAGATTTTTCATCATATCATTATTCAAACCTACAAAGCTGGCAACAACTGCGCCCAACAAGCAACCCGTTCCTATTACTTTTGGCATCATAGCACTACCATTTTTTATCAATTTTACTTTTCCATCCACTGCTATTGCGTCAATTTCACCCGTAACTACTATTGGGATATTTAACTCCTTATTAGCTTTCAAAGCTAATGCTCCTACATCTTCTACTGTGGCACTATCTACACCTTTAGAAGCAACATTCCCTCCTATAAGAGCTGCTATTTCTCCTGCATTTCCTCTTATAGCAGATAATTTATAATTAGTAATTAAATCTTGGGCTACCTTTTTTCTATATTCTCCAGCTCCACAAGCAACTGGATCCAATACAGCTGGTACATTGTACTCTTCTGCAATTTTCAATGCATCTTGATATAACTTCCAATTTTTATCTGTCAACGTCCCTATATTTATTAAAAGTCCGCCTGCATATCTTAGTAAATCTACCAAATCTTTTTTATATTCACTCATAGCTGGTGAAGCACCTAATGCTACCAACCCATTGGCAGTAAAGTTTTTAACTACATCATTTGTTATACAAATAACCAACGGATTCTTTTCTTTTAATAATCTTAAGTTACTCATCCTTATTCTCCTTTATATAATTATTTATTTCTAATCCTTATATGCAAAATGGTTTACCGGTCCATTTCCATGCCCTAATTCAGGAGTATATTTAATAGCCTCTGTTATAAATTTTTTCCCTATTATTACTGCCTCTTCTATACTTTTTCCTTTAGCTAGTTCTGCTGTAATTACTGCTGAAAGTGTACAGCCTGTCCCATGTGTATGCTTTGTTTGAAATTTCTCACTCGTGAATACTTTCTTTGTACCATCTTTTATATACAAATAATCGGTAGCTGTTTCTAAATGACCACCCTTTATAAGAACAGATTCACTACCAAATTCATTTAAAATAATTTTCCCTGCTCTATCTATATCTTCTTCAGTCACCACATTGAAACCGACTATTTCTTGAGTTTCTGGAATATTAGGTGTAACAATTGTCGCTTTAGATAATAATTTTTGCTCTAAAGCATCTTGTGCCTTCTCATCAATTAATCTATCTCCACTCGTTGCTATCATTACTGGATCTAGTACATAAGGAATCTCATTTGTTAAATACTTTTCTATTACTTCCATATGCTCTAATGTTGGAATCATCCCCGTTTTTAAGGCATGCGGGGTAATATCATCAAAAACACTTTTTAGTTGTGCATCAAATATTTCCAAATCTAAATTACAGATTTTTTGAACTCCAAGGGTATTTTGTGCCACAACACTTGTAATAGCAGCCATTCCATAAACTCCCCTTGCTTGAAAACTTTTCAAATCTGCCATGACTCCTGCTCCACCGCTCGGGTCTGTTCCTGCAATAGTTAATGCAATTGGTAATTTACTCATAACTTACATCTCCCCTCACTAACTTTTTCATAAATTTACCTCCTTAAATGTATTTATAAAAAATTAATAATCAAAACTTAACAACAAAAAATCCCAAATGACAACACTTGGGATTTCTATGAATTTTTATATTATGCATAATTACCATATTTTAATTTCACATTCCCTACGCAAGCATTATCTAGTTCAGGTCAAAGGGTCTTACAAAAAAGTAATCTCAGCTTAAAGCACCCCTAGTGGTTTATTATTAAATTATATTTCCATCATATCAAAGAAAAAATAATAAGTCAATAAATTGAGAAAACGCCTTCTCTATAACTTAATAAGCATTTATAACAATAGTAAAAGTTATTACTTTTTTAATAAGTGATAATGATTATTGTTTACAAACACTAATATTTGTCGTATAATAGTTATTAATGATAATCACTTTCAAATAAAGGAGACATATTAACTATGAAAAAAAATAACTTGTTAAAAGTTCTTTCAGCTGCAGCAATAGTTTCTACGTTGTCAACAGCTGGGCTAATTAACACACAACACGAGCAAACAGCATATGCAGCTAATGAAGTGACCTCTAAACCTATTGATGTTCCTTCTACGTTGCAACATTATTATGAAAATCGTCCATCTATGGGGAACGGTGCTTTACACAAAGTAACAGTTCAAAAAGTTGGAGATCAATACAAGTATACTGTTATTTGGAAAGATCTTACTTTTGCAGGTAAAAATGATGGTGTTTCTAAATTCTGGGTAGAAGGAAAACAAGTAGAATTAACTCCTACATCTATAGACGGGCTTGTTAATCCAAGAATTGCTGAATTTACACTGCCTGAATTAAAATCAAAAATAGAAGTCGAAGTTTTTGTTCAAGTAATGGAAGACCTTTCGCCTGGTGGTGGACGCCAAAAAGCCTACTTACAATTAGATGTTACAAAAGCTAAGGAAGAATTTAATAAATCTACTAAACCAGCAGAGGGAACAAATCCTGCTGTTACTCCTGGAGAAAAGCCTGCTAAACCAACAACACCACCTACACAAGGTCTTGTTGACCACGTAGCCGATAGTAGTATTGTTCCAAAAGAATTTCCAGCTACTGCTAAAGGTAGTTTTAAACAAGCTGGTTCAGATACAAAAGACTCAGCATATAATGCTGCCTTAGATTCTGACGTTAAGATAGAAAAAGTTGGCGATAAATATAAATATACTTTTAAAATACATCCTGGAACATTTTCTATGGGTGGGAATGCTATGAACTTTGAATTAGAAGAAATTCTTTATAAAGATAAAGTTCTAGATACTAAAGTGCTAGATGCAGAGAAAAAAATTAAAGAAGTAACTCTAACAACTAGTGAATTATTTGATAAAATTCAATTAAAAGGCTCTACTACATATCCAGGAATGGGTAAAATGACTCACCCAATGACTTTCGCCTTAAATTTCAATAAAAAGAATGATTTATCTGATTACAATATATCTACGGATAAAAATATTTACCCAGATGTGCCATATACTAAAGAATTGAAAAAACAACTTCCTATAACAGTCCAAGGTCATTTTAGAAATGCTATTGATAATAAAGAAGAATCTCTTTACAATGCTGCTTTAGACCATGATGTTAAAGTAGAAAAAGTCGGAGAAAAATATCATTATACTATAAGAGTTAAACCTGGAGTGGCATCAGTTGGTGGAGAACTATATGCTTTTGAATTGTCTTATCTTCAATACAAAGATGTTACTTTGCCTGAGAAAAAACTTACACCTTCTGGAAAAATTAGAGAAATCACTATAGTAGCTGATAAACTATTACAAAAAATTCAACTTACTGGTGCTAATGTTTATCCAGGACAAAAAAATCCTACAAAACATGACACTACATTAGAGTTGTACTATGAAACTGCTAGAGATTTTGTAGAAAAACCTGTTGTTGAAGAAAAACCTACAGTGCCTACTAAACCATCTAAGCCTACACCTCCAACTAAACCAGAAGAAAACAAAAAACCAGAAGCACCTGCAGTTCCTGATCATGAAGTAGTATATGACAAAGTACCTAATACTTTACCTACTACCGTTAAAGGTGAGCTTAAATATCAAAAAGATAATTCTCAATTATCTACATACGCTAATTTATTTGAAAAAGATGTTACTATAGAAAAAGTTGGCGATAAATATAAATATACTTTTAAAGTTAAAGAAGCAAAAGGAAATACATTTGTTACAAAAATGACAAATTTCCAATTTTCTAAAATTGTTCATAACGGTACTGAAGCTACAATAACAAATCTAGAAAAAAATCAAAAAGAAGTATCATTTACAACAGATAAATTATTAGATAAAATCCAATTAAAAGCTACAGTCGTTTCTAAACAAAATAAAGGGGGGAACGAGGTTGATGTAACACTAGACCTTAATTTCCCAAATTCTCCTGCCGTATTCTTAACTGAAGGTAGAGGAGTTGAAAGTTCAAAAGATGGTGCTTATGTAACTTTCTCTGATAATGATAACTCTACTCCTGTTAAAGTAACTATTCCTGTAGCAGGATTAGATAAATCTGTAAAAGAGTTAGCGGTAGAACCAAAAGAAGTACCTGGAATTGATAAAAAAGATAATAGTATTTTCGATATCCACTTCCTTACTAAAAACGGAGAAGTTAAACAAATAAAACAAGCTGCCAAAGTATTAATACCTGTAGATAGAGAAGTCGTAGAAGCTTATCATATTAATGAAGATGGTAGTAACAAAGAACCTCTTAAATTTGAAAATAAAGTTATTGATGGTAAAAAATATGTAGAAGTTGAGGCAAAACACTTTAGTCTAGTTGGAATTAAATTTGCTACAAATAATAACAATGGAAACAACGGAGATAACGGAAACAACGGAGATAACGGAAACAACGGAAATAACGGAAATAACGGAAATAACGGAAACAACGGAAATAACGGAAACAACGGAAACAACGGAGATAACGGAGATAACAGAAAAACTATTAAGAATACTGCTACTATATTTAAAGGTGTAACTGCTAAACTTATGCACGCTCACCAACCTGGTAAACTTTCTATGGGTAATGCAGCTCTTGATCGTGTACAAGTTTACGAACAAAATGGGGTTTATCACTATGTTGTTTACTTTAAAGATATAAAATTCCTTGGTCAAACAGATGGTATTACTAAGTTTTGGGTTAATGGAACTGAATATCCATTGTATAAAACAGGTGGAGCTAACAATGAAGTTCGAGCTCACTTCACTAGTAAACAAAAATTAACTCAAGTTTCTGTATCTGTATTTGTTCAAACTATGGAAAACATTATGCCTGGTGGTGGTAAACAAAATGCTATCTTAACTTTTAACTGGTCTAATGTTACAGAAGAAAAAGAAGAAGTTCCTACTATACCTGGAGGTACACCTGTTGGTGATAGTGGGGCTGATACTGGTACCGGTACTTTAAATCCAAATGGTAAACGTCTAGCAAGAACTGGATTAGAGTCAACAAGCTCTATCTTTGCTGGTATTATCACACTAGCTAGTGCTGTATTCCTTGGAAGAAAAAGACAAAAATAAAATAACAATTTGAGGTTGATAATAACCCGCTCTTTATCAGCGTTCATCCATATTATCAACAATAAAGCGGGACGATAAGTTTTTCGTCTCGCTTTTTTTAAATATTTTATAGACACTATCTAATATTTCTATAAAATTAAATAAATGAAAGAGAGATTTTTAATATGAAAAGAATATTTAAATTTGTTGTAATAATTTTTGCAACTCTTGCTTTTATATTTTCTTCTTCTAAAATTAACACTATCGAAATTGCAAAAGCTGATGGGAAAAAAGTTTATAATGTTCCTATCGAATTATGGCATTCTGAAAATAGCGGTAGACTTTCTATGGGGAATAATGCCTTAGCTACTACTGCCTCTGTTACTGAATATGAAAATGGAACATCTAATATTACTGTTCAATTTGTTCCAATGGATTTTAATAATTTACATGGGCATTTACTATCACTTGACGTCTACTCTACGCCAATATTTTCCGGTTCGTTAAGCGCCGCATCAGTTACAAGTACTTATAATGATACAAATCTTAATGGTGGAACAAGTACCTACCCTAGTACTCTAAACTTTAACTACTCTGCAATAAAGCCAGATAAAATTGGTGTTAGAGTCGCAGTTGATGCTATGAATCAAATTATGGGAGGCGATGCTTCTCAAGACGCTATCTTGAAGTTTAATTGGAGTGCTGCAACCCTTGTTTCAGGATCAGAAGATAATAAAAAAAATGATAACAAAAAAGAAGAAGAAGAAGAAAACAAAACCTCTGACAATAATGATAAAGACAAAGCCCCTGATGGATTTGTCGCTAAAAAATTAGAAGATTACTTTAAAGATATAAATAAAACTAAAAAAGTTGG
This sequence comes from Gemella sp. 27098_8_92, assembly GCF_041433685.1. Lineage (NCBI taxonomy): Bacteria > Bacillati > Bacillota > Bacilli > Caryophanales > Gemellaceae > Gemella > Gemella sp. 27098_8_92. The sequence continues at coordinate 213,032 of NZ_JAPWBZ010000003.1, forward strand.
AACTTATAATCTTGATATTACCGGTTCTTATTTAAACCCATTAACAGGAATCACTGCTGATGGTGGAACAAAAAATGCTTCTATCGGTGAAGGTATGGTTCAAGGGGTTATAGCACCTATCAATTCTGGAGGAAATCTAGATGAAGCTATGAGCAACCAAAAGGCTGGTGGAGAAAAACGTTGGGCTAAAGCACAACTTCAACGTACAAAAGATGGTAAACTATATGCTACTGTGCGTATTCATCTTATGAATTGGATTGAGCGTAGTAAAGAGCAAGGTCCGTTCATTAAGGTATTACAAAGTAATGGAGAATTTAAACAAGTTGCAGCTACTGAGACTAAAGTTAATATCGAGCAATATAAAGATAGTTATGTAGATTATCGCTTTGAAGTTCCTAATGAAAATTTCCTTGCTATGGCGCAGATGTACGTTAAACCTATGAATCGTCCAGTAAGATTTTTTATAGAAGTTAATACTGATACAATCAAAGAAGGAAACATTGATATGGATGTTCTTAAAGAAAAAAATTATACTCCATACTATATTGGTGGAACTATTGGTGTGCTTATTTTAGTTGGTGGAGCTTATATTTTAAAAAGAAATAAAAAAATTTCTAATAATACTGAGGAATAACTTATGAAAAAAAAATTAAACCTAATATTTATTCTTCTCACTAGTTTAATTATTCTTCTTAGTGCTTGTTCTAATAATAATTCTGGAAATACTACTGGAACAGATGCTTCACAAGCAGATAAAGCATTTAGTGAAACAATCGATTTAACTGGCGTTAATAAAGATAAAAAGTCAGAAGAAGAAAATGGCAAACGTATTGTTATGGATTCTGTAGCACTTAGCAGCATAGCTGATAAATTAGATATTAAACTAGCTGGTGTTCCTACAAGTAAACTAGGAAAAATGCCCGCCCGTTATAACAATATTATCCAAATCGGTCTACCTATGAATCCTAATATGGAAGTAATAAAATCTATAAAACCAAGCATGGTCTATGCTCCTGATAATCTATCAGATTGGCTTAAAGAAGGTTTTGATAAAAATGATATCCCTTATAAGTTTGTTAATTTACGTAGTGTAGATGGCTTATACAAAGTAACAGAAGACTTGGCAAATGAATTTAATAAAAAAGAAATTTATAATAGACTCAAACAAGAACGCCAACTTTTTGATAATCAATTTTCTAAAAAACTAGAAGGTAAAAAGAAACCTAAGGTTTTAATCTTAATGGGCTTACCTGGTAGTTACGTAGCAGCAGGTGAAAAGTCTTATGTAGGAAATCTTGTAAAACTTGCTGGTGGGGAAAATATTATAAAATCTAATGAAGAATTTAGTCAACTAAATCTAGAAACTGCTCTTGCTGAACAACCTGATTTTATTTTACGTACTGCTCACGCTATGCCTGATGAGGTTATGGATATGTTTAAAAAAGAGTTTTCTTCTAATAAAAGTTGGCAACACTTTAATGCTGTAAAAAATAATAAAGTAATCGATCTTGATAACAAAATTTTTGGTATGACTGCTGGTTTTGATTATAATGACGGATTAAACTTCTTATATGATACTTTTTATAAATAATTAAAATTAGGGAAAAACATTGACTATAATACTAACGTTGATATATCAGTGCTTTTCCTTAACTTATAAAATTGTTTTACCTTAATAAAACTTTAACTATATTGGAAAGGAAAAAACTATGTTAAAAGATAAAAAAATTATTTCTTTTGTCATTATCACTTCATTACTTATATTTACTATTTTTATTTCTGCAAATAGTGGTAGCATTAAAGCCAATTTTTCTGAACTTATTGTTGGAATTTTTTCTAAAGAGTACGCTAATGTGAATGCTATCATCGATGTCCGCTTTCCAAGAATTATTATTACTATTCTTGTAGGTGCTGCTCTTGGAATAAGTGGGCTGCTTTTACAAACTGTTTTAAAAAATCCATTAGTTGATCCTAGTCTTATTGGTGTTTCTAGTGGGGCTGCTCTATTTATGTATTTTGGTATTGGTTTATTTCCAAATTTAATTATCTTTAAATCTATTTTTTCTATTATCGGAGGAATGCTAGGTTTTGCAATAATTTATTTTCTAGCTGGTAAGACAAAAAATAATATAAAGATAATTTTAATTGGTATAGCCATTAGCTACTTTTTTACTGGTATTCTAAACTTCCTACAATATTTAAATCAAAGTAATTCTTCCACCTCACTTTCTTTTAAAACTTCATCACTGGGAACAAAGAATTGGGAAGATGTTAAGTTACTAGTAATCTGGCTTCCTATATTGTTTGTAGCAAGCTTCCTTTTGGCTAAACTATGTAATATATTTACTCTAGATGATAATATTATCTCATCACTTGGAGTAAACATTAATAGAGTTAGACTACTTATTTCATTCGTTGCTGTAGCTCTAGCGTCTATTGCAACAACGGTTGCTGGTGTTCTCGTTTTTCTTGCATTAATAACCCCTCATATTGCCAAAATAATTATCGGTAGAAATCACATATTTACCATTCCATTTACTGGATTATTAGGTGCTTTTATTCTTTTACTATTTGACACGTTAGGTCGTGTCGCATTTAATCCAGTGGAAATACCTGCTGAACTTATTATGATGATAGTTGGTGGCCCAGCCTTTATTATTCTTGTGAAAAGAGGTGTAAATTAGATGGAAAATATTATCGAAATAAAGAATCTATCTTTTAAATACAATACTACTAAAGCTATCTTTAGTGATTTGAACTTAACTATAAAAAAAGGAGAAATAACTACTTTTTTAGGCAAAAATGGTTGTGGCAAGAGTACTTTAATAAAACTATTATCAAAAAATATCACTAATTATACCGGTAATATTTTTTTAGAAAATAAAGAATTAAAAAGCTATTCTCTAAAAGAGTTAGCGACAAAACTTTCAATAGTTTATCAAAATAATATTACTCCACAGGAAATTACAGTCTTTGATATGGTTAGTTTTGCACGATTACCTTATCAAAATATATTCTTCTATAAACAAACAAAAGAAGATATAGAAAAAATAAATTTTGCCTTAAAAGAAACAGACCTAATAGACTATAAGAATACTATAGTATCAGAGCTTTCTGGTGGTCAATTACAACGTGTTTATATTGCAATGTGTCTAGCCCAAGATACTGAAATAATTATCTTAGATGAACCAACAACATTTCTTGATATAAAATATCAAAAATCTATTATGAAACTTGTGAAACGACTTAATCAAGAGCTACATCTTACAATCATTATGGTTCTTCATGATATCAATCAAGCCATAACATATAGTGATAACATAGTAGCACTACTTGATGGAGAAATAATAAAAAATGATAAAGCTCACACATTGCTTGATGAAGAATTACTTAATAAAATATACGATACAGCTATTAAAATAGAAGATGGAAAAGTGATTAGTTGGTAAATTTACTAACAATGTATGAAAAAATTAAATCAATCGCTATGTCTAAGTATTAATATTTAGATGTGGCGATAATTTTATATCTGTAAAGGTTGTTAATGTTATTTCAGCAATCTTTAAATACTGTTATATCAACGTTTATGAGAATTTACCCTTCAAATGGTAGAGCGAAAGCTAGAGTAGTTAATAAGTTAATTCAGCAATCTAATCTAAATAAATGCTGACTACTTCTAGCTTTCTTTGAGGTGCTAACTCTGCGCAAGTATCCGTAGTAGTTAACATTGACTTATGCCCCATTCTGACTTGGAGTTCTTTCCAATTTGTACCTACATTAAGCAACATTGAATCATGAGTGTGTCGGAACAAATGGAAACCATAATCTGGTGATCCTAGACTTACTAATTGAAAATGATAAAATAAAAATGTACAAATAGGTTATAATAGTGCATATTATCAGTTTCACTACCAGATTTGGCACAGCATTTATTCGACAAACCTCATTGAGTCTCTTAATAAAGAAATCAAACGTCAAACGAAAAAGAAGGTTTTTCCTAACGAGGAGTCTCTGGAACGTTACCTAGTTACTTTGTTTGAAGATTATAATTTCAAGCAAAGTCAACGAATCCATAAAGGGTTTGGCCAACGTTATGACACACTCGAAAGCTTATTTGATTAATACTCCGTAACTCTATTTGAGCGTTTACACATACTTATTGACAGTATCAACATGATACGAGTAGGTATTTCTTGTGAGTAAATTTCATCAAAAAATTTCATAGATAAGTCGTATATATAATCATAGTAAAGTAGTAAAAATAGTTGTTATCCTAGTTGATTAAAAAAATCTCTGATTTCCTCATCTTTTATAAAATAATATATAATTTTCCCCTCTCTTCTAGTGTCCAAGATGTTTTCATTGGCTAGTTTACGAAGATGGTGGGATGCAGATGCCATACTGAGATCTAGTAAACAGGCTATATCACAGACACAGAGTTCTTCAACAGCAAGGAGGTAAAAGATGATATTTATCTGTTTATTATCGGTAAACTTTGTTAAAATGCGAAGTGATTTTTGGACTTTTTCCTTTTCAAGGTAGTTCATTGCGGTTGTAACATTTTGTTGATTTATAATATTCACTTGGCAGATACTATCTTTTTTCATAATATTTTCTCCTAGCCTAACATAGTCCATAGCATGTCAAGACTGTTATTTTCAATCAGGATATATATCCCCAATCCTAAATAAACAACGGCAATAAACCATCTGCTATATTTTTCCAAAGTTTCTCCAACAGATGGGACTTGTACCAATTTTTGGGCAGAAAAAACCAAGAGATAAATCATGACTAGAAATGTAAGTAAAGCCACTATCAAATCCACTAAATTTAATGTAATAAAATATGGGACAAAGATACCAATATTGTCGGCACCGCAACTTGCAAAAGTAATCATAGCGACTAGAAAAATCAGGTTTTTATTATCTTTGCGCAACCCTTCTTTGGCAATAGCTTCTCCATCAGAATCTCCTAAAAGCAAAACTTTGAGACCTAAGAAAATTGGAATCAAACCGAGCAAACCTAAAATCTCTTTACTAGGAATATAATGTAAGACAAACGCAAAAAGTAAACTTAGCAATATTAGACTAACAGAGCCTAGAAATTGTCCTAAATAGATGTTAATGATGTCTTTTCTGCTTTTTCTTTTGGCAAAAAATAACATTAGGATAATAAGTAAGTCTACGGCTGTCCCAGAATACAGGATTATTGAAGTAACAACATTTTGAATCATAAAACACCTCATTCAAATATATTTTTGAATATATTGTAACATTGAACTTTGTAGATGTCAACTTCAACTTCACCAAAATATAGATAAGAGTTAGTGTACCAAATATTAAAAAGTCCTGCCATCGAAATGATAGCAGGACTTAACTTCAATATCCAACTGATATATTTATCTAAAAAAGGTAGAGTTTTTATTGATTTATAGTACGATGTAATGAGTTTCAAAAAATCAAAAATCAATTAAAATCAATATTTTGACATCTATTGACGTGTACTGAAGCTATTACCTAACCTCTAAAAAATAACAAATAACACCTCTTCTAAAACTATCAAAATTAATGTTTTACAATATTCATTAGTAACTTCATTAAAATTGTATAATCGTTGATTTTAATATTAAATAATTGTAAAATACATTGGTACAAATAATAATAATAATAAAATAATCACAAAGGAGTTTTTTATGGAATTACTAACTACCCTAGGTATATTTGTCATAATTGTAATACTTGGTTCATTTTTAAATAATCTTTTTCCACGTATTCCCGCAGCCTTATTCCAAATAATACTTGGTGCTGCGGTAACATTTATTCCTAACCTCCCACTTCATTTTGAGTTTAAATCAGAAATGTTTATGATGTTAGTTATCGCTCCCTTATTATTTACTGACGGGTTCAACTCGTTCTTAAAGAATATCTGACAAACGACCAATTATATATATGGCAATATTTTTAGTTCTTGTGATGGTAATTGTTGTCGGTAGCATAATTCATTTATTGCTTCCAATGATTCCATGGGCAGCATGTTTTGTTTTAGCTGCTATCTTATCACCTACAGATGCTGTTGCTGTTAAATCAATAACTAAAGGAATGAGATTACCTAAAGGACTTATGGCTATATTAGAAGGTGAATCACTTCTTAATGATGCTTCTGTGCTTGTATCATTTAATATAGCTCTAGCAGCCGTTCTTACTAACACATTTTCTGTCACGAATGCTAGTTATAAATTTTTAGTAGTTGCAGGAGGTGTAGCGATCTTTGGACTTATTATTGGGATAGCATTCTCTTATATTAAATTTATATTCTCAACAAAGTTTGCTGACGAATTTAATATTTTAGTTATTTTTCAATTAATAACACCAGTTATAGCATTCTATCTTGCAGAACATATTGGTGTCTCTGGTATCGTAGCTGTAGTAATTGCAGCTCTAGTTTACAACTACCAAAGAAAACTTCACTTACTTACTGTTGTAAGTAGTGATGCTGCAGTAACTATAGACAGTACTCAACAAATTACGAGTTATGTACTAAATGGTTTCGTATTTACCTTTTTAGGATATTTACTCCCTGAGATATATCATACTATATTTAACAATAGAGAGATTGATATTGTATATGGATTCATAATTTCATTAGTTATTTTTTTAGGTCTAATGATAGTCAGATTGACCTTTGTATATTTCAACTACATATCATTCCAACCTCATCTTTTCACTACTGCTAGAAAAACAGCGAAAATAATATTAAATAGAAAATTTGACAAAGGTAACTATTCTAGATTTAGTTACTCATTAATTACTAGTTTATGTGGTATTCATGGTACAGTAACACTTGCTACAGCACTTATGATTCTGGTTATAACTGCCACTGGGGATAACTTCCCACTTAGAAATACCATCTTATTTATTGCAAGTAATGTCGTTTTATTAAGTATTATTATCGGTACAATCGCCCTTCCTCTTGTTGTTAAAGATGAGGATGAAGAAAAAGAATATAATCAATACTCTCTTCGTGAGAAAATCCTAGAAGGGACACTTGAAGAATTAAAACAGCGTGATATTTCTAAAAAATCTATTGAAGAAAAAGTTGCTTATGCTTTTGAAATAAAAAGTTTACACGAATTAAAAACATATTTCAGAAATATGCAAACTGGAGAATTTAAGAATACAAAAGGAGCTCTAGCATTACACAAAAAAATAATGAAAGCTCAAGATAAAGCCCTTCCTGAAATTCTTAAAGATAATCCAAACATTGAGCAAATTTTAGAAATTTCTAAACTTATGCAACTTAGAAAATCTTTATTGTTCACATATTCGATACCAAAAAACTTATTACTTAATTTAAGAATATATATAAAAGAATCCAATCTAAAACGCCGTTTAATACGTCATTTTGTTGCTGAAGATTTAACTCCTGAATTTTATGAGAAAATTAAAGAAAAAGTTCCAAATAGAAGAAAAGAGAACTTTGCGAGTAAATTAAATGAAATTAAACAAAGAGCCGAATCTTCTTCGAATCAAATTCAAGCTATAATTGATTGCTCTCCTACTATAAGAGACGCACTTCTTAAGATAGCTTATGATGTCATTGAAGAAAAATGTTCGAATGAAAATACTGCAGAATTTGTTAAAAATGTATATAGATATTACTTATTTACTTAATTTGAAGTATTTTTAGAAGACATAGATTTTGAAGAAGAACTTAAAGAGCTTCAAATGGAATCAGTTCGACTTTTAAAATATAGAGTATTAACTATGAGAAAATTAAACTATATTTCTCTAGAAGATTCTTACACAGCTCTTCGCAACTTGAACTTTAGTGAATCAATGATTTTCCCTCGTGAGACTGAAGAAGAATAAAATATAAAAAAGCTGACCTCAACTTAGATTATTATCAAAACTCTGAGGTACGTTTTATTTTTTTAAAAACTAATTATCCATAAAACATAAAAGAATTATATTTACATCTTTTTTATGATATTTTTCAAAATCTTTTCAAAGTATAATTAATTCTCTTCTTACTTTCTCTAAAAATTTTTTGTAGGACTATTATTATCTTATTACTTTATAATAAATCATCATCCTTGACAAAGATTTCAATTAATATTTTAATATACCCTATAAGGGTATATAGGAGGTAAACAAAATGTTTTTTTTATTCACAAAAATTGACAGTATTTCTACTACTGAATCAGAAAATAAATTAAAGGAAAATATTCAATTAATTGACGTAAGAACACCTGGTGAATTTAGAAGAGGCCATATAAAAAACGCAAAAAATATTCCACTAAATGAAATCGGCAACTTCACTCCAATAGCTGACAAAAAAATATATGTAATTTGTCACTCTGGAGCAAGAAGTAAACTTGCCACAAAGAAACTTAAAGAAAGAGGTTTCGATGTTGTTAATGTTCAAGGTGGAATGCATGCATGGCGAGGTAAAATAGTTTAAAATCAGACTATAAATAATTTAACTCTGTTAAAAACATAACAATTTATCAGACTAATACAGTAGTTAAATTTAGTAATATTGAAAGGAATCAACTATGAAAAATAATATTTCAATGAAAGATTTTTATGAAAAGTATAATAATGAGGAACTTACAATTCTCGATGTAAGAGAAAATCACGAATATGCAGCTGGTCATATACCTTCTGCTCAAAATTTTTCTTTAAGTAGTCTTGGTATAGAATTCACTAAATTAGATAAAAATTAAAAATACTATGTAATATGTCAAGCAGGTGGACGTTCAGCTAGGGCATATGATTTTCTAGAGGCTCAAGGATTCGATATAATAAATATCGAAGGTGGTATGAATAATTGGCCTGAAGAAAAAAAATAAAATATTAAACAATAAAAACAACCAAATTTTACTATATTGAAATTCTCTGTAATACAAAATTAATACATCATCAAAAAACTTGTTCCTAAGATTAGTTAGAAACAAGGCTTTTTATTATTTCTTTAAACTATTTACTCTTTACTATATATTTTATAGCTTTTTCTATTTTTTCTTTCTGTTCAAAGGGATTTTCTAAAGGATTATTAATACATTCCATAAGATTCTCTGTTATTAGTAACTCAATAACACGATCAACGCTTGAACGAACTGCACTTAATTGAGTTATTATATCAATACAATCTCTCTCTTCTTCTATCATTTTTTGAATCCCTCTTAGTTACCCTTCTGAGCGCTTAAGACGTGTAATATACTTTGAATTTGCCATATTTATTTTCCTCAGTAAATTTTTTTTAATTATACCTTGAATAATTTATTTTGTCAAAACTTTGAAAATCCTGAAAATCTAATTTCTCTTGTTATTTCCAAAAAATCAAATCAATTAAAATACATTATTATATACTCGGTATATTAACAATTAATTTTCAAAGTAAATTTACTACCCTTTCCATACTCACTTTCTACTAATATGTCTCCATTTATTTGTAAGGCTAACTGTTTCGCTATTGCCAAACCTAATCCATAACCACCAGTTTTCATATTTCTTGATGCTTCAACACGATATAATCTTTTAAAAATATTATCAATCTCTTCTTCTTTTATACCACAACCTTCATCAATTACAGAAATAGATAATTCTTGATTTTGTATTTCAGCAACTATTTCTATTTTTGTACCACTTGGTGAATATTTAAATGCATTACCTATCAAATTTACGATAATTCTTTGTATTTTATTGTAATTACTTACTATTTTAGCATTCTCAGGAATAACTTTAATAAAAATATCTCTATTTTCCTTTTCTGCTCGCAACTTAAACTCTGACATACAGTCAATCAATAATTTGTCTAAAAATATTGTTTTATTTTTATCATCTTCACTAGTATCTTTTACACTTAAAGTTAAATAATTTAATTCTTCAACAAGTTTATTCAATCTTGTTGTTTGACGACAAATTGTTTCTAGATAATATTTATATTCTTCTCCTTTTATTATTCCGTCTAACATTCCTTCTGCCGTTGATTGAATTGAAGTTATAGGAGTTTTAATATCATGTGATAATTGGGCTATCATAAGGGATTTTTCTTTTTCACTTTCTTCCAATGATTCAAAACTTTCTTTTAAATGTTTTGCCATTTCATTGAATGATAACGATAATTCTCTAAACTCAGTAGGACCTTCTACAGGATTACTAATATCAAAATTTTTCTCACTTATACTAATCGTTTGTCTCTTTAGAACACGTAATGACTTAAATACACCTTTTAATAATATAATGCTAATTGTAGCTCCAATTAGCCCCGCAATTATTGTAATCACAACTATAAAATATGTATCTTTTTTTTCAATTAACATTAAATTTGAAGCCCAAAAAACAGCCATAATAGTTATTAAAAATGATAAAATATATCCAACAATAATATAATCTCTTAATTTCATACTATATTTCCTTTCCATTTTTAAACTTGTTTTTCCATTTTGTATCCTAGACCCCATACAGTTTTTATACTTGGTGTTTTTTTTGTCGAATGTTTCGTTAAAATTCTTCTTAAAGAGTGTATATGCACATTTAGCGTATTTGCATCTTCTACATATTCATCTTGCCAAATTTTTTCATACAATTCTGTTTTAGAAAAAACACGATCCGGATTATTAGCCAGTAGCCATAATAATTCAAAAGATTTCACGGTTAGTTCTAATTGTCTATCATTTACCATAGCAATTCTACTACTATAGTTAATTTCTAAATCACCTAGAGTTAAAATATTTTCACTACTATTTTTTTCAATTCTACGTAGTATATTTTTAACTCTTAAAACTAATTCTCTTGGACTAAATGGTTTTACTATATAATCATCTGCTCCCAAACTTAAAGCGTAGATTTTATCTGGCTCTGTTATTTTCGCTGTTATGAATAAAAATGGTTGTTCCTCATCTAAATACTGTACTTCGCTGATTAAATCATAGCCATCCATATTTGGCATCATTATATCTGTAATTATTAAAGAATATTTATTTTTCTTGTATTTCTCTAAAGCTTCTTTACCATCATTAGCGATATCAACATCATATCCACCTTGCTCTAAATATCGTTTATTTATCTCCGTTATTTCTATTTCATCATCTACTAATAAAATTTTATTAACCATATTTAACTCCTCTTATCAAAATAGTACTATACAATAAAAGTATAGCACTATTTCGATAAAATCTACAAGTTTATTTTATTTATTAATTATTTTTTCTTCTGAATCCTAATAGACCTAAGAAGCTTGCAATGATTAATCCTAGTATTCCAGTATTTGATGAATTTGTTGAACTCATTGTTCCTTCAGGTGCCGCACTTGTTTTTGGTAGCATACCTTTTTTCATCATTCCATTACTCATATGAGTATTCATAGTCATATTATCTTGCGTAATATCTTTATCCATATGAGAATCCATAGTCATATTTTCTGGCATCATATCTTCACCTGGTTTCATATCCATTTGCTTAGTTTCTTTATGTAGATTTATAGTTACTTCTTTTGTTGCTACTACGTTTGTTAGATC